>LVAE01000007.1 GCA_001603905.1 Fibrobacterales bacterium Fibro_02
CTCAAGGCCGGCAACCTCGGCTCCAGCTGGGCGTCTACCGCCGTTGAAATGGCAAACCTTTACAAGACCATCTAATTATTAGCGACACGATTATGAAAGTAAGTTACAGACCCGCCCGTGTTTTTGCCATGCAGCTCTTGTATGCCATGGAAATTACGGGCCAGACCGCGGGGGAGGCTCTTCCGGGAGTGCTCGAATCCCAGCCCCTTCACGCTGAACAGAAAAAGTATGGAATGAAGTTGGTGGACCTGGTGCAGGCCCATCGCGAAGAACTCGACGAAAATATCAAGGCCGCGGCCGCCCACTGGGAACTGGACCGTATGGCAAGCCTTGACCGCATTGTGCTCCGCATTGCGATGGTCGAGCTTTCTTACATCCCCGAAATCCCGATGAAGGTCGCAATTTCTGAAGCGGTGCAGATTGCCGCCAAGTACAGCACCGACAATTCGGATTCTTTCGTGAACGGCCTTTTGACTGGCTTTATGCGTAACCGTGGCATGGTTGTCACCGAACCCAAGGAAAAGTAAAATGCTCAAGGAAAAATGGATGAAACATATCTTCGCAGGCATTGCGGCATTTGTAGCACTGGTTGTGTATGTGCTGACAATGGCTCCTACGGTAAGCTTCTGGGATTGCGGCGAATTTGTCGCCTGCGCCAATACCTTGGGTATTCCGCATCCTCCTGGAACTCCGTTCTTCGTGTTCCTTGCCCGTGCAGTTATCGTGCTGCTCCCGTTCGTGGGTGAAATCGCAAAGCGCGTGAACTACATCTCGGTGGTGAGCTCTGCCGCAACCGTCTATGTGACGGCTCTGTTTGCCTGGGAACTCCTCGCAACCGTGCTTAAGACGGATGCCTTGGCCGAAAAGATTACCGGTAAGGTCCGTACGGCTGTGCTCGGCTCTGCTGCTCTTGTGGCTGGCTTCCTCCTGACCTTCTCGGACACCTTCTGGTTCAACGCTGTCGAAGCCGAAGTTTACGGCCTAGCCATGCTGATCTTGATGCTTGTGTCTTACCTCGGTCTCGTTTGGTACAACAAGCGTAACGAAGAATACAGCGACCGCATTCTGATTTTCATCTGCTACATCGCCTTCCTCGGCGTGGGTGCTCACCTTTACACCATGCTTACGGTTCCTGCTGTGTTTGCGCTTTTGCTCGTGGCCGAACCCAAGAAGATTGTGGAACGCATTCCTATCTGGATTACGGGTACGCTCCTTTGCTCCGTGATTTACATGGTGTCTGCCTTTATCGAAATTTCGTTCCTCTGCTTGCTCGCTCTTTCGATTCTCTGCCTTGCTAAGCCCATCAAGAACAAGGGTGTGCAGCGCAGCATGCGTCTGTCCTTGGCATTTGCATTCTTTGCCCTGATCGGTTACAGCACGCACCTCTACATTCCGATCCGTTCGGAACTGAACCCGATTATCGACGAAAACGATCCTGAAATCAACATCCGCGACGAACAAGGCAACCTCCAGCTTGGTAACCTGTTCAAGGATGAAAACTGGGTCGCTTTCAACAACTTCATCGAACGTAAGCAGTACGGCTCCGAAAGCATGATTAGCCGTGCCTTCTACCGCCGTGCCCGTATCAGCCACCAGTTCCTCTCGTTCCCGCATATGGGTTACGGTGGGTACCAGATGGCGCAGTACCTGCCTTACAAGGTGGGCGACGTGAACTATGCCAACGGCATCTATACCTTCGATGCAGCAGACAACCAGCCGGTGGAACGTTTCGGTATCAAGTTCCCGACGCAGATGAGCTTCATGGGCGATGCGACACTGCCGCAGTTCCTCATGTTCCTGATCTTTAATGGCCTTTTGATCATGGTTTGCGTGTTCGTCTGGAAGCGTAACCGCAACATGGGTGTGTTCGTTTCTGTGCTTTACGCCCTTTGCTCCCTTGGCTTGTTATTCTACATCAACTTTGCCGATGGCACCCGTATGGAGCAGCGTGAACACGATTACTGGGTCTCCGTAATGAGCCGCAACGTTCAGGACTTGAACAGCCGCGGTATGGGCATTACGGCCCTTCCGGATCCGAACGATCTCATTGACATGCGTCAGAACATCGAGCATGCCAAGATCCGTATGGAAACGCTCAAGGCTCGTGGCGGAAACGATGCTCAGCTTGCAACCCTGCAGCGCGAAATTGATGATTACTCCAATTCTGTCGTCTGGCAGAACTGGCAGAAGATCGAGAACGGTTTTGCCCAGGTGGGTGCCCGCGCTCCGTTCCCCGATGCCGTGCATTTGGAAGTCCGCGAACGTGACTATTTCTACACGCCCGCCTTCATTTTTATGAGCATGATTTACGGTATCGGTGCTGGTATCCTCGTGTTTATGGTGGCGACATCCTCCTTTGCCGCCTTTGCAAATCCGGTGGCCGCCGCCTTGGTGGCTGTGTCCTTCCTGGTGCCCTGCATTTCGAACTACAAGGAACATGATCGTTCCGGCCTCTGGGTTCCTTGGGATTACGCTTTCAACCTGCTCAATAGCTGCCGTCCGAACGCGATTCTCTTTACGAACGGTGACAACGATACCTTCCCGCTGTGGTTTGCCCAGGAAGTGGCTGGTGTGCGTAAGGACGTTCGTGTGGTGAACCTTTCGCTCGGTAATACCGACTGGTACATCAAGCAGATGCTTGACAACGAGCCGATTCTCAAGCTCAGCTACGACAAGGCCGCTATCGACCGCGACATGGTGCTTGACAACAGCTCCGCCTCGAACCCGAACCATCAGGTTTCTACTTGGGTGAAGAATGCCCAGCGCCTGATGCCGCAACTCAAGAACCGTATCGATGCTATGGAAGGCCAGCAGCTTTCTGCGGCCGATTCCGCCAAGCTCATGCAGTTCAAGGTTCATTACCAGGTGTGGGACGCCTTTACCGAATGGGCTAACCGTACCCGTAGCGGCATGATGCTCACGCAGCATAAGCTGGTGATCGACCTCGCTCTCCAGAACATGGACAAACCGATTGAAATTTCGACGACCGTCGGTACTTCGAACTTCATGGGTCTCGAAAAGTACATGGTGCAAGAAGGCATGGTCTACAACTTCGTGAAGGGTGACCTGAATCCGAAGCGCAATGCCTTCGATGCTGCCTACACGGCAAACCTCATCGACTCCGTGTTCAAGTTCCGTGGCCTTGGCGACGGTACCGCCTACATCAACAGCGAAACCGAACGTCTCCTTTCGGGCTACGTGTCGCTCTACTTGCAGATTTCCTTTGACGCCCGCGACAAGATTACGGCTCTCAAGAACAGCCATCCGTTTACGGCCGAAAAGAAGGCCCAGGTGGATAGCCTTGCCGCCTCTGCTTCCAAGTACCTCGAAATGGGTATGAAGCAGTTCCCCTCGGAATGGCGTAACTACTGGGCCGCTGCGTTCGTCTACGAAGCTGCAGGGGAGAAGGCCAAGGCTCAGGAAGTGCTGAACCGCGGTCTCGAAAACGTGCCTGCCTACGAAGAAGGCGGTCGCGCACGCCTCCTCATGAGTGGTCGCCAGATCGAGATGATGTCCGACGAACCGCTCAAGGTCGAAGCTCCGGCTGAACCCGCTACGGATTCCGCCGAGAAGGATTCTGCAAAGGAACCTGCGGTGGTTGCTGCCGCAGAATAATCGAGCTTGAAAATAAATTAAGGTAATTTCATGGATTTGAGTCTTGTCATTCCGGTCAAGGAAGAAAGTGAAAATCTTCCCGAACTCCTTAAGGAAATCGTCGACGCTATCAAGCCGACGGGTTTCGAGTTCGAAGTGATCATTATCGATGACGGTAGCCGCGATAATACTTGGGACGTGATTGAGAATTTGTCGAAGGAGTATTCCTTTATTCGCGCTTTCCGCTTCCAGTTCAACTGCGGAAAGGCGGCAGGGCTCGCTTTCGGTTTCTCCAAGGCGCGTGGCAAGTACGTGGCGACCTTGGACGGAGACTTGCAGGACGATCCGCTTGAAATTCCGAAGATGATCAAGATTCTGGAAAGTGGCTACGACCTGGTTTCCGGATGGAAAATTCGTCGCCTGGATCCGTGGCACAAGACTTGGCCTTCCAAGTTGTTCAACTTGACGGTTTCTATCGTCTGCGGCCAGCGACTGCACGATTTTAACTGCGGTATCAAGGCTTACCGCAGTTCCGTGGTGCGCTTTATCCACCTGTACGGAGACTATCACCGTTTTATCCCGGTGATGGCCAAGTGGCAGGGCTTCCGCATTACTGAAATGCCCGTGGCGCACCGTGCGCGTGTTCACGGTGTTTCCAAGTATGGCGTTTCCCGTCTGGTGTCCGGTTTCCTTGACCTTGTATCGTTGATGTTTATGCGGAGCTTTGCCTCCAAGCCGCTCCATTTCTTTGGGCTCCTTGGCCTGATCTTTATGCTCATCGGTTTTGGCGTTTCGGGATACTTTGGCTATGAATGGCTGCAGACGGGTGCACTCCATGTGCGTCCGCTCCTTTTGGCGGGCGGATTCTCGCTGGTGATGGGCGTGCAGTTCATGTCGCTTGGCCTTTTGGGCGAAATGATGAACGGAAGCAAAAAACAGAGCTATCCTGTGGCCGAATCCATTCGAGAAATTGTAGATTTAGGTTAGGAGAAGATTGTTTATGGCGTATCCCAAAAGTTTGGTCATTGTGCCTACCTATAACGAGAAGGAAAATATCCTGCTCATTATGGAGGCCATTTTAAAGCAGAACGAATGCCTCGAAATCCTCGTGGTAGACGACGGTAGCCCCGACGGTACAGGTGATATGGTGGAAGCGGAATCGGCAAAGAATCCGAGAATTCACCTATTGCGCCGCAAGGGCAAGATGGGCCTCGGTTCCGCTTACGTGACGGGTTTTAAGTGGGCGCTCGAACGCGACTATGAACGCGTGTTCGAAATGGATGCCGATTTTAGCCATGCGCCGACTGACTTGAACCGCTTTTTGGAAACGGCCGAAGATGCCGACCTTGTGCTCGGTAGCCGTTACCAGAATCACCGCATTAGCGTGGTGAACTGGGACTTGCGCCGTCTGATCTTGAGCTATGGCGCAAATGTCTATACCCGCATCGTGACGGGGCTTCCGATCAGCGATGCTACGGGCGGTTTCAAGTGCTTCCGCCGCGAAGCGTTGCAGGCATTGAACCTTGACAAGATGAAGAGCGATGGTTACTGCTTCCAGATTGAGACAACATTCAAGATTTGGAAGAAGGGGCTTCGCGTCAAGGAAATTCCCATCGTATTTACCGATCGTACCCGCGGTACTTCCAAGATGAGCGGTGGCATTATTTCCGAAGCGTTTTTCCTGGTCCTTAAACTTCGCCTAGGACTTGCGTGATGAATTTGGAATTTTTTTATTCCGAACTCTGAAATCTGAACTCCGAATTCTGAATTATTATGTACTCTTGTTCCATTATCATTGTTGCTTATAATTCTTGCGATTTCATTCCCGCATGCCTGAAGTCCGTTCGCGATGCATGCGAGGGTATCGATGCGCAGGTTATTGTGCTTGATAATGGCTCGGTCGAGCCGATTCTGCCCGAAATCAGGCAGTTCTTTCCCGAAGTGGAATGGATTGATTCCAAGGAAAACCTCGGCTTTGGAAAGGGCTGCAACCTCGCCGAAAAGCGTGCAACCAAGCCCTACCTGTTCTTTATCAATCCCGATACGGTCGTTTCCCACGATTCCTTTACCAAGGTGCTCGACTTCATGGAAGAGCACCCCGAATCGGGAACGGTGGGTTGCCGTATCTTGAACGAGGATGGTTCGCTTCAGTGGGCCTGTCGCCGTTCGTTCCCGACGATTGTCTCTGCGGTTTCTAAGACGATTGGCCTTGCCGCTCTCTTCCCGAAGAACAAGACCCTTGCAAGCTACAACATGACGTATGCCGACCCGGACGAAGTGACCGAGGTGGATGCCATCAGTGGCTCGTTCTTCTGCATGCGTCGCGACCTGTACGAAAAACTCGGCGGTTTCGACGAAGACTTTTTCATGTACGGCGAGGACTTGGACCTGTGTTTCAGGGCGAAGGTTGCCGGCTGCAAGAACTACTACACGCCTTCGACGAATATTCTGCATTTCAAGGGCCAGAGCTGCCGTACCCGCCGCTGGGATTCCTACCTGGATTTCTACAAGGCGATGCTTATCTTTGTGCGTAAGCACAAGGACCTTTATTTTGTTCCGAATTTCCTCGTGTCGTTCGGTATCATGTTTGCGGCCTTCGTGGGCATGTTCTCGCGCCTTATCCCGAAGTTCTGGAAGATGTTTCTGGACTTGGGCGTGGTAGCTGTATGGGCTCTTGTATTTTTGCCCGGTTTGGGAAACGATGAATACATTTTTTCTTCCATTAAGAAATCCATAGGGGTTATAACTAAGTTTGAAGACTGGTGGCTTGTCGGCTTGGTCGCCATTATTAATATGGTCTTTCTTGTGTTCCGTGGGGAATACACAGAATCCAGCCTCAAGGGCGAAAAGTTCTTGCGGTACCTTGTGCCGCTGAACCTTCTTGCTGTTGGGGGGTATGAGGTGTTCCGTTACTTTGCCCAATTTTCTTATGACCCAGGAGACAGGTCTACAATTTATCCCAGTATTGGCTGGTGCGTCTATGTTGTTTGTTCCAGCCTCTTTATTCCGCTCGCTCTCCTTGCCTGGCGCCGCGTTGCGTTTTGGATAAACTATTTCTACCGCATCTTTGCCAAGAAACGCCACCGCTCCATTCTGCTTGGCGGTTCGGAAGATTCCCTGAACGGCTGGTTTGACCGCTACAACGTGATTCCCGGTATCGAAATCCTTGGCTGCGTGAGTTCGGAGCCCGAAAAGATTTCCGAAGAAAACCGTCAGCACCTGTTGGGGAACGTGTCCGAGATGCAGTCCATTTGCAACCGGACCGGTTGCCGCGAGCTTCTGGTGGTCTCCAATTTCTCTGGATACCGCGAACCGTTCGACATCAGCTGGCTCGATAGCCTCGGTTTACGCGTGTTTCTGCTGATCGGTAATGCGGCAGAAGGCAATTTTGCCCTTGTAAACCTGAAATATTTGCACTAAAAACGGCAATTTCCAACAAAATCTTTACACATTGCACAAAAATGAGTTATTTTTTGTGTAAGTATTTGATTATTAAGGTTTTATGTTCGATACAAATCTTTTGGATATTCTTTGCTGCCCCGAAACCAGGGGAAAGCTCAAGTTGGCATCTGACGAAATCATTGCCAAGGTGAATAATGCTATTTCTGCCGGTTCTGCCAAGAACGTTGCCGGTGAAAAAGTTTCTGAACCCCTGACCGAGGCGTTGACCACCGAAGACGGTTCCAGGGTGTATCCGGTTCGCGAAGGAATTCCTGTCCTTTTGGCGGACGAAGCAATTTTGCTCTAAGAGGTGATTATGGCGGTGACGTTGGATTCCCTTAAAAAGACGATTGGCAAGAAAAACGTAAACTCCAGGGCGTTTGCATGGCTTGCCGACCTTGAACGTGAGGCGGGCAACCTGGACCAGGCTCTGCAGAGGGTCGATGGCGGCCTGACGCTTTATCCGAACGATGTGGCGGCTATGCTCGTCCGTTCCAAGATCCTGTTCCAGAAAGAAAGCTACGATGCCTGTATCGAGGAATGCGAGAAGGTCCTTGTCGCAGATCCCTTTAACCTGGCTGCTCAGCAGATTATGGGCGATGCCTACGATAAGCTGGAAAACATCGGGGAACGCAACGTCTGTTATCGTCGCTTGCACGATATGGATCCGCTGAACACCTTCTGGAAAGACGAATACGACGTCGTGGTCGGTGCCGCTGCGGCTGCCGCGATGGCCGGCGAAATTTCCGATACCGACTTCAGCATGCCCGATGTCGGTAACATGGACCTGAGTGACGAGTTTACCGCCGAACCTGCTGCTGAATCTACCGAAGCTGCTCCTGCTGACGAATTCTCGCTGAACGAACCGCAGGCGGCGGAAGCCGATGCTTCTGCTACTGATGTGGTCGAACCTGCAGGTGACGATCCGTTTGCAGCATTGGCCTCGATGATTCCTGGTAATGACGATGCCGATGATTCTGCGATGGAAGACCTGTCCGCTTCGCTGGATTCGGCGATGGATGCTATCAATAACGAATCTGCTGCCGATAAGCCGCTTGAAGAATTGAGCGAAGACGAGAATATCTCCAGTAGCGATGTTGGTTCGGCCCTGTCCGATATGTTCGGTCTTGAAGATGACCTTGAACCGGAAGAAGCTTCCGCTCCTGCCGCCGAGGCTTCTTCTGATATTCCTGCAAGCATTGATGACAATGCCGAAGCGAATGCGGCGAGTGTCTTCGGTGCGGCAGCTCCCGAAGCTCCCGCGGAAGACAAGCCGCAGAGTATCGACGATGCGTTTGGCGATATCTTTGGCGAAGACGAACTTCCCGAAGAAAAGCCGCAGTCTGTTTCTATTGATGCTCCTGCCGACGAACCAGCTCCTGAAGCCCTGGCTACGGAAGAAGCTCCTGTCGAAGACAAGCCGCAGAGCATTGACGATGCGTTCGGCGATATCTTTGGTGAAGATGAACTTCCCGAAGAAAAGCCGCAGGCCTCGATTGACGCTCCTGCCGAACCCGCTGCAGACATTGCTGCCGAAGAACCTGCAGCCGAACCTGCCGATATCGCCGCTGAACCCGCCGCAGACTTTACCGCAGATCTTTCTGATGACCTTGAACTGCCGTCCGAGGACGGAGGCCTTTTCGAGAAGTCTGCTGCCGCCGATATGAATTTGACGGCTGACGAGGTTGCTGAACCCGCCGCCGAAAACAAGGCCGATGAACCGACCACGATCGACAATGCCTTCGATTCTATCTTCGGTGAAGATGAATTGCCTGAAGAGAAGCCGCAGTCTGCCTCGATTGATGCTCCTGCTGAAGAAGCTGCCGCTGATGCTGCTGCGGAACCCGCCGCAGACTTTACCGCAGATCTTTCCGATGACCTTGAACTGCCGTCCGAAGAAGGTGGCCTTTTCGAAAAGTCTGCCGATGCAGATATGAACCTGACGGGCGACTGGACTCCGGGTGGAGCTCCGGTGGAAGATGCTCCTGCTCTCGATGAACCTGCTCCTGCCGAACAGGAGAGTGTTGCCGAAGAAGTTGCTCCGGTTGCCGAAGAGGCTGCTCCGGCTACTGCATCCGATGCGGGCTTCAGTGTAGATAATGCCTTTGATTCCTTGTTCGGTAGCGACGACGACCTGCCCGAAGAAAAGCCGCAGGCTGAATCTGAAACTCTCGCCGAAGCTCCTGCAGCAGAAGAATCTGTAAGTCTCGCTGAACAGGTGGACAAGGCTGAGGCCGAACTTGAAATGCCTGAAGTGAAGCCCGAAGAATCTGACCTCGCCAAGGAAATGGGCGGTGCCTTTGCATCGATGTTCGGTAACGACGACGATGACTTGGACCTTCCTGCCGCAAAGACGGAAACCGCTTCTGAACCTTTGTCTAATGACCAGGAAGCGACGGGTGCCGCTATCGAGGAATCCTTCGGTAACATTTCGGAAGAAACGCTTTCCAAGGACCTGGACAATTCGTTTGATAGTTTGTTCGGAAAGGACGAAGCCGCGGATGATTCCCTGGCTTTGGATGAATCTCATTCGCCGGCCGCCGAAGCGGCTCCTGCCGAAGAGACTTTTGCCGCTGCTCCGGCAGATGCACCCAAGGATTTGGATTCCCTTGAATCGGAAGTTTCCGGTGCCTTCAAGGGCCTGTTCGACATGGACGACGATTCCTTGACCGAAGAAGACAAGCCTTCTAACAAGGGTGTCGATTTTCTGATGTCTGGTGATTCTGACGACGAAATTTCTGCGGGACTGATCAACAATCCTGACGCTCCGTTGGATCGTGGTGCCTACGACTTGGACGAAAGCCTGAATACTCCGACCTTGGCCGAGATCTACTTTGATCAGGGCAAGTACGGCAAGGCTCTCGAGATTTACAAGGACCTCGCCCAGAAGGAACCCGACAATGAAGAAATTGCAAAGCGCAAGGACGAAATCGAAAAGCTCTATAACGAAAAGTTCGGAGGCAATGCCTAATGGCTGAACAGCAACCGCAACTGCGTATTGAAAAGCTGCTTCGCGAAATGGTGAACCGCAATGCGTCTGACTTGCATTTGCGCGTAGGGGTTCCTCCTGTCTATCGTATCAACGGTGCGCTGCAGCGTCCGTTTGATATCCGAGTCGATTCCTTGATGATGGATTCCTTCTTGGATGATATCATGAACCGCGACCAGAAACAGCGCTTTGAAACGAACAAGGAATGTGACTTTGCCGTGGGTGCCCGCGACATGGGTCGTTTCCGTGTGAACGTGTTCCGCCAGCGTGGAACGATTGCAGTCGTGATTCGTCATATCAAGGCGAAGATTCCTGCATTCGAAGACCTGCATTTGCCCGAAGTGATTCGCGACATGTCTCTGACCAAGCGCGGTCTCGTGCTCGTTACGGGTACGACGGGTTCGGGTAAGTCGACGACGCTTGCCGCCATGCTCGATTATATCAACCAGAACGAAGCGGTGAACATCATTACGGTCGAAGACCCGATTGAATACCTTTATCGCGACAACAAGGCGATTATTTCGCAGCGTGAAATTGGCGTGGATACGCTTTCGTATGCGAACGCCCTGCGTGCCGCCCTCCGTCAGGACCCGGACGTGCTCCTGGTGGGCGAAATTCGTGACCTTGAAACCATGCAGATTGCCATGACGGCAGCCGATACTGGCCACATGGTGTTTGCGACGATTCATACCACGAACGCGACCGAAACGATTCACCGTGTGCTTTCGATGTATCCGCCGCACCAGCACGACGAAATCCGCTTGCTGCTTTCCGAAGTGCTTGCAGGCATTATTTCGCTCCGCTTGTTGCCGACCAAGGATGGTAACGGGCGAGTGCCGGCCGCCGAAATCCTCGTGAACACGGCTGCCATCAAGGAATATATCGAAGACAAGGACAAGAACGACCTGATTGAACAGGCCATTGCCGAAGGCCATATGCAGTACCGCAGTCAGACCTTCGACCAGGCGCTCCTGAAACTCTACGAAGAAGAAAAGATTTCCCTTGAAACGGCTATGAACGCGGCGACGAACCCCGATGACTTCGATCTTAAGATTCGCGGTATTTCGGGTACTTCTGAACGCAGCTGGATGTAGCCTAGGCGAAAGACGCGAGTCCCGAAGGGCCTTGCGTCGAAGCATCTTGAATATAAGTGATAAAAGCCCCCCGCATCCGCGGGGGACTTTTATGTGGTTGGGTTGGAGTAGGATCTATTCGTTGTAGTAGACGGTGCTACCCGACGGGAAGGTAACGTTCTTGCTGTAGCTCGAAACGTTGCTGATCTGCGAGGGCTGACCCGTGGTGGTCACCATATATCTACCGGAAATGGTGGGCTTGAAGGCTACATTGGAGGTGCCGTAGTAGCTGCTAGTGCTGAAGGAGACACTGTAGTTGGAACCCTTTTCCGAAGAGCCGCTGCTGAAGCCAAGTACGGTCTTGCTCGTAAGGCTTGCATTTCCGTCGGAGTCAAAGGAGCCGCCCATGCCGCCGCTGATCTGGCATTCAACGATGACAACGCCACCAGAAATCGTGAGTTCGCCGTTGCTGTCGATACCGTCGGTGTCACCGGAACTGGTCTTTGCGTGGTGAACGCCGCCCGTAATGGTCAAGAATCCGCTGCTGCTACCCATGCCGCCGCCCATGCCGCCTCCGGGGCCGAATCCCCAGTTGGATTGGCCGCCCTGACTGGTGTTGCCCGAGCCGTCGTTGCCGCCGGCCGCATTCCAGGCGTCATCGGTTCCGTAGACATCGGTGATGCCGCCGTTTGCCTTGATGTACCAAGCTTCGAGGCCTTCGTAGGAATTGGTCACGTAGATGGTTCCGTCGTTAATCGTAAGTGTGGAGTCGGCGTGGACACCGTCGTTCTTGGGCGCTGCAATGGTGGTGTAGCCACCGTTGAAGTAGATGTTCATGTTGGAATGGACGCCGTCATCGCCCGAAGATATGTCGATCTTACCAGCGTTGATGTAGACCCTGTTTTCCGAGACGATCCCCTTGCCGGTGGAGGTCACGTTGATGGTCGGGGTAGAGACCGAGTCGCGGACAATAATATAGTTGTATGCCTGGATTCCGTCGTCGCCAGCCTTGGTGATGGTGATTTTGCCACCCTTGATATCGACGATGCCCTTGCCATCGGTGATAGTGGTGTCGGAGCCGTTCACGGTGCATTCGTCACTCTTGATGCCGTCGCCGCTTGTAGCCGAGATGGTAATGTCGCCACCTTCGATATCCACAAGGCCCTTACCCTTGAGGCCGTTGTTCTTGGCGGTCACGTTGATGGTCGGATTGCCGCGGACGCGTAGGTCGTTGCTGGAATGGATGCCGTTGTTGTAGTTGCCGGTCACCTTGAGTGTACCTTCACCCTTGATGGTGAGGTCATCCTTGGCGTAGATGGCAGCTCCCGTGGTATCGAGGCTGCCGTCGGCCTTGGCGTAGGATGTCGTTCTGCTAGAACCGTCGGTAAATGTGTTCGTGGTGCCGCTTTCGAGGTTAATGACGACCTTGTCTGCGTTGCGGACATAGAGGGGTGCGTCGTTAGAGTTGGAAAGCGTTAAGTTGTTCAAGTAGAGTTCCACCTTGTCGGTGCTTGCGGCGTTCACCTGGATTTGACCGTTGCCGTTACCGTTGAAGTAGTAATCGCCTGCACAGGTGATAGTGACGGTGCCACCATCGATACTGACGCAGCCGTTATCGTTTTCGAGGGTTGCGGATGCGCTTGCATACTTGATGGTGGGGGTGTTGCCGTTAGAAGTAGAAGCGTTGCTTGTCACCGTTGTCGCAGAGGAACTGTTGACCGTCGGAGTGACGGAGGAGCTGCTTACGAGTTGGGCTACGGAAGAGCTGCTTACGGTAGGCTGGTTATTATCGCTGCTTTCGATGGGCTGCGTCGTGGAGCTGCTAGAAGCGGCTGTTTCGACCTTGATGCGGTTGCAGGCTTCGTCGAAGTAGTAGATGTAGCCTTGTGCGCTCTGGTAGTATGAAACGCCGTTGATGGTGTAAAGCGCCTTGCTGTCGGTGCAGCTGGAGGGCGTTTCAGTAGAGCCTGTTGCGGAGGCGCTCGATTCAATAGCGCCCGTAGAAGTGCTGTCGGAAGTGGGCGTCGTTACAACGCCGGATTCGGTCGCGGAGGAATATCCGGTGGCCGGGTCGGTGGTTGTTCCCTGGGCGGCTTCCGGGAAACCATAGCTTCCGTCCGTGTTGATCCAGAAGGCAAGATTGCCTGCCGCGTCCATACAAAGGATTTCGCCCGTGGCGCCCTGCATGGCGGAGTAACCGTCATAGAGACAGACGTTGGTGTTTTCGGTTGCCCCTTCGATTGCTCCTTCAACAGCCGTTTTGAGGTCGTTGGTGGCAGAGGTGGTAGAAGATTCGCCGGAACATCCCGCGAGGAGGGCTAGGAGCCCGAGCGAGATGGGCGTAGATATTCCCAAACAATTCCTTGATAGCATTTTGTCGTCCTTTTTTTGCGCGGTGTTGCCGCTGGTTTCTTTTTCTAAAGATACTTTGCGGAGTATTGTTTTACACTATGAAAAATGGCCTTCGTGAAAAAACTTGGAAGAAAAAGTGGGACGAATCTTCCCATTCGGAACGAAAGGCTCCAAAAAGGAATCGGTTCTCGTTTGTCTCCAATTTTTTCTATTATTAGCCTGAATGAAAATCCGTCTGACCCAAGAGACTTTGAATCGCCTGAAGCGTTTCCGCAAGAATAAGCGGGCGTTCTGGTCGTTGGTGGTGCTCGTGCTGGCGTATCTACTTTCGCTCACGAGTCCGTGGACGGTGAATGATGAGCCGCTTTTCCTGCGTTACGAAGGCAAGTCCTATTTCCCGGCATTCGTGCGCTACAGCGAAAAAGATTTTGGCGGGGAATACCAGACGGAACAGGATTATGCAAAACTGTTCGCGACGGTTCGGGAGTGCGAAGAAGATGCCGCCGAAGGCTTTACGCGTGCGGGGGGCTGCCCTGATTATTGGGCGGTGATGCCTCCAATCGCTCACGACCCGCTGAAAGCCGACTTGAGTGAAGATGGTGCGCCTCCGTTTGCGCCGAGTGCAAGGCATTGGCTCGGAACAGACAGCAACGGTCGCGATGTTCTTTCGCGTCTGATTCACGGTTTCCGCATCTGCATCAGCTTTAGCTTGCTTTTGACGATTCTTGGGACGTTCCTCGGGATTGTCATCGGTGGTATCCAGGGGTATCTCGGCAAGTTCTGGGATACGGGCATGCAGCGTTTTATCGAAATCTGGTCTTCGCTTCCGATGCTTTACGTGGTGATTTTAATCGGTAGCATTTACGGGCGCAGTTTCTGGCTTTTGATTTTGATCATGGCCGCTTTCAACTGGATTTCGTTGAGTTACTACATGCGTGCGGAATTCTTGAAGCTGCGAGGCATGACCTATGTGCAGTCCGCCAAGGTGCTGGGGATGGGACACCGCCACATTTTCTTCAAGGAAATTTTGCCGAATGCGATGACCCCCGTGGTGACGCTTTTCCCGTTTACTTTGATTGGCGGAATCGGAAGCCTTACGTCGTTGGACTTCTTGGGATTCGGCCTGCAACCGCCGACTCCGAGCTGGGGCGAACTTATGAGCCAGGGACTCAACAACTTGTATGCCCCGTGGATTTCAGTGAGCACGGTCGCAGCACTGTTTATCACGCTCCTCTTGACCACGTTCGTGGGTGAGGGCGTGCGGGATGCTATGGACCCGAAGTCGGGAGATCGCTATGTTTAATTCCCCAATGTCTAAAAAAGGTCTTGTTCTTGAAGGTGGCGGTATGCGCGGCCTGTATACTTGCGGCATCCTTGATACCTTTATGGAAAAGGGCATCGACTTCGATGGTGCCGTGGGTATTTCTGCCGGGGCCTGTTTCGGATGCAACCTTAAGTCCAGACAGCCGGGGCGAGCCCTGCGCTACAATCGGCGTTTTGCGGGCGACAAGCGCTTTTGCAGTTTCCGTTCGTGGATCAAGACTGGCGATATTTACAATGCCGAATTCTGTTATAAGACGATTCCGCAGGAACTGGATCCGTTCGATTTCGAGACGCTTAAGGCGAACCCGATGGAATTTTACATGGGCGTTACGGACATGGAAACCGGCAAGGCCCTTTTCCCGAAGTTCATTGATGGAAACGACAAGGAACTGGCCTGGATGCAGGCTTCGGCCTCGATGCCGCTTGCTGCAAGAATCGTAGAAATTGACGGGGGCAAGTATATGGACGGCGGTATTGCCGATTCGATTCCGCTAGCCTTTATGCAGTCTCAGGGGTACGATCGCAATGTGGTCATCTTGACCCAGCCGCGAAACTATGTGAAAAAGCCGAATAGCTTGATGCCGTTGATTCGGCTGGTCTACCGCAAGTATCCGAAGTTTATCGAGGCGACGGCGCACCGTCACGAAATGTACAACGAAGAGACCCGCTATGTCTTTGAACAGGAAAAGGCGGGGAACGTGCTGGTGATTTGCCCCGAGGAATCTCTCAACATCAGCCGCATCGAAAGAAATGTGGATGAGTTGCAACGAGTCTATGATATCGGCAGGCGGATTGCGGAATCGCGACTGGATGAAATTAGGGAGTTCCTGGGACGATGAATTCTGTCTTGCAAGTAAAGGATCTCTCGGTCGCTTTCGGGTTCGACAAGAACGGTAAGCCCCGCGATGGAATGACTCCGCTGCAGGTGACCGACCGCGTTTCGTTTGATATCGCTGCGGGCGAATTCTTTGCGTTGGTGGGTGAGTCCGGCTGTGGAAAGAGCGTAACGGCGATGAGTATCTTGCGCCTGCTGCCGCAGCCGAGTGCGAAAATTGTGGAAGGTTCTGTCCTTTACAATGCAGATGAAAATGCCGCTCCCGTTGACCTTGCAAAGTTGCCGCTTGCGGACTTGCAGAAAGTTCGCGGCTCTGAAATTTCTTGCATCTTTCAGGAACCGATGCAGGCGCTGAATCCTGTGGTGACCATCCGAAAGCAGCTGATGGAGGTGTTCAAGTTCAGCTCAGCTGCTTCCTCCAAGGTGACAAAGGAAACGTTTCTAGCCACAGTCCGCGAGCAGCTTACCCTTGCGGGCTTCAAGGATGTGGATCGCGTATTGAATTCCTATCCGCATGAACTTTCGGGCGGAATGCTCCAGCGTGTATGCATCGTGATGGCGCTGCTTTCTAAACCCAAGCTGATTATCGCCGATGAACCGACGACTGCCCTGGATGTGACGGTGCAGGCGCAGGTGCTCGCCGTTCTCAAGGATATGGCGAGCCGCACCGGAACGGCGGTTCTCCTGATTACGCATAATATGGGAATCGTGTCGCAGTATGCGGACCGTGTAGCGGTGATGTATGCGGGCCGCATCGTAGAAACCGGTGGTGTCCGTGACGTGATTGATAACCCGATGCATCCGTATACGCAGGGGCTTTTGGCCGCTATTCCCGAGAACCATAGCGACATGCGTACGATGAAGTCAATTCCTGGCTCCGTGCCGCATCCGCGAGACTTTGTGAAGGGCTGCCGCTTTGCAGACCGTTGCGAAAAGTGTGCGAATGCATCCGCTGAACTCCGCGAAAAATGCAAGTCCGCGCAGGTTCCGCCTAAACAAAAAGCTTCGGGCTCATTGAACCACGAAGCGAATTGTTTCCTGATTTAAGATAATTCTACTTAAATTCTTCGCACCACTTAGGGACAATTTCTGTCGCCTTACCTTGTACGAAAATGTCGGTGTAGGGGTCGCTAGTCGGGACTTCGAGGTTCAGGCAGGTGACCTTGGCGCCAAAGCTCTTGGCGAAACTCTTGAAGCCGGCGGCGGGGTAGACCACGCTGCTCGTGCCGATGTATACGAATTCCTTGCAGTGCTGCAGGGCGTCTTGGATTTCTTCCATATAGAGCGGCTGTTCTCCGAAGAATACGATGTCCGGACGCGTCATTGCGCCGCAGAAGGGGCAACGCGTCTCGAGAGTTTCTTCGCCGTCGAACAGGAACTCGTGCTTCGGGTTGTGTTCGCAGGTCAGGCGCATCAGGTCGCCATGCATGTGCAGTACGCGCTTGGAACCCGCACGTTCGTGCAAGTTGTCCACGTTCTGCGTGACCAGGAGAAAGTCGTTGCCAAGGCGCTTTTCAAGCTCGGCGAGCGCGAAATGCGCTGCATTCGGTTCGTGTTCTTTGAGGCCCTTGCGCAAGAAGTTATAGAAATCCTTCACGCGTTTCTTGTCGCGGTAGTAGCCTTCGGGCGTGCACACGTCGTCGATGTTCTCATGTTCCCACATGCCGTCGTTGCCACGGAAGGTGCGAAGGCCTGATTCGGCACTGATGCCAGCACCGGTCAGAACAACGAGTCTAGGAAACTTTTTCGTACTCATTAGGAAATTTCTCCAAAGAACAAGGTTTCTGCCACGATGCCATGTTCAAAGTCGGGCAGGTAAAGGCTTTCGTTTTCGCCGTGGGCATTGCATTCGGGATCTTCGAGGCCGGTCAGGAGGATAGGAATGTCGCCGAAGGTGTTGCGGAACAGTTCTGCGCCGGGGATGCTCGCGCCGCAGCCAATGAACTTTGTTTCGGCATTGTAGGCGTTAGCCATCGCTTCGCTCATCTTCTTGAAGAACGGGTGGGTCGTGTCGGTCACGAACGGGTTTGCGCCGTCTTCGGTGACGATGCTGCATTCAAGGCCGTAGGGCACTTGCGCCTGTAGGAATTCTACCAGCTGTTGAGTCGCAATATCGGCTTCCATGCCGGGGGCGAGTCGGATGCCGATACGGGCGTATGCGGAGTCCTGTAGAACGTTTCCTGCGTTTGTGCGGCTGCCAACCTCCATTGCGGTGACCACAATCGAGGGCCTGCGCCACAGCGACAGGAGGATTTCGTCTTCGGGAACTTTCAGCTGCACGCTTTCCAGGATGCCACCGTCGTTACGGAAAATTTTTTCGGTCATGCCGAGGCTCTTGTAGCTCTTGAGTTCCTCTTCGGTTGGGGGGATGAGCGTGTCCTCGAAATTCGGAATGAGGATGTTGCCCTTGCCGTCGGTAAGACTTGCGATCATGCGGCAAAGTACCTGACCGGGATCGGGAATGGGGCCGGACCAGCTTCCGGAATGAAGCGGTGCCTTGGTGGCCTTGAGTTCCACGCTTACGGCGCTCATGCCACGAAGGGTTGTGGTAATCGAGGGCGTTCCCTTGGCAAAGTTTCCGAGGTCAGCCACGATGACGGCGTCGCACTTTAAAAGCTCGGCGTTCTTTTTAAGGATTTCCTCGAAGCCTGCGCTGCCGGATTCCTCTTCGCCTTCAATTAAGAACTTGAGGTTCGGTCCGTCTTTTTTCTTCAGGGCGCGCACCTGTTCAAGTGCGGCGAGATGCGTGACGATTCCCGCCTTGTCATCGGCGGTGCCGCGGCCGTAAAGACGGTCGCCCTGCAGGCTTGCCTCGAACGGCTTGGTGTTCCAGAGGGCTTCGCGCATGGGCGGTTGTACGTCATGGTGTGCGTACAGAAGAACCGTCGGCTTGTCGGGGCTAGTGAGGCTTTCTCCGTACACGGAAGGGCGCCCGCTGGGGGGCAACAGGAATTGCACGTTGCTGAGCCCTGCCTGCAAGAAAAGTTCCTTGACTTTTTCGGCGGAGTCCAGTACGAATTTCTGGTCAAAATTGTCAAAACTGATCGAGGGAATGCTGACCAAGTCACTCAGGGTCTTGATATAGGCGGGCATCTTCTGGTGGATGGCGGCAACGACTGAATCAATAGTACTCTGTTCCATAATTCAACTCAACAGATGATAAAAGCGGACATATCCTTTTCTATTCAATAAAATAGTAAACCTTGTAAAAATTGGTCACTGGTGATAGATATTTTCTATTTTTTGAAGAGTAAGTTTTGGCAAAAAGGATTACCCATGTCTTTCAACTGCGTGAATCACGAGTATTACCTGAACTTTGGCGACCGTGTCCTGGCGCTCATTCGCCGTATTTTCCATAACAATCCGGAATTTCGTCACGATTCTTTGAAGCATGCCGCGCGGTTTGCTCCCTTCATTCCGTTTATGGGCGGTCGCCCGGACTTGAGCAAGACTCTCAAGCGCGTCATCACTTTCCCCGACCACAGCAATTCCCTGTATCTCGGTTGCCCCATTATCCTGGCGGCTGGTGCGAACAAGACGGCGAAAAGAATTTGTGACTATGCGAACATGGGCTTCGGCGGTATTACCGTAGGCACGGCCACCCGCAAGTTCCGTGAAGGCAATACGCACCGTCCTCGTATCGGTTTCCTGGAAAACGACCGTGCCATCCACAACAGCATGGGGCTCAATAACGAGGGTGTCGAAGTCATCGCTCGCCGTACAGATGAACAGCTGACCAAGGCGCACAAGGTCGGGCTTTGCGTGGGGGTGTCCGTAGCAGAAACTCCGGGGCTTACCAATGACGAAGATAAGCTGAAGGACCTGCTTGAAAGTTTTGCGATTGCCTACAAGGCCGGCGACTACATCGAAATCAACGTGAGCTGCCCCAATACCGGCGAGGCCCGCGTCGATATGGATTTGTCGCTTACCGAACGAATCTTCGGCGAAATCATGAAGTACAGGAATGCTCAGGCTATCCGTAAGGCCGTGTACGCCAAGATTAGCCCCGACCTTTCTGAACGCCACTTGGTGAACATCATGGATATGCTCGTGCGTACGGGCGTAAACGGGGTAGTGGTGGGCAATACTTACCCGACCAAGAAAATTAGCGAACTTCCTGTAGAGGCGAAGTACGAAGACCTGACACCGCTCCGCGACGATGGTGACTGTGGCGGTATGTCCGGTCGTCCTCTCTATGAGAACATGATGTGGAACGTCACCTACATCCGTACGCACTATCCGGAAATCAGCGTGATTGCCTGCGGTGGTATTGACCATGGGTTCAAGATTTTCGACCTCATCAAGCTCGGGGTCGATGCCGTGGAATGTTACTCGGTGGTTGCCTTCCGCTGGATGGCCGCACATGCGATGCGCAAGGAACTCGAAGCAGCCCTGCTGGAATCGGGGTACTCGACGCTCACGGATTACGACGACCACAATCCGAAGCAGACCAAGGCTGTGTAACGAACGTCATTCGAGCCTCATTATGTCATCCCCGCGTAGGCGGGGATCTCTTTTAGAAAGGAAGGTGGGTTTGTTAGTGAAAAAATCTTTTATTCGTAATCTTTCTGTCGCAGTTCTTTTGGCAACCGGCATCTCTTTTGCTGTTCCATGGCTCGGAGTCACCTTCAAGAAGACGACCTTCGAAAATCATCTTGCCCTCAACGTAATCGGTGTTCACCCGGAGTCCGGCTGCTTTGCGGCGGGTATGGTGGCTGGTGATTTGATTGTCGGGGTGCAGGGGAGCTCGCTCTCGGATATGTCGCAAATCCAGTCGGTTGTCGCAGGGCACAAGGCGGGGCAGAAAATCAAGATTGAAATTTCGCGCGAGGGCAAGAAGAAAACTCTGACGGTTGCCCTGACCGAACGCCCCGACGATATCAGCAACTTGACGGGATCCGCCATCGGCAGCAAGATCGCCAAGTTCGGTGAAAACTTTTACAAGAATGGTGAAAAACGCAAGGAAAAGCCGAAAGCGACATTGCTCGATTTCTGGGCGACCTGGTGCGGCCCTTGCCGCAAGACGCTCCCGGTGCTTGCGAACATTTACAATAAGTACAGTTCCAAGGGGCTAGAGGTTATCGGAATTGCGGATGAGTCCGTGGATGTCCTGAACGATTTCTACGCACACCAGCACGCATCTCCGTATCCGCTCTATCGCGACGCTAAAAAAGAAATGTGGATGCGCTATGGCATCCACGCTGTTCCGACACTGATGCTGTTGGACAAGGATGGCTACATCAAACGCGTCTGGAGCGGTGCCCCCAGCGAGTACATGATAGAGCAAATCCTGAAGGACGTAATCGAGTAGAAGCTACTGTACGGCAGCTTTTTTCTGCGAGGCGAAGATATCTTCGTATTCTTCCTTGCTGATGCGTGCGTAACCGGTAGTGATGCCGCCAAATTCGTAGTAGGCGGAGTCGCCCTTGACGCTCATGCAGTATGGCATGTCGAGCGAGTTCTTTCCACAAAGCTTGCCGTCTTGGATGGTGGCGCTCAGGTCGCCGTTCACGTTGCGGATGGTGTAGTCCTGGTTGTTGTCGGTCAGGACTTCAAAAATCATATTGGCTTCGCCTTTCCAGCAACCGGTATAGTTGGCGCCGTTGTCGCCGCAGCCGAAAAGGAACATCGAGGAAATAAGTGTTGCGGAAATAAGAATTGCTTTCTTCATGTCCATAAAATAGTATTTTTGAATGCGAGAAAATGCAATTTTTTGTTAAACATTTGTATTTGTTGGCCCCGATTCTAGCCCTGTCCGCTCTTTTCGGTGTTTACAAGTTAATTCAGGCGAATACCCGCCCGATTCCGAAATACGAGCCTCCGCAGGTCGAGGAAACTTGGTCTGCCGAAGAATACATGCGCCACTTGAATCTTAAGCCCTTTAATCAGCGCGAGGTTCACCGTCTGCTCCTTAAGCGAACACGCCAGAAGGAAGGCGTTTATCTGGAAAGCCTGCTCCCGGCGATGGATACGGCGGGAATCGAGGTTGTCCACTGCTTTCATAAGGTGATGGGCGACGATTACGTTCCCGTGATTACGAGCGGAAACGACTATCCGTACCATAAGCCGAATTCAAAGCATTACAAGAATGCGGCGATGGATTTCCGTATCAAGGATGTTCCCATGACCAAACGTCGTGAAATTGTCGAAATGATCCAGGATAGGCTGGGCGAACGCTTCAGGGTGCTTTGGGAAAAGGGCGAGATGGAACACCTTCATGTTGAAATGAGTGACTGATTTGCCTTTTTTGTATAGTATAAATTCCGTATTATACGGTTTGTATAATTTAGAGAAAAATATTTGATTTTATTTAATAAAATTGTTAAATTTTTGCAAAAATCTTTGATTTTGTATAATAAAGGTGTTGACTGAATGGCGCGGATTAGATATATTCATTAGTATGAAATCGGTACTTGAATATAAAGATTATCACCGCTTTATGCAGGACTACTACGACGAACGCAAGCGTCTTGGTGCGTTCTCGTGGCGCGAGTTCTGCAAGAGTGCCGGGTTTACTTCGCCGAATTTCCTGAAATTGGTTTGCATGGGCCAGAGTAAGCTCAGCAAGGTCAAGGTGGGCGATGTGGCTAAGGCGATGGGCCTTTCCGGTTTTGAGGAAGATTATTTCCGTGAGATGGTCGTCTTTGGTAATGCTGAAAAAGACGATGTCAAGAAAACCGCTCTCCTTGAAATGCAGAGGATTGCGTTGGAACACAAGGTGCGTGTGGTCGATAGCGATGCGTTCCAGTATTATGAATCCTGGAAGTACCCAGTGCTTCGTGAACTCGCCCCGATGATGCCGGGGGCTTCTCCCCGCGATTTGGCCGATGCGTGCAAGGAACATGTGTCTGCCGAGGAAGTGCGCGACATGTTGAATTTCTTGGTGAAGGCCGGTTTCCTGAAAAAGGATGGCGAAAAGGTCTATTCGCAGACGGAACAGACCGTAATAGGCTCCAAGGAAGCGCTTCCTATTGCTATTCGTGCCATGCACAAGGAAATGGCGAATATGGCCGCACGTGCCGTTGATCGCTATTCCGCAAACGAGCGCCATTTTACCGGAGTCACTCTCGGTGTGAATCAAGAGGCTTACGAACGGATTGCAAAAGAACTCGATGCCTGCTGCAGAAGGGTGCTTTCGATTGCGAACGAATATAAGGACCAAGATCAGGTCTGCAGAATCAATTTCCAGTTTTTCCCGGTAACGGACAAAATCATAGGGGGACATCATGCTTAAGAAATTTACTTTTATCTCGGGGAGCATCGCACTTCTGTCGCTGATGGCCTGTGGTGACGCCGGTACGACTGCCGGTGGAACGATTGACCCGAATACCATTGCCGATGCGAGCAGCTCATCTGAAATGAGTTCCTCGTCGGTTGATCCTGATGTGGGTGGATCCAGTTCGTCTGAAATGAATTCTTCGTCGAATGACATTCCGAAGAACATGAGCAGTAGCTCGGTCGGCGGTCACGATATAAATCCGATTCCAGGGTCATCTTCTGCCGTGCAGGAACCGTCACTTTTGGTGAAGAATTCGCACTTTGTGTGTAATCACGAATATGTCGAATTGCCTGAAACGGATGACATTAATGCATTGCGTCCGGTAGCGACTATTTACGAACCGGATGAAGAAGGATTTTCGTTCGTTGACATGGGGTATGTAGCGGAGATGCCTTGTGGGTCTTATTATGAAAATCTCAAGGCCGTAGTCTCTGGCGATACTCTCTATGTTACGGGTGACTTTGTGGATTCATTTGTCGATTGTATATGCCCGACGGAGATGTCTTTCAGGGTGCAGAATGATCCCGCTTTTGAAAATGTATCGTGGGTTTCGTTTGATGTCAGGGCTACTTTGCCGCTAGCGAAGGAAAAAGGCGTGGGCGAGCAATCTTCATCTAGCCTCGTGCAAAGTTCTTCGTCGCAGGAGATTAGTCTGGGGCCAGACCTGACGGCGCTGGAACTGAACGGCTATGAAAGAGGTCAATGCCTGAAAGATGGCTTGGCCGCCAAGCCTGTCGCAAAGAATGCAGCCTCTGAACTCCCCGAAGCAAAGCAGATTACTTATTTGAACGGCAAAACTGTTCTGACTTTGGAAAATGTGATAGACTATTGCGGAATAGAAGCGAAGGTTTCTCAAAAGATGGTCGGCGACACCTTGATGCTGGACTATTACGACCAAACTAATGTGACCAAGTGCATCTGCAATATGGAAAAAATTGATTTCCTGCTTGAGCCGGAAAATACGGCTGCCAAGTATGTCATGTTCAAGGATGTCGTGTACTGGATCGATGAGATTATGTATGAGGTTGATCCTGAATGGGACTATTAGAACGGAATGTTGTTCTGTTAGTCTGCTTGAACCTGCTTCAACTGCTTGCCATTTATTTGCTATTTTGTAGCCGAAATGAGTGGCAATCTGATTTTTAAATCGCGCAGCTTGAGCTTTGCTGATGTCTCGCTTTCTGTCGAGCCGCTGGAAAAGGATCCGCAGAAGGTTCCTTATGTGGCGTGGTTCGTGGGCGAGAAACTTTTTTACCGTAGTGATGCGTGTCATTGTTTTGAGGAACTTGAGTTTTTTGCAAAGCGCACCGCTGGCTATAGGTTGAATGAGCCTGCGGCTGGTTCTGCGGCGGGGGAGGCTTCGCTGCAGTTGCTTTCGCCGGAGCACTTGGCGCCTGTATTCCTGATGTGGCCGCACCGTCGCTTTAACGTGCGACTTTCCGATGCAGCCAAGCCTGAAGTCCCGATGATGGACGGTTCTGCGATTCCGTTCTTCTGCGAGATGCGAAAATTCTGCGGAGCTCCCGAAGAACTCGTCTTTTACGATGCTCCTGTTCATGCCGAGTGGGACTTGGACAGCGACGCTTCCATCTACGGTCATGTTCGCATCACTCCTGCCGAAACCTTCGAAGTCGAATACGTGCTGGACCGCAATGTGGCTCGCGACGGTTACGACCTGAAGTCGGCGGCGTCCGTCTCCATTTATTCGCCCGAGAACTTGTACCAAATTTTCATGGCGCGCACCTTCATTCACCAGGTGGAACTGGAACGCGCCCGTGCGGCGGGCCTCCTTGCTGGAGTCGATGAATCCTGCGGATTACTACTCGATGATAGTTTGTGCGTTGAAAAATCGAGTGGCTGTTGCGAAAATACTCCGTCAACATCGCCTAAATTCCGCATCGCGAACGAACCTGCGATGCATAAAATACTAGATTTGATTGGAGACCTGAGTTTTATCTGTCCGGCCCTTCCGAGGGTCAGAATCGAAATCACCAACGGTGGGCACGTGTCCCATCGGCAAATTATGGAGAAAATCATTCCTTATGTCCATGCTGGAATCTTTACCCAAGTCTAATGTCGCCGGAATCCTCTACGATGCCGAAGTCGTTCACAGCGTTCTTCCGCAGAAGGCTCCGTTCGCCTTTGTCGATGAAATCTTGAGCCTCGATGCCGAAAACATGGAAATCGTTGCCAAGTGGCACTTGACCGGCGAAGAAGGTTTCCTCAAGGGACATTTCCCGGGCAATCCTGTGCTCCCCGGCGTGATTCAGATTGAATCCATGGCCCAGGCCGCCACGCTCCTCACCATGATCGGTCGCGAAGCCGAAACCACGGGCAAGCGCCCCGCCTTCATGGGTGTCGAAAACTGCCGTTTCCGCGCTCCGGTGATTCCGAAGGCCGAAATTGTCCTGAAGGCGAAGCTCATCATGGCCCGCCACGGTATTTACAAGTACAGCGGCGAACTCCTGACCGTCGATGCCGAAGGCAAGGAAACGCTCTGCACCAAGGCCGACTTTAGCGCCGCTATGGTGTAGTCTTATTATTGGCTAAAAAAGGAGATCCCTGACCAAGTCAGGGATGACATCAGTAAAAAATGCGCCCGCACGAATGCGGGCTTCTCTATTTAAGGGTCGAGTAAGTCGCCACGAAGGACTTCAACCTGGTCGCCGATCAAACTGATGATGTTGGTCGGATTGATTTCGATGGGGCCGCAGTCAACCATCATGTCGACGGAATGTTCGAAGGTCTTCCAAATTTCATCCGGCTCGTACATGTCTTCGTCGGTGAGCTTGGCGGCCGTACTCAGGATCGGCTTGTCGAAATGCTGGAAAAGTTCCTTGAAGAACGGGTGCGTCGGCATCCTCACGCCGATTTCCGGGCGCTTGACGTCCAGGCGGCGGGCGATATGCGGGTCGGCGGGCAAAATAAACGTGTAGGGCCCGGGCACGCGCGGCTTCATGATATTGAATGCAAAGTTGTCTACACGGGCGTAGTCGGTCGCCTTGCGAATGTCCGGAATAATGAGTGCCATGAAGAACTTCTTCATCGGCTTCTTGAGGGCATAAAGCTTGTGGATTGCCTTGGGCGATTCGGCGTTACAGCCGATGGCGTAACCGGATTCGGTAGGGTAGAGTACGAGACCGTCGTCTTCGAGGGCGGCCGCTGCAAGCTTCACGATTCGCGCTTGCGGATTAACGGGATGAACTTCAAAACGCATGGCGATAATATAGATTATCCGCTAACATTGCGGAATGACTTGGGTGCCTTCGAAGGCGTTCTTGATATGCGAAAAATGGAGCGGTTTCTGGTAGACTCGTGCCGAGAGAACGTCAAATCGGCAAGGCTGGTCGAATCCCTTGGGGGCTGCCTCTTTTTGCGTGTGCAAGAAATGGCAGGCGGTCTTCCAGATTTTCTTCTGCTTGGCCGCATTCACGCGGGCCGCCGGGTTCCCTTGCTGGTTGTTCCAGACGGACTTGACTTCTACGAATACAACTGTTTCTCCGTCCTTGGCAACAATGTCGAGCTCTCCGCCCTGGTAGGCGTAGTTGCGTGCGACAATCTCATAGCCTTCGCGGCAGAGATAGGCTGCTGCCTGGGTCTCGATGAAATTTCCCTTGGGCTTGTTGCTTGATTTTACGGAGGTCATTACGGCAGTTCCATCCCGAGCAGGCGAATTTCCGAGATCGCGAAGTCCTCGTTCTCACCGTCGTAGATTTCGTCGAGGTAGATTTTGAGTTCGCTGGTTTCCATTGCCTGAATGTTCGGGTACTGCATGCCGCGGACATTATCGAGCTTGATCTTCTGCTTGAAACCGTCCTTGGTTTCTAGCGTGATTGTCTTGGGCTTTTTGAAAATGCGGAAACGGTCGCCGAAGGCATCGTCTACGGATTTCTGGTATCCGACGGCAATTCCGAAATGGGTGACGATGGCGTTGTTGTCGAAATACAGCGTGAGGACCGGGTTCTGCGGCTTTTGCGGCATCGTGTAGAGCCATGCGGTTTTGAGGTCGTTGTCGTTCAAGTTCTTGAGCGGGTAGCCGCTGCTTTCTTCGACTTCAAGCGCTTTGGTCTCGTAGTTGCCAAGAGCGTCGCTCCATTCCAGTTCCCGCAGGGTGCTCTCGGGCTTGTGCGTGAGCATCAGGAGAATCAGCAGCATGATGATGAGCGGGAAAATGAAAATGGCGAGCGCTGTGAGCTTTTTCTGGAGCATGCGGGCGCGCGGCGTAATGATGTTCGCCATTTCGGTGATGGAGGCCGTGTGGCGGCGCAGTAGGGATCCTCCCATGGTGGGGCGGGGTGTCTGGCGGGTTCCCTTGTCCGGAGGGAAAACCTGGTCGCAGGCATCCAAAAATTCCTGCATGTCGTGGAAGCGCTCGTTCAGCTTTTTCTTGAGGCACTTGAGAATTAACTGCGAAAGTCCTGGCGGCATGTCCTTGCGGAAAAGCTCCGGTGCAGGCGGCTGTTCCTGAACGTGCTTGAGTGCGATTTCGACGGGACGGTTGCCTTCGAAGGGGAGTCGTCCGCAGGTCATTTCGAAGAGGATGACGCCCATGCTGTAAATGTCGGACTGGATGGTGACATTGTCGCCGTGGCATTGTTCCGGTGACATGTATTCGGGGGTGCCCATGGTCATGCCTGTTCGCGTAAGGCGGTCCTTTTCCATTTCCTGGATGTAGGAAATGCCGAAGTCCATGATGAAGACGCGGTTGTCGCGCGTCAGCATGATGTTGGAAGGTTTTACGTCGCGGTGGACGATGCCCTTGTTGTGGGCGGAAAGCAGGCCGCGTGCGATTTGGCGGATGATGACTTCGATGGCCTCAAAGGATAGCTGTTCCTTTTTATGCAGGATGTCGGCGAGGTTGGTTCCTTCGACATAGGTCATCGCGATAAAAAGTTGGTTGTTTTGCTGACCGAAGTCAAAAACGTGGACGATGTTCTGGTGGTCCAGCTCTTTCATCGCCTGGGCTTCCAAGTAGAAACGCTTGATTGCTTCTTCATCGGAGGAGGCATCCAGAATCTTGAATGCGACAATTCGATTCAGTCTTTTGTCCATCGCCTTGTAAACATTGCCCATTCCGCCTTTGCCGAGGGCTCCGATGAGGTCATAGTTTTCGTTGAAGGGGCGTGGAAAAATTTCTTGTTTCTGAGGTGCAATCATTTTGCTTTCTTGGAATAGTTAAGTTTTATAACAACGACAATATAAAAACATACGGCGATTGCGAGTGCCGAAATAACGTTTTCGATGGGGTCGTTTCTCTCTAAAAAAAGATTCAGCAGGTTTGTCTGGTTGTAGCGGGACCAGATGACATAAGATAGGGTGCGGCCAAGTGGCAGCATCTGGTCAAGCGGAACGAGCGCTCCGGCAAGGGCAACCTGCGGAATGATGAGGAGCGGCAACATGGCGTTCGCCTGTCCCTGGTTCTTGGCGAAGGTACTGACAGTGAGCCCGACGGCGACGGGCGGGATAACCATGACGGCAATCGACAGGAGCAACGATGAAATGGAAACGTGGGCTGAAATCCGGAAATGGATAAACGCATAGACGACGATGGTTTGCAAGAAAGCGACCAACGTGGGAATCGTGGCCTTGGCAATCAGCGTGGGGAGTATCGCGATTCCCTTGCGGAATTCGGCCTGGAGAATTTCTTTTTCCTGGACGATTTCACGGATGGACAGTGAAAGGGCGAGCCAGTTGGCGCAGAGGATGAGTGCGAAGGCGACAATCCAGAGCGACGAAAGTTCCGAGAATATCTGCGAGAACAAGAATCCGATAACGAGGGGCTGCAACAGGAGCGTCAGGAATTTGCCCTTGTCGCGGAACCACTGCTTGGCGGTAAGTCCCATTTTGTAGAACAGGACCGGAGGATGCTTGACCTTTGGGAAATAACAGGGGGCTGTATCTTCGGTGGCGTGGTTCGTGCCGTTGACTGCTTCGGAAGAATGGGCGGTTGGAATGGCGCGACTATTGAACAGCGTTTTCCATTGGGTGGCCGTTTCGTCATTCAGGTTCGCGAGAATCTTTTCGGGGTCGTCGCTTTCGAAGAAACGGTAAGCTTCTTCGGGGCTTCCGTAGAAGGCCTGTTCGCCCTGGTGCAACACGAGGACCTTGTTTGCAATTTCGAGCGCCTCGTAGCTGTGGGTCGTGAGAATGACGGTGTGGCCGAGGAAGGCAAGCTGTTTCAGGTGCGTACAGAGGATTTTTGAATTGTACGGATCCAGTCCCGAAAGCGGTTCGTCGAGGACAATCAGCCCCGGATTTCCCATAAGTTCGTGGGCGAGGGCGGCTCGGCGGCATTCGCCGCCGCTGAGCGTCTTCACGGGGTTCTGCATCCTTTCGCTCAGCCCGAAAAGTTCGCCGAACTTTTCGAGCCGCCCCGTGGCATTCTTCTTAAAGTCTTCGACACTCATGCCGGTACGTCCGCCGTCCATCAGCGTTTCTTTGACGGTGAGGTCGCGCCTGAGTTCAAGATCCTGCTCCAGGAAGGCGATATGCTTCCGGATTTCCTCGTTGCGGTAGTCGAGCCCGCCGATGCGGACAGACGAATTTTCGCCTTTCTTGAGTTTTCCTTGCAGCAATCTCAAGAGTGTTGACTTTCCCTGTCCCGAACGCCCGATGATGGCGAGAATTTCGCCGGCGGGAAGCTTGAAATTGATCCCTGACAAAATCTGCTTTTTCCCTGCGAAGACATCCAGGTTGGAAACTTCAACATCGAATCCCAGGGGAAGGTTCTTGCAGGTCAGCTGTTGCATGGAATAATGGAACGTGCAACTGGGTAATCGAACGGTCTGGCCTTCCTTCAGCTGAAGCAACTTGGTAGCTTTTCCGTGCATGTTGACCAATTTTTCGTTGAAGCGAATTTCAGCGGAACCCGCCTGTGTTCTTGCGGAAACGCCTTCGGGAATGTCCATGTGCAGGTCGTCGAGCGATTCCCATTTCTCGTGGAGCAACTTCGTTTGGACGAGGTCGTGCTCGGCGGACTCCATGAGCAATAGCTGTAGACGCCCGCCTTTTAGGGTCGCTCGCAACTGTAGCGGTCCAATCAGAATGACATCGCCGTCTTCAAGGGGGCGTTCTGCGGTATCGCTTCCGTTCACCTGGGTGACGCTGTTTTGTGAAAGGTTCTTTAGAATCCATTGCCCATCCGCATTTTCAATCACGGCGTGGTAACGCGAAACCATCGGGTTGTCAAGCACCAGGGAATTGTCTGGCTTGCGACCGATGGAAAACGGCTCGCCGATTTGCGGAGTGATGATTCTAAACGACTGCATAATAGAAGTGAGGTCAGGCTTCGCCTTTTGAGGTTTGAGTTCGGTCGCGTGCGCTCCCTTTGAGCTTGATAATCGCGCCCATGGCGCCAATTTTTTGCTCAAAGCCTTGCTTGCAAGGCGACCTCATTGCTCAAAGTGAGCCGAAGGCGAACGTGCTGAATGCTAGTTTAATTCCTTTAGCCCTCTGATAAACCTGTCGCATGCTTTCTGCAAGGTTTCGTCGCTTGCGGCATAGGAAAATCGTACGCAGCTGTCGTCACCGAAGGCGGCACCCGGCACAATCGCAAGTCCCTGCGACTGCAACAGGTATTCGCAAAGTTCAATCGACCCGCCAATGACCTTGCCTTCGGGAGTCTTCTTGCCGTAGAAGCTATTGACCGGGGCGAACAGGTAGAATGCGCCTTCGGGTGCGTGGCAGGGTTCCGGGAGAATTTCGGCGGTGCGCTTGAGCATGTAGTCTCGGCGTTTACGGAAGGCTACCTGCATGGCGTGAACATTGCTCTTGTCCATCTGCAAGGCACCGAGGGCGGCGTATTGTGCCACGTTGCTTGGGTGGTGAGTAGCCTGTCCCTGGATTTTTCCGATAATCTTTGCGATTTCGACGGGGGCGGCATCGTAGCCGATTCGCCAACCGGTCATGCAATGCGACTTCGAAAATCCGTTAATCACGATGGTGCGTTCCGCCATTCCGGGGAGGGCTGCGGCGGAGCAGAATTCCGTGTCGTAGGTGAAGTATTCGTACACTTCGTCCGAAATGCAGTAGATGTCGCTTTCGACAATCACCTTGGCGAGAGCTTCGAGTTCAGCCTTGCTGTAGACGGCACCCGTCGGGTTGCAGGGGTTGTTCAAGAGGATGGCCTTGGTCTTTGCGGTAATGGCCGCTTTCAAGGCTTCGGGCTTGATTTTGAAACCGTCTTCAATCTTGGTGTTCACGATCACCGGCTTTCCGCCGAGCCACTTGACGAGTTCCGGGTAGGTCACCCAGTACGGGGCGGGAATAATCACCTCGTCGCCTTCGTTTACGAGGGCTGCAAGCGAGTTGAACACGGCATGCTTTGCGCCGCTCGTCATGATGATCTGTTCGGGCTTGTAGTCGAGACCGTTTTCGACTTTCAGTTTTTCGGCGACGGCCTTGCGGACTTCAAGAATGCCTACGGGAGCGGTGTAGCGGGTCTTGCCTTCGCGGATGGCCTTGCAGGCCGCATCCTGAATCGGTGTCGGCGTCGGAAAATCAGGTTCGCCTGCACCGAGGCTTACGACATCCTTGCCGTCGGCAATCATTTGCTTGGCCAATGTGTCGATGGCGACTGTTAAAGATGCTGCAATGTTAAGGGTTCTTGCGGATAAGTCTTTCATGTCTTTTCTTTGCCTTTTTCAAAATGCGGTAAGCATCTAGCGTGCTTGCGGTCAAGGGGTAAATGGTGAACAGGGCAACGAAAATGCACAGAAGCCCGATAAAGGCTATCAGACCTACGCTTTTGATGCCCGGATGCGGACAGAGCAACATGGCAATCGCTCCGACAAAGGAGGCTCCCTGCGCTCCTACAATAGAAAGGAGTTTTGTATGCATGATGGTCCATGCGTTTCCGCCCTGCTTCTCGTAGTAGGCGGACCACAGCTGGAGTGAACCGTCTACACTTGCGGCAATCAGGAGGACGAATGCTATCGAGCTATATGCCGAAATGTGGATGTCTAGAAGGTGAACGCTGATGGTGACCCAGCTCATGGCGAAAAGGGCGGGAAGTAGCGTAAAGAAAGCTCGGCTCAACTTGTTGTAGAACAGGAGCAAAATAAAACACATCAACAGGGTGCCGAATAGGATAGACTTGTCGATATTTCCGAGAATGGTGTCGAGCAAAGTGGCTCTTAGGATGGGGGTCCCGTAAACCTTGTAGGTTCTGTCGTGAATTCCGTCAATTTGTTGCAGCTGCTCGGCGATATGGCGGCAGGTGATTCCGTTGTTCGGATCGGAGCTGGGGATGATGAACGCGAAGACACCGGAATTTCCGCTCTTGTCGCTAAACTTGCGACGGATGCTTTCGGAAAGTTCGAATTCCTTGATGTCGTTTTCATAGTTGTCCAGCATCTCGATAATGGCGGCACTGTCCTTGGAATTTAGTCGTGCAAGGATGTCGTCTGAAACGAGCTTCTTGAGTGTCTCGATTTTATGCTTTTTTTCGACGCTCGTCTTGGGGAGGAATTGGTACTGGGTGTAGATTTTCCCGAGATCCTTGAGTCGCCCTTTCTTTTGTAGGTGCTCGAAGTTTTCGACAAGGTCGTCGTTGAAAGAGGAATCGGGAAGCATCACGATGATGGGGTCGTATGTGGAAAAGCCGGTTTCTGCAATCAGAGCGTTTGCCTCGCGTTCCTCTAATTGCATTTCGGTCTGCTTGAAATCGTAGAGGAATTGCAGGTTGATTCCGCTATACAGCCACGCCGCTGCACTGACAATGCTGATGGTCGCGATGATAATCCAGTTAATCTTGAACGAGAACAGGCGCTTGCGGTGCCTGTAGGTACTCGCGTCAAAGTGAATGTCGAAAGGCTTCTTTCTCTGCAAAATCAGAAGGAGCGATGTCGTTAGCAGGGTGCAGGTCAGCAGGTTGAGCATGCTTCCGATAGCGCCGAGAATTCCGAATTCACGGAGTCCCGGAAGGGGAACTAGGATAAAGGTGCTGAAAAGGGCCGCCATGATAAACGACGATGCGGTAACGACGGGGCCGATTCCGAGCAGGGCGCTTTCGATGCAAAGGACGGGACTGAGTTTTTTTTCGCGCTCGTGAAAATACCGCGAGAAAACGTGCGTTACAATCTGGCAGGCATGCCCTGGCAGCAGGAGTCCGAGTGAAAGCGTGAAGAGATTTATTCGTCCGAAAAGAACGTAGGCAAGTCCGAGGGTGAAAACCGTCGGGAGGGCAAGCGGAATAGCCGATACAAAAATGAGCTGGGGTTGCCTATAGAAATTGATGATTAATAGTACGAGGATGATTAGGGCCGCTATTCCGCCTGCAAATTTCGCTTCGGGGAGTAGGGCTTTTCCGGCCTTAATGGAGTCGTAGACTTTCCCGGTGTAGTAGACGTTGATGCCGTTCTGGTTCTTTTTGACAAAGCGCTGAACCTTCCCTAGAAGTTGTCGGTTGGCTTGCAGGTCCGAGATGGAGGTCGTTGGGTAGATGTCTATGATTCGGATGGAACCCTGTTGGTTTGCGAAATCTTGTTGAAGGCTTTTAAAATACTTGGCTTCTATTTGTGAAATGATTTCGACGGTATCGTGGGTGGGGGGCAGGGAGGACGGTTCAGCCAAGTCCACCAGTAGCGGATTGTGTTTCCGGATTTGTTCGTCCTTGATGTTGTCCAGTTTTTCGATTACTTGGTCCAGGTCTTTTTCGCTGGCATACAGGAGCCTGTTCCTTTTGAAAAAGTCAAGGTCCGTCATGTATTCGGTGTAATGGACGGCCGGATCATTTTCAAGGTGGCGGGCGAGATTCTGGGCGAACTGGAAGTTGGCGCTACTGTCTTTGGACTGGATGACGACGGTAAGGCTGCCGAATCCGCCAAAGGCTTTTTCAATAGCTTGATAATCGGCTTCGACTTCTTTTCCGTTGAGCGTGTCCTGCAGCTGAATTTCCCAGCGAAGGTTTTCGATGGGGTAGATCGAGAGGAGTGCCAACACCGAAAAAAACGCAATCATCGTTTTGGGATAATGCGCAATTTGTTGGATGATTTTGGCAACAAACGAAAACATGTCTCTAATATAATTAATAAATTGGGGGCGTATGTTAAAAAGAGGTTTCGGATCTCTAGCTGTTTGGGTGATAATGCTCCTGCTCCTTTGGGGGACAGGCGTGTCTCGTGCTGAAAGTTCCGAAAATCAAGAGAAAAACGATGTTCCTGAAAAACAGGATGATTCGGCCTCTCAAGAGGTTACGATTGAAGATGACGGCTCCTTCAAGTGGTCTTGCCTTTGGATGTGGCCGTTCAACAACGTAATCCAACCTGCTTTGAACGGACTGATTTATCCGATAGCCAAACCTGTGGACTACGCTTTTGAAAATGACATTATCCAAAAGTCGGTAGATTTGATTACCTTCGGAGAAAAGCGCAATATCCTGATTTATCCCGGATTCAACTTGAAACCGGGGTCCCAGACGATGCTCGGACTGACTTACCGACATCGTGGAATATTGTTGAATCGGGATTACCTCGTGTTGCAGGGTGGCTATTTTGCCAACGGAGATGTTGAATTTTCCGCCCGTTATACGAAACAAGCTCTTTTCGGGTCGAATTTCTTCGGCGGTTTTCGCTACAATATGGAGTATAACCGCGATCATGTTTTCAGGATTCCCGAAACCCAGAAAGCTTATCTTGAACCGGATTCGACTTACTCGTTTACATGGCGCCTAGGAACCCCGCTTCCCCGTTTGACCAATTGGAATACGGAAGCCTGGGTTACGCTGAAATGTTACCGTTACAGCCATCCCGATGTAGAGGACTCTCTGCTGATTAGTGACGAATTCCCCATCGATGACCGCGGTATTTACCAGAACCGAAACCAGCTCCCGATAGGTTTTTCCATTGTCTACGACAATATTGACAACGCCTACGCTCCGTCTCGTGGAACCCGTGCGATGTTCAGTACCTCGTATTCTTTTGTGGGGGATTACAGCGGAGTCAATGTTCGTGACTTGGGGCTTGATCCCGAGGAGTTCGGAAAAGAACGGATTGAAAGCAGCGATATGAATCACGATTATTTTTCAACGGAATTCGTGTTCCAGCACTATTTCTACTTGGGAAAAAGTAAGGAGTATATGTTGTCTGTAAAAGAGGCGCGTGTCAATCGCAAGTTCTATACCGATTTTTCGTGGGATGAAGCGCTGCGAATCTGGAGACCGGAACAGGTGCGGGAAACTCTGTTCGAGCGAAGGGTGATTGCCTTGCAGTATAGGCTTGTGGACCTTTGGGAAATGGAAAAGGGAGGCGCTCCGCACGATGTCTTTGTCAAGTTGAACGCGAATACGCCCCTGCGAGGTTACTCCGATTCCTGGACGACGCACCACATGATGTCCTTGAGCGCGGAATACCGCTGGCCGGTGGACCGTTTTGTCGATGGCGTGCTTTTTGATGAATACGCGATGATTGCCCCGGAAGTCGATGAGTGGAGTTTTTCTCATTTTTATAATTCCTGGGGGTTCGGTATCCGTGTCCGTATGCCCAATATGTATCTGTTCCGTGTGCAGTTCGGTTTCCATGGCCTGCATGGCGTGAACCTGATTATGACCATTGCTCCGGAATTCAAGTAGCGTCAACCGCCACTTTTTTCTACATTTATCCTCGTAAAAAAATTCAAACAAGGATAAAATCATGCGTGATCAATTCGAAAGCCCGCTTATCAAGCGTTATGCTAGCAAGGAAATGAGTTTCATCTTCAGCCCGCAGTACAAGTTCCAGACTTGGCGGAGGCTCTGGATTTACCTCGCTGAATCCGAAATGGAACTCGGCCTCCCGATTACGCAGGAGCAGGTGGACGAACTGAAGGCCCACGAAAAGGATATCAACTTCGAAGTCGCCGAAGAAGAAGAAAAGCGTCGCCGTCACGACGTGATGAGCCACGTTTACGCTTACGGCGTCCAGTGCCCGAAGGCCAAGGGCATCATCCACCTGGGTGCAACGTCTGCATTCGTGGGCGACAACACCGACCTTATCCAAATGCAGCAGGCCATGATTCTCGTGCGCAAGCGCCTTTGCCGCGTGATGGACAAACTTTCCAAGTTTGCCATGGAATACAAGGACATGGCCCAGCTCGGTGCCACGCATTTCCAGGCCGCCCAGCTCACGACCGTCGGTAAGCGCGCTTGCCTCTGGCTTCAGGACATGCTCATCGACCTCGAAGAATTGAACTTCCTCATCGAAGTGCTTCCGTTCCGCGGCGTGAAGGGCACGACCGGTACGCAGGCCAGCTTTATGGACCTGTTCAATGGCGATGAAGAAAAGATTATGGAACTCGACCGCCGCGTGACTGCCAAGGCTGGCTTCAAGCGTGTGCTCACCATCACCGGTCAGACCTACACTCGTAAGTGGGACAACCGCGTGAACCAGGTGCTCAGCTCCATCGCTCAGTCTCTGCACAAGTTTGCTACTGACATGCGCCTCATGCAGGGCGTCAAGGAAGTGGAAGAACCGTTCGAAAAGACCCAGATCGGTTCCTCTGCCATGGCTTACAAGCGTAATCCGATGCGCAGCGAACGCATTTGCTCCCTGGCCCGTTTCGTGATGGCCCAGGTGAACAGCACCGCCTTCACGCAGGCAACGCAGTGGTTCGAACGTACGCTTGACGACAGTGCGAACAAGCGCCTCGCCATTCCGGAAGCATTCCTCGCTATGGACGCCATGCTCATCATCGCTGAAAACGTCACGAACGGCCTCGTCGTTTATCCGAAGGTCATCGAAAAGCGCATCATGGCCGAACTCCCGTTCATGGCTACCGAAAACATCATCATGGAAGGTGTGAAGAATGGCGGCGACCGTCAGGAACTCCACGAAGAAATCCGCGTGATGTCCATGGAAGCTGGTAAGGTCGTGAAGGAACAGGGTAAGGACAATGACTTGCTCGAACGCGTGCTGAAGAACGAAAAGTTCCAGAAGCTCGGCATCACCGAAGAAAAGCTCAAGGAAATCCTCGACCTCCGCAAGTTCGTGGGCCGCGCTCCTGGCCAGGTCGTGAAGTTCGTGACCGAAGAAGTTCGTCCGGCGATTGAAGCCGTGAAGGACTGGGCGAACATTGACGCCGGTGAACTGAAGGTGTAATTTTTTGCAGAATAATTAACGGAGTTTTTATGTCCAACTATTGTCCTGTTATCGGTCTTGAAATCCATTGCCAGCTCGCGACAAAGACGAAGATGTTCTGCGGCTGCGAAATCGAAGTGAATACGACCCCGAACAAGCACGTTTGCCCCGTTTGCCTCGGTATGCCGGGTGCCATGCCCGTGCCGAACAAGAAGGCGGTGGAATATGCGATTCGCTTAGGCCTTGCCCTGAATTGCGAAATCGACTTGAACGCCATGTGGACCCGCAAGAACTACTTCTACCCGGACCTTCCGAAGGGCTACCAGATTACCCAGACGGGCGGACTTCCGGTGTACGACCACCCGATTTGCAAGAACGGCTGGCTCGAAATCGTCAAGGAAGACGGCACCAAGAAGCGCGTGGGCATTACCCGTATTCACATGGAAGAAGACGCCGGTAAGCTCATCCACGACATGAGCCCGACCGAATCCCACTTCGACGCGAACCGCTGCGGCACTCCGCTCTGCGAAATCGTGACCGAACCGGATATTCGTAGCCCCGAAGAGGCCGTGCTCGTTCTCAAGAAGATCAAGCAGACGCTGGAATACACCCGTGTTTCCAACGCCAACATGGAAAACGGCAACATGCGCTGCGACGGCAACATTTCTCTCCGCAAGAGCGAAGACGCTCCGTTCGGTATCCGCGCCGAAATCAAGAACCTGAACAGCTTTACGAACCTCGAAAAGGCTCTCTACTGCGAAATGAACCTGCAGGCCTCGACGCTCGATGCCGGCAAGGAAGTGGAACAGTGCACCAAGCGTTACGACCCCAACGCGGACAAGACCATCGTTATCCGCAGCAAGGAAGACGCCCACGACTATAAGTACTTCCCGGAACCGGACATGGTCCGCCTCGTGACTGACCCGGCCTTTGTGGAAGAAATCCGCCGCACGCTTCCGGAACTGCCGGATGCCCGCCGCAAGCGCTTCATGGACGACTTCGGTGTTTCCGAATACGACGCCATGGTGCTGACCGAAGACCGCGACGTAAGCGAATGGTACGACACCGCCGCCAAGAACTGCAAGAACGGCAAGGTGCTCGCCAACTGGGTGATTACCGAACTCCTCGCCAAGGTGAAGGAACTTGAAGGCGGCCTCAGCGCCCTCAAGATCAAGCCCGAAGACCTCTGCAAGCTCGTGAACCTCATCGCCGACAACACCATCAACGGTAAGATTGCAAAGACGGTCTTCGCCGAGATGTTCGAAACCGGTAAGGACCCCGAAGCTATCGTGAAGGAAAAGGGGCTCGTGCAGGTGACCGACACCGGTGCCATCGAAGAAGTGGTCCGCGCCGTCTGTGCCGAAAATGCAGCCCAGTTCGCTGAATTCAAGGCTGGCAAGGTTGCTTTGAAGGGCTTCTTGGTCGGTATGACCATGCGCAAGTCCGGCGGCAAGGCTAACCCTGGCCTCGTAAACCAGATTCTCGACAAGCTCGCGAAGGAATAATGAATAAGTTCGTTCTTGTTGTGCTTATTGCGCTCCTGTCTGCAGGGGTGTCTTTTGCCGCAGACAAGCTCGACAAGTACGATAGCGCTTACGTGAGTACGCTGAACATGACCGACGAAGAAGCGGCGGAACTCTACGGCGTTGATTCGACCAAGCTGAATGAGGGGCCGACCCTCCAGGAACTCAACGAAGAGAATCCGAGCTACGTCAAGCGCGAATACAACCACCGCCAGCAAGTCATCGTTGGCAGCGTGGTGATGCTCTGCGTCGCCGTCGCCATGGTGCTCATGAACAATTATAACCCGAAAAGGTAGACTCCTATGAACTACACAGACGAAGCAAAACAGAATTTCAAGGCCCTCTCCAAGAACCCGTATCCCGGTCGTGGCATCGTGCTCGGCACCAGCGCCGACGGCAAGTCCTATGTTCAGGTCTACTGGATCATGGGTCGCAGCGTGAACAGCCGCAATCGCGTTTTCGAAATGGAAGCCAAGACTGGCTTCATGAAGACGAAGGCCTTCGACGAGTCCAAGCTCACGGACCCGCACCTGATTATCTACTACCCGGCACGTCACACCGCTGACGTCCAGATTATCACGAATGGTGACCAGACCGACACCATTTACGACGCCATCAAGCTCGGCGGCACTTTTGAAAGCGCACTCGCTACGCGTCAGTACGAAGATGACGCTCCGAACTTCACGCCGCGTATTTCAGGTATCCATTACAAGAATGCCCAGCCGGCCCTCTACAAGCTCTCTATCCTCAAGAGCCGTAACAACTGCGAAGACGCTGGTTGCGAACGCATGACGTTTGAGTTCGAGAAGGCTCTGCCGGGTCTCGGCCACTTCATCAGCACCTACGAAACTGACGGTAACCCGATTCCGAGCTTCAAGGGTTTCCCGCAATTGATGCCGATTTTTGACAATGCCGAAGACACGCTCAAGAAGTACTGGGCTGCTCTCGACAAGGACAACAAGGTGTCGCTGATGGTCAAGTGGATTGACCGCAAGACATTCAAGGCAAAAACACTTATTGTGAATAAGAACAAATAACTATATTTGTCACCGAATTTCAACAATCAACTCAAGAAGGTCTAACAATGGCTAAAATTCCTGCAGTCCTTATCTTTGGCGCACCGGGTTCCGGCAAGGGTACCGTCGGCGCAAAGCTCGCTGCCACCACTTCCCTCAAGCACATTTCTACGGGCGACATCTTCCGCGGTATCGCTCCGTCCAGCGAATCTGGCAAGCTCCTTGCTTCTTATTCCAGCAAGGGTCTCCTGGTTCCGGATGAAGCCACTGTCGAAATCTTCGGCCGCTTCATCGAAGGTCTCATCAATACGAACAAGGTGAATCCGGATAAGGACACGCTCCTCCTCGACGGTATTCCTCGCACGGTTGCCCAGGTCAAGCTCATCGAATCCGTGGTCGACGTGAAGCACATCTTCGTGCTCGACATCAAGGACGAAAAGACCATCGTGGCCCGTCTCCTGAACCGCGCCAAGATCGAAGGCCGTAAGGATGACGCTGACGAAGCCGTGATCAAGAACCGCCTCAAGGTGTACAAGGAATCCACCGCCAAGGTGCTCGGCAAGTATAGCAAGTCCATCATCAGCCGCATCAACGGCGACAACACTCCGGACGAAGTGTTCTGCGACACGCTCGCTGCCTACGTGAAGTTCTGCAAGTCCGCTTGCAAGGCTTCCGCCAAGAAGGCTCCGGCCAAAAAGACCGCAAAAGCCAAGTAAGGCGAGCGTCGCGACGGCAAGCTTGCTTGCCGGCATGACCGAGCCGATTGGCTTGCGTTACGAAGTAACGCAACGCTAAGGCTAAGTAGTAAATTACGCTTTGCCTTTGCTCTCGCCTCGACGACTCATTGTGATGAGTCGCCAGCGGCTCACAGAAGACCGTAAAGGCAAAGTTATCGTATTTAACCAAAAAGAACTACGGGTAAAACCGTGGTTCTTTTTTTGACTAAATTCTTAAAAATTACTTTCAATTTGCGAATTGCTTTTCTATTTTTACGATTAAATTTTTAAGGACTTAAAATGGAACCGAATACGCAATTGAATTCTGTTAGCACGACTCCGGTAGCCCCTCAAAATAAGGATGATGACGAAATTGATCTCTTGGAGGTCCTGGGCCTCCTCCTGAAGCATAAGCTTTTCTTGGGCGTTTGCATTATTTTGGGCGCTTGCGTCGGTTTCTTGGTGTCGAACTGGATGCGTCCTCAGTATACGAGTGATGCTCTCTTGCAGATCGACGTCAAGGGTAACAAGGCCGGTAAGGCCATGGGTGAAATGGGTGCCCTTTTGGATGTGGCGAGCCCTGCCGAAGCCGAAATCGAACTGTTGAAGAGCCGCATGGTTCTCAATTACGTGGTTGAACAGGAACATCTTTGCTACAATGCGTATCCGACTGGCGCGCTTGACCGTCTTCTGCACAAGCAGGGACGCATGGATCTTGAATACCTTTATATTCCTGAAATTGCGCGTATTGAAAAGTGGACTGCCGAAGCTGTCAGCGAAAATGAAATTGCCGTCTTTTCTCCTGAAGGCGTGAAGCTCTTGCAGGGCCCGATAGGGGAGCGTTTGACCGCTGCCTATGGTGGCGATACTCTCGTCATTCAGGTGAAGCGCCTGTTGGCCACTCCGGGTCAGAAGTTCGTTCTTGCACAGTCTGAACCTCTGGACGCGGTTCGGGGCTTGGTCAAGAAACTCAACGTGGCTGAAAAGGGCAAGCAGACCGGTATCATCGGTGTGTCCTATACGGATAACTATGCGGACCGTGCCGCATCTATCCTGAACTCCATTGCGAATATCTATCTGCGCCAGAATGTCGAAATGCGCAGTGCCGAGGCTGAAAAGACCTTGGAATTCCTGGAATCCCAGTTGCCGGGCGTCAAGGCCAAGTTGGACAGCTCCGAAAAGAAACTGGCTGACTACCGTTTGAAAATCGGTTCTGTGGATATGACGGGTGAAACTAGGTCTCACCTGGAAAAGGTCGCCGAACTTGAAACGCAGATCTTGAAGTTGGATCAGCAGCGTCAGGAAGCGACCCGCTTGTTCAAGGAAGAACACCCGGCTGTGCAGACCATTGTGCAGCAGCAGAACCGTCTGCGTTCCGAACTTTCGAAGTTGAAGAAGTCCGCCGAGAATATGCCGCGTACCCAGCAGGATGTGTTGAGCTTGCAGGAAGAAGTGGCGGTGAACAACGCCCAGTATACGGCGATGTTAAATAACATTCAGCAGCTCCGCGTGGTGCGTGCCGGTGAAGTGGGTAACGTGCGTATCGTGGACTATGCCCAGATCGAACGCCGTCCGAGCAAGCCGAACAAGAAGATTGTGATGGCCGGTTGCGTTGGCGGTTTCTTCCTCTTGGGTGCCCTCCTCATTTACCTGTTGCAGATGACCAAGCGTGGCGTGCGTAGCTCCCTTGAAATCGAACGCGAAACGGGTATCAGCGTTTATGCCAAGATTCCGAAGGCTGAAAATGCCGTTCTCTCCAAGCGCAATAAGGGCAAGAACACGAAGCCGCTGGTTGAAGAGGATCCGGAAGCTCCTGCAAGTGAATCTTTGCGCTCCCTTTATACGGCTATTGAGTTTGCCGTTACCGACATGCGCGTCATGATGGTGACCGGTATGGTGCCTGGCGTGGGTAAGTCCTTTGTGTCCAAGAACGTGTCTGCCTTGTTTGCGGGTTCGGGCAAGAAAACCTTGCTGATTGACGCGGATATGCGCCGCGGTGTGGTCTATAGCCATCGTAAGCAGGGCCTGGGCGATGTCCTTGAAGGTCGTTGCTCCTTGGATAATGCGGTTGCCGATTCGATTACGAAGAATTTGTATGTACTCGGTGCGGGCAAGACAAATGTGGCTCCGAGTGAACTCCTGCGTGGCGATACGTTCAAGAACCTCCTTGAAGAAGCCAAGACTAAATTTGATATCGTTGTCGTGGATACTCCGCCTCTGGAACTGGTGACCGACTCCGAACTGATTTACCCGGTGGTCGACTTCGCCTTGTTCGTGCTCCACTACGGTAGACACTCCATGGATCAGATCAAGGAATCCATGATGAAGCTCGACCGTTGCTGCGAAGGCAAGCCGCGTGCATTCGTGATGAACCATTGCGAACACGAAGGCCATGGTTACGGTTACGGCTACGGTTATGGTTACTACGGTGGCTACGGCTACTACGGTAAGTACGGGTATTACAACAAGGACAAGAAGAAAAAATCGTAGTCCTTAAGGATTGAATGCGGCTGTGCCGCACGTTGTCATGCCCGGCTTCGACCGGGCATCTCCGTTTTTAGAAAGTTTCTTTTTCTATATTTGCGCCTATGAAAATCTCCCTATACGATACGACTCTCCGTGACGGTAATCAAGACCGTAAGATAAGCCTTTCTCTTGCCGACAAGTTGCAGATTGCGCGAATTCTTGACCATTTCGGTTTTGACTATATCGAAGGGGGGTGGCCCAATCCGAGTAATCCGACCGACGAGGAATTTTTCCAGAAAATCAAGGAAATCAAGCTGAAGCATGCAAAGATTGCCGCCTTCGGTTCGACGCGTCGCCCGAAGGTGTTGCCCGAGAACGATCCGCTGTTGCAGGCGCTCGTGAAGTCCGGTGCACCCGTCAAGACGATTTTCGGAAAGAGCTGGGACCTGCATGTGACCGATGTCATCCGCACGACTCTCGAAGAGAACCTCGACATGATCGAGTCTTCGGTGGCGTACCTCAAGGAACATTCCGAGGAGGTAATTTACGATGCGGAACATTTCTTTGATGGTTACAAGGCGAATCCCGAGTACGCCATCGAGACTCTGAAGGCCGCGGAACTCGGTCACGCCGACTGCATCGTGCTCTGCGACACCAATGGCGGAACGATGCCGTGGGAACTCGAAGAAATCGTGACGGAAGTGAAGAAGAAAGTTTCGACACCGATCGGAATCCATGTGCATAACGATGCGGGACTTGCCGTGTGCAATAGCATCTATGCCGTCAAGAACGGTGCGACCATGGTGCAAGGCGTGGTAAACGGTTACGGCGAACGCTGCGGTAACGCGAACCTCACGACCATTGCTGCAGACCTCCATTTCAAGATGGGCGCGAAGTTCTTTGCCGCAAAGAAGATGGCTAGGCTTCGTCAGTTGAGCAGCAACGTGGACCAGATCGTTAACTTGCCGAGCGATGTGCATGCCCCGTATGTAGGCGATGCCGCCTTCGCGCATAAGGGGGGCGCTCATATCGATGGCGTAATGAAGGTTTCTCGTAGCTTTGAACATATCGATCCGCATGCCGTGGGTAATGACCGCGTGTTTGTCACCAGCGACCAGGCGGGGGGCTCCTTGGTGGTTGAAAAGCTCAAGGCCATCAAGCCGGGTATCGACAAGAAGGATCCGGTGGTGGGCAAGCTCCTTACGCTTATCAAGGAACGCGAAAACGCCGGTTGGCATTTCGATAGCGCCGAGGCAAGCTTCAAGATGCTTGTGTACCGCCAGCTTGGAATGGTCGAAGAACCGTTCAAGGTGCTGAACTACCGCGTTATCGAAGACAAGACTCCGCAGGGGGTTTCTGTGTCGCAGGCGACGGTCAAGCTTCAGGTTGGCGACAAAATCAGTCACCAGGTGAGCGAAGGCGACGGCCCGGTAAACGCTCTGGATGCGGCGCTCCGCAAGGCATTGCTCCCGTTCTTCCCGAATATGGCGAAGGTCAAGCTTGACGACTATAAGGTGCGCGTGCTTGGAAGCAACGTGGCATCCGACGCTACGGTGCGCGTATGGACCACCTTTGGCGACGAGAAGGGCTACTGGAACGTAGTCGGCGTTTCGAGCAACATCATCGAAGCGTCTTGGATGGCGTTTGTCGATGGCCTTACCTACAAGATTCTGGTGGACAACAAGGTCATCGAAGGTGCCTACAAGCATTTGGACGTGAAGTCTGTCGAACCGGCCAAGGCAAAAGAAGAAGCCGTGCCTGAGAAGGCAAAAAAGTTGACTGCCCGTAAGGTCCGTAACCTCGCTGGTGTTTCAAGGAAAAAGTAAGTTATGCAAATTGTAAAAGTTACTCCGAAATCTGCTGAAATTGAACGCATCTGTGGGCGCGAAGTCGCTCCGTCCAGAGAAATCCATGACAAGGTGATGCAAATCCTTGCCGACATCAGACAAGGCGGTATCGCCAAGGCAACGGAATACGCCCAGAAGTTTGACGGCCTCAAGGGCAAGAATATTCGCGTCCCGGCATCTGCCATCGCGAAGTCTGCCGCCAAGTGCCCGAAGGAACTCCAGAAGGCCTTGAAGCAGGCCATCAAGAACGTCCGCGACTTCCACAAGAACCAGATGGAAGAATCCTGGCTTATGGAAGGTGCCGACGGCGTGGTTCTGGGCCAGCGCATTCGTCCGATGAAGCGTGTGGGTCTTTATGTGCCGGGTGGTGCTGGCATTTATCCGAGCACCGTGATTATGAACGCTGTTCCGGCTCTGGTGGCTGGCGTTCAGGATATCGTGGTCGTGACCCCGATCAAGGGCGAAATCAACCGTGCTGTGGCTTTCGTGCTCCAGGAATTGGGCATTGAAGAAGTCTACCACATCGGTGGTGCTCAGGCGATTGGTCTCTTGGCTTACGGCGCGAAGGATGCCAAGGGTAAGACCGTCGTGGAACGTGTCGACAAGATTGTGGGCCCGGGCAACGTGTTTGCCGCCATCGCCAAGAAGGAAGTTTTCGGTGTCGTCGATATCGATATGGTGGCAGGCCCGAGCGAAGTGCTAGTGATGGCCGACAACACCTGCGATCCGGACTTTGTCGCTGCCGACCTCTTGAGCCAGGCGGAACACGGTTCCGGCTTTGAAGCCGCTATCTGCATTACCGATAATATGGAAACCGCCCAGCTGATTTCTGCTTGCGTGGATGTGCAGGTGGAAAATTCCCCGAAGCGTGAACTTCTCGAAAAGGTGCTCGGTAACTTCGGTCGCATTCTCGTGGTGAAGGACTGGTTCGACGGTGTTGAAATTGCGAACCGCATCGCTCCGGAACATTTGGAAGTGATGACTGCCGAAGCCGAATCCATGGCTGCCCAGATCGAAAACGCTGGTGCCGTCTTTATCGGTCCGTGGTCTAGCGAACCGGTGGGCGACTACTTTGCGGGTCCGAACCATGTGCTGCCGACGAACGGTACGGGCCGCTTCTTCAGCCCGCTCGGAGTCTACGACTTCCTCAAGCGTATGAGCATCATCCGCTACAGCGAGAAGGCCATCAAGAAGAATGCGAAGGCCATTGCCGCCGTTGCTACCGAAGAAGGCTTTATCCACCACGCTGCCGCGGTTCTGAAGCGTCTCTAGAAACGTGTCGTTTAGTATAAATTAAAAAGGCTCCTTCGGGAGCCTTTTTTGCGATTAAAACAAAAACATAGTGCCATCGCCGAGGTTTACGCACACTCGGTTGCGTCCCGATTCCTTGGCGTTGTACAGGGCGTCATCGGCGCGCTTGATGATCGTCTCGACGGAGTCGCCGTCCTTACGTTCCGTGAATCCGACGCTGATGGTCACCGAAATAAAATCCTTTTTATCCAGAAGCGGAATCTTCATCGATTCTACGGTGGCACGGAGTCTTTCTCCGACAACCTTCGCGTTCTCGATGCTCGTTCCCGGCAGGAAAATCGTGAATTCTTCGCCGCCGTAACGCACGGGCATGTCAGTGGGGCGCAGGCACTGGAGAATGGCCTTGGATACTGCAATCAGCACCTGGTCGCCGACGAGGTGACCGTAGGTGTCGTTGATTATCTTGAAGTGGTCGATATCCAGCATGAAGGCCGAAAGGTGCAGGTTCCCTGCGTTGCTTCGGTTGAGTTCGCGGGTGTACATTTCTTCGAGCCAGCGGCGGTTATGCAGGCCCGTAAGCGAGTCCACCTTGGCGTTCTCTTCGATGCAGCGGATATGGTATTCCTCTTCGCACACTACCTTATTATTGTTGCGTAGACGATGACTCAGAAGTTGCAAAAAGTTCAGACAAAGGTCGTGCGATGCGTTGAGCATGGCGAGTGCGGTGTCGCCGTCGATAATCAGGATCTTGCAGTTTTCCTTGGCATATACTTTCGCGCTCGGTTTAATGTTGTCAAAAATGGACATCTCTCCGGCGCAGTGTCCTGGCTGGATATGGTCAATGTACATGCCACCCTGGGCTTCCACATGGACTTCCATAAGGCCGTCTAGGAGAACCAAAAGACGGCGCCTGGGGTTATCAGGGTCGATAAGGAGTGTGCCCGGTTCGGGATATATCGTTTCGCAGCCGAGCAGGTAACCTGCAAGACTTTCGAACGCGACATTCTTGAAAATTTCCTGTCGCTGAAATTCTGCCCTGGATATGGGTAGTGTTTCTAGTTCGTTCGCACTCATACCATAATTATATACAAAAACTTTTGAAAAGCAAAACGGAAAATACTACTTTTTGAGAAAAATTACACGATAAGATGGCTTTCTATGGCAAAAATAATACTCCAATCTGTACTATTCCAAGGTAAAATACAGGATATTCTCATCTCGGGAAAGAAGTTTGCGAAGGTGGGGCGTACGCTTACGGCCCGCGATTATGACAAGGCCGAAGTGGTGAATTGCAAGGGGCTTGCCATTGTACCTCCGTTCTATAACGGGCACACTCATGCTGCCATGACCCTCTTGCGTGGATATGCCGATGACATGCCGCTCCAGAAATGGTTGCAGGAATACATCTGGCCGTTCGAGGCGAAACTGACCGCCAAGGATATCGAAATCGGATCCCGCCTGGCCGTGCTTGAAATGATCAAGTCGGGAACGGTCTTCTTTTCGGATATGTACTGGCATCGCGAAGTGACGATGAAGGTCGTGAAGGAAATGGGAATCCGAGCAGCGATTGGCGTGACGATTGCCGAAAATCTGGATTCCCCGGAACATATCGAGGAGAATTTCAAGTTCCTGCAGGACCATCGCTATGAAAATGACCGCGTGAAGCTTGCTGTGATGCCGCATTCCATCTATACGGTGGGCGAAAAGATTTTCAAGCGCTGCGCCAAGGTAGCCAATGCCGAAAATTACGTGCTGCACACTCATTTGTCCGAAACCTTGACTGAAATCAAGGATTGCAAGAAACAGTATGGTTGTTCGCCGGTAGAACTCTTGGCAAAGTGGGATATTCTGGGAGACCATATGGTGGCGGCGCATTGCGTGCATCTGTCCGAATACGATATGTCGCTGATGGCCGAATCGGGTTCTGCCGCGATTCTGAATCCCTGCTCGAATTTGAAGCTGGGAAGCGGTATCCCGAAGGTGAACGCGCTCCTGGATAGTGGAATGCTGGTGGGGCTAGGTACTGACGGGGCTTCGTCGAACAACAACCTCGACATGCACGAAGAGATGAAGCTGATTTCGCTTCTGGCGAAGGTGGAGCCCAAGACCGGTAAGGCGGAGTCCTTGCCTGCGGAAGAGGCGCTCAAGCTGGCGACTGCGAATCCGGCGCTGGCTTATGGCATTCCGGCGGGCGTGATTGCCGAAGGATTCCTGGCCGATGCCCTTCTCCTGGACCTGAAAAACGAACGCCTTGTTCCGAACCACAATCTGGTGAGCAACTGGGTCTATGCGGCCGATTCCTCCGCGATTCATTCCGTGATTTGTAACGGAAAGTTCGTGATGAAGAACCGCCATGTCGATGGAGAAGAGGAAATTTTGAAGGACGCGCAGAAAATCGCGAAAAGAAGTTAATTACTGGTCGTCGCTGTCGACGTCGCAGGAATCTGTCTGTTGCGGGGCGACAACAGGCCTGCTGCTCTTGGCGCTATAGATGAGCTCTGCCATGAACAGCTCCTTGAGCTTTGCGAGTCCCGCATCTTTTTCGAGATCCAGCTGGTAGGGCGACATTCGCGCCTGCTTGCGGATGGCAAGTTCGTTTTCGTTGAAGGCTCTCGACTTGACCGTAAGCATAATCGGGGTCTGCAACTTTTCTTCGAGAATCTGCTTTAGGCGCTCCAGGTATTCCGGGTGCTCTTCCATCTGCTTGATTCCCCAAACTTCGCTGGCGGAGTCGCCGAGGTAGGTGAGGGCGATGGGGAAGGGCGTTTCCTTGATATCGCCCGTTTCGAGAACGGTGTCGTTGAGGGCTACCGAGAATGCGATGTCACCGGAATCAGCGATGTGAGTCTTGATGGATCCCCAGGCTGCAGAAATTTCATAACGACTGTAAATGTCGCCATTATATCCGTTGGCGATTCCGTTCTGTAGGGCCGCAAAGGGGTTTTCATTTTGCTGCTGTAATGCCTTGGCTTCTTCTACGGCATCCAGCATGTTCTGGACTTCAGTTACTTTTTTTTTTAACGCCTCGTCGGAGGCGCTGCTCGAAGCTTTGGAAGGATCGTTAATCGCGGCGAGAGCGCGTCTGAGATCCGTCAGCCTGTCGAGCCAAGCCATGCGGGCGAATGTCGTTTCGACAAGGAGTCGCGGGTTCGTGCTGTAGCGGAGGGAGCCCTGCAAGTCGATAAGCATCTTGCTGATGCGCAGGATGTCTCCGTTCTTGAGTTCGGGAACGGCGCTCTTGTACTTGGTGTACAGTTCCTCGGAAATGTTAATCACATCGGGCGTGAAGGCGTCGAGGCGGGCGTAGAGCATGTTCCTGAGGAACTTGCCGAAACCGTCGAGAAGCGGAGTGAATTCGATTCCGCGCTTGCAGGCGTCGTCGACCATCTTGAAACATTCCTTGAGGTCGTGATCCTTGATGGCGTTAATGAGCGTGAAGAACAGTTCGACAGGAGGAATGCCGAGTACGCTACGGACCGATTCGGCGGCCATCTCGTTACCGGTAAAGGCGTAGGCCTGGTCGAAGTAGGTAAGGCCGTCGCGCATGGAACCATCGGCCTTTTCGGCGAAGATGTCGAGTGCTTCGTCGGTGGCGTTGATTCCTTCCTGTTCGCAGATGTAGCGAAGGCGGCTGCGGATCTGTTCTACGGTCAGTCGCTTGAAGTCGAATCGCTGCACGCGGCTGAGAATGGTCTGCGGCACCTTGTTGACTTCGGTGGTCGCAAAGATGAAGATGACGTGCTCAGGCGGTTCTTCGAGCGTTTTCAGGAGCGCGTTGAAGGCGCCGTTCGAGAGCATGTGGACTTCGTCGATAATGAAAATCTTGTACTTGCCGATGACGGGCGGATACTGCACGCGCTCGATCACGTCGCGGATGTTGTCGACGCCGGTGTTGGAGGCGGCGTCTATTTCGAACACGTCCATCGGGTTGCCGCCAGCGATGTCCTTGCAGCTTTCGCACTGTCCACAGGGGTGGAGCGGATCGCCGCCGGTGCAGTTGAGCGTGCGGGCGAGGATACGGGCACTGGTAGTCTTACCGACACCGCGGGTTCCGGTGAATAGGAATGCGTGGTGGAGTCGTCCTCCTTCGATTGCGTTCTGGAGGGTCTTTGCGATATGTTCCTGTCCGACCATGTCGGAGAAAGATTGCGGACGCCACTTACGGGCCATTGCTACGTATGCCATAGCCTAAAAGTAGTAAAATGAGCTTGAAATTCGGAATTCAGATTTCAGAATTCGGAGCTTTTAAAATGAAAAGTAAAAAAGCGTCATTACAAGGAGCGAAGTGACTAAGCAAACCATTTTGATTTTGTATCTTTGCAAAAAAAATTGAGGTAAACATGAATTCGAATTTGGCACTTTTGATTCTTTCATGGCAGGTGGCTTGTCTTTATCACGAATCCGAAACCGACAAGCTTTTGCCGGGTTCCACTTCGGCAACGGAAGCCGAAAGCGATATGCTAGATGCGATTCATGACGAACTGACCCCGGATGTCTCCTGGGATGATTTTAATGCAACCTATGCCAAGTTCAAGTCGGCTAAGGAACGTGCTGCGGCCTGTGTCGAAGCTTTGAAGAACGAGTCGGGCGAATTCAAGAGCAAGGTGCTGGAATCGATGCTCCGCGTAGCGAATGCATCCAAGGAAGACGATAACGCAAGCAACGTGTCGCCCGAAGAAATGGACTTTATCCAGCAGATCCGCGCTGCGCTGGAATAAAATGTTTGGCTTGCGGCGCAAACTCGCTGCAGGTTAATTCGTTACAAATTCTGAAAAAAGAAACCGCCGAGGTGATAGCCTCAGCGGTTAAATTTTTTGTCAAAGAGACAACCTCTAATGGCGTTGTTGCGCCGAAGGCTTGTCTCTTATCTCAGCACGATGTCGCCGTTTGCGACGAGTTTGTCACGCAGCTTGTTGTGGGCCTTGTTGACTTCGTCGTCGGTAAGCGTGCGGTCCATGGCCTGGTAGGTGAGGCTGTAGACCATGTTCTTCTTGCCGGCTTCGATCTTGTCGCCTTCGTAGATGCTCTTGAGCGTAATCTTCGCGAGGTTCTTCGGGTTCAGGCCCTTGATTCGAGCGAGGATGTCTTCGTGAGTCATGGTCTTGGCGACTTCGATGGAGATGTCGCGGCTAGACGGTACCTGGCGGCTGAACGGTTCGAACACGATCTTCTTGTGGGTGGCGTGTTCCATCTTGTCCATGTCGAGTTCCATCACGTAGGTGGTGTAGCCGATATCGAAAGCGGCCATGGCAGTCGGGTGGAGTTCGCCCATGGTGCCGAGCACCACGCCATCGGCGAGGACTTCGACCTGCTTGCCCGGGTGCAGGTAGATTTCGGCCTTGGCAGGCACGCGGAATTCTACGACGAGGCCCACGCGCTTGAGGAAGCTCTGCACCAGGCCCTTGAAGGCGGCAAAGTCAATCTGGGCGGGCTTGTCGTTCAGCGGGTTCACGTCGAAGGCACCTGCAACGGCGAGGGCGACGAGGTTCGATTCGTCGAAGCCCGGATCGCGCACGTCCTTGCGGTCGCGCTTGAACTGTCCCTTGGCGACTTCGAACAGGCGAACGGAACTGGGGCGGTTCTTCTCGTTCTCGGCAACGCTCTTGAGGAGGTTGGGGAGGAGGCTGGTCGGAACCACGCCGAGTTCATCGGAAAGCGGGTTCAAAAGGGCTGCGGGCTTGCTGCGGCGGTCATCATTTTCGGCGCCGAACAGAGCTTCGGTGCGGGCCTTGCTCGTGAAGCGGAGGCTCAAGCATTCGTGCAGGCCCATTGCGGACAAGGTCTTGCGGATCTTGCGGTTCAGGACTTCGATCGGCGGAAGTTCGTTCGGCTGCATCTTGAAGCTCGGCAGCGTGTACGGGATGTTGTCGAAACCGATGAGGCGCGCGACTTCTTCGATGAGGTCAACTTCGCGTTCGAGGTCGGGGCGGAATCCCGGAATCCTGAAGGTGATAGATTCGGCGTCCTTCTTCACGACTTCGAGGGCGATACCCGTGAGGTACTTTTCGATGTCGGCAGCATCAATCTTCATGCCGATGACCTTTTCGGCGCGGGCGGTGCGGAGCGTGACTTCGTTGAGGGACTTCTTGTGGTCGTCGCCCGTGTATTCGACGGTGCCCTTGAGAATGCGGCCTCCGGCGACTTCCTGAATCATGGCGCAGGCGTAGCGGCTGTATTCGTCCTGTGTGGTAAAGTCGATTTCGCGTTCGAAGCGGTAGCTGGAATCGGTAGAAATGCAGAGGCGCTTGGCCTGCTTGCGGACGATGGTCGGGTTGAACCAGGCGCTTTCGAGGAATACGTTCTTGGTGGCATCGACGATTTCAGATTCGACGCCGCCCATCACACCGGCTACACAAGCGGGACGGTCGCCGTCGCAAATCACGAGGTCGTTTTCAACGAGTTCGTGAGCGGTGTGGTCGATGGTCTCGATCTTTTCGCCCTTCACGGCGCGGCGCACCTTGATCTTGTTGCCATGGAGCTGGTCCATGTCGAAGCTGTGGAGCGGCTGGCCCACGTCCATCAGAATGAAGTTCGTGATGTCCACCACGTTGTTGATGCTGTTCATGCCTACAGCATGCAGGAGCTTTGCGAGCCATGCCGGGGACTTTTCAACCTTCACGTCCTTGATGACGCGGCCCACATAACGGGAACAACCGCAACCGGGAACCACTTCAAGGCTCACGGCAGAGCTTGCTGCTTCGGCATCTTCCTTAAGTTCGTAGGTAAGCGGCTTGAGCGGACGGTTGAACTTGGCGGCAAGTTCACGAGCGACACCGCGGTGGCTGAGGGCATCCGGGCGGTTCGGGGTCACATTCAGTTCGAAGCATACGTCGTAGAGGCCGAGGCTCACGAACGGAGTGCCAGCGGGGATGCTGTCGTCGAGAACCATGATTCCACCGTGGTCGTCAGAAAGGCCGATTTCGTCTTCGGCGCAAATCATACCGAAGCTTTCGACGCCGCGAATCTTGGACTTCTTCATCTTGAGCATGGTGCCGTCGGGGAGCGGAAGCTCTGCACCAATCGGGGCGAGCACCACGGTCTGGCCAGCTGCCACGTTCGGGGCGCCGCAAACGACCTGGATTGTTTCTTTGCCGTTATTGACGGTCGTAATGTGCAAGTGGTCGCTATCCGGATGGGGTTCGCAGGTAAGAACCTTAGCCACAATCAGCTTTTCATAAACCTTGCCCGGTTCTTCCATACCTTCGACTTCGAGGCCGACGGCGGTGAGAGCCTTTGCAACTTCTTCCGCAGATTCCGGAAGATCCACATGACGTCTGAGCCAATTCAAAGAAACTTTCATCTTATTCCTCTTTAAAATGCGGCGGCAAAACGATTATTTATTCCTTCGCCGATTCGTTATTTTTCGCAGGTAAATGTAGAAAATGTGGTTGCAAGTGCGTGGAAAATAACTAAATATTGAACAAGAAAGAAGGAGATTTTGTGATGAATGAAAATGCGTCTAGCGAAAAAATGTACCAAGTATCTACCCTGAGTGCACTTGCGCTCGGTTACACGCGAACGGTTGTCAAAGTTCGTGATTTGCTGCAGAACGGGGATACGGGGCTTGGAACTTTTGAAAACTGCGACGGCGAGATGATTGTCGTGGATGGTCATTGCTACCGCGCTGCTGATGATGGCTCCGTAAGCGAGACTCCCGCTGATTTAGGTGTTCCATTTGCATCGGTCGTATTCTTAAAGAATCAGGAATCGTTTGCGGTCGATGCAGTCGAGAATATTGATGGTCTCAAGGCATTGCTGAATGTGAAAATCGAGGAACACTTCGGTCTCAACAGTATGCATATGGTGCGGATAGACGGATTTTTCAAGAAGGTAAATGCCCGCTCCGAAAGCGGGTTCAAGGCGCATCATATTGAGTTGAAGGAGCTCCTGTTCGAAAGGCAGAAGTCATTTGAATTTGATAATATCGCGGGCTCGCTAGTTTGTCTGTACTATCCCGATTATATGGATGGAATCAATGCGGCTGGGTGGCATTTCCACTTTGTTTCCGAAGACAAACGTTTTGGCGGACATGTCTTTGACCTTTCCCTTGAAAGGGGGGAAGCCAAGATGGAAAAAATTACATCCATCGAGTTGCAGCTCCCGCGTGAGGCCGCCTTTGACACTTATTCCTTGACCAGGGCTTCGCAAAAGGATATCAAGCAGGTCGAGCAGGGAAATAAATAATTTAAATGAAAATGCCCGCTTGCGCGGGCATGACAAAGTAAAGAAAAAATAGAGGCTTTTATCGGTGCTCGTGGCGAATAGGCTTTAGCTGGTCCACGACGCTTTGCAGTTCCTTGGGGAGCGGACAATCGAGTACGATTTTGTCGCCGTGCCATACAAATTCTAGACGACAGCTGTGTAAGAAGAGCCTGTGCAGTCCGAGCTGTTTTTTGACTTCGCGGTTGAGCGCAAAATCGCCGTAGCGAGTGTCGCCGAGGAGCGGGTGTCCGATGCTTGCGAAATGGGCGCGGATCTGGTGCATGCGGCCCGTTTCGAGCTTGATTTTTACGAGGTCGTAGCCTTCGTAGTGCTGCTTGACACGGTAGTGGGTGATTGCCTGCTGGGCATCCTTGCCGGTTTCGCCGACTTTCATTTTGCTACCCTTGGCGGCGTCGGTGCGCGTGAGCGTTTCGTTTATGGTTCCCTTGTCTTTCTTGAGGTTGCCTTTGACGAGGGCGTAATAGAATTTGTCGACTTCGTGTTCGCGGATCATGCGCGTAAAGTCGCGGAGCGTGTCGCCGTGGAGGGCGGCGATAATCATGCCCGAGGTTTCCTGGTCGAGACGGTGGGCTATTGTTGGCTTAAAGTCGAGCCCTTCGCGGCGTCCCCATTCCCACAAGTATTCCACAAGGCTCTCGCCGGGGCGTGTGCCGGAACCCGGTTGGCTTGCGAGTCCCGAGGGCTTGTTCACGACTACGTAGTCTTCGGTTTGAATGACGATGTCGAGTTCCTTGGCACCCCAACCAGACATTTTTTCTTGAGAAGAGGCGCTTTTGCCCCAGGTAGACTTGGCTTTTGCGAAACCGGTGCTGGGTTTTTCCTCTTCGTTTTGGCTCGCAGGGAACTGGATAACGTTGGTTGCGCTCTGGGAATCCGCGTCGACGCTCTTAAAGTTTTCATAAATGCAGACGGTGTCGCCTTCCTGCAGCATCTGGTTCGCTTTGCCCACGACTCCGTTCACGCGGACTTTCTTCTTGCGAATGACGGCGAAAAAGACCGACAGCGATTCGTCGGGGAACGCCTTGCGGAGGAATCGGTCGAGGCGCATGTTGGCAAAGTTGCGGTCAATGACTCGGGTAATCATAAGCTTTCCTTTTTCGCGTAGTGGGCGAGTCGCACACCGTCGGCAGCGCTAGTGACGATTCCACCGGAGTATCCGGCGCCTTCGCCGAGCACGTAAAGACCGCGCGTGTTCACACTTTCGAGAGTCTCGTTGTTGCGACTCATGCGCAGAGGGCTGCTGGTGCGGGTTTCGGGGGCGACAATCAGGCCTTCTTCGATGAATCCGGGAATCTTCTTGTCAAAATTCTGGAATCCTTCGGCGAGGCTCTTGCAAATGGTTTTGTCCATCCAGTCCCACAGATTGCTCTGTACGAGTCCGCAGGGGTAGGTGGATTTCGGGAGCGATTTGTCTTCGCGGTGGGCGAGGAACGCCTTGATGCTTTGGGCTGGAGCGGCGTAGTTCTTGCCGCCGACCGCGTAGGCGTCGCTTTCGATTTTACGCTGGAATTCGAGCCCACCAAAGAGCTTTTCGCTTGCCGCAATGGGCACGGCGATTGCCCCATTTGCAAAAGGCCCGTTGCGACGGCTGTAGCTCATACCGTTGGTGGCGAGGGTTCCGGGCTCCGAGGCGCAGGGCACCAGAACGCCACCCGGGCACATGCAGAAACTGTAGGCGCTGCTGGTTTTATTCAGTGTCGGGGTGGCGAGGAAGTATTCGGCGGAACCCGTGAGCTTGGTGTCTACATTCAGGCCCAGCTGGCGCATGTTGATGAGCGCTTGCGGGTGCTCGACGCGCACGCCCATGGCAAATGCCTTGCTTTCGAGTGCGACGCCACGGGCGTGGAGCATTTCGTAAATGCTCCGGGCTGAATGTCCGACGGCGAGCACCAAGGCTTCGCAGGGTTTCCAATAAGATGTCGAATAATTTAAGTAGAGATCCTTCGACGCGCTTCGCTTGCTCTGGATGACACTTTCTGTTGACGTCTCTTTCAGTTGTGTTCCGTTGCGTCTGTCACCTTGGAGGGAATCCGTAGGATGACCGATAGGGTCCATGGATTCTATCGGTCGGCTATGGCCTCCCTCCAGAATGACATTCCTCAATTTTATAGCAGTTATTCTTCCTTGCTTAATTTCAATATCTTCAAGCGTTGTGCTAAAGTGAATCCTGCCACCGAGCTTTGCAATTTCCGCGCGCAGTTCTCGCAACAATAAAACGAGGCGGTCCGTGCCGATATGCGGCTTGGCGAAGGTCACGACCGATTCGTCGACTCCGAAGTCCACCATGTCGTGTAGAACCTGTTCCACGAACAGGTTCCGGGTGCGGGTATTCAGCTTTCCATCGCTAAAGGCCCCCGCACCTCCTTCGCCAAAAAGCACGTTGCTGTAGGCGTTAAACTTACGGTCTACAAAGAATCGGCGAATGTCGCGGAATCGTTCCTCGACGCATTTTCCCTGTTCGTACAGGTCGACCGAAAATCCTTTCCGCAACAGATGCAATGCTGCCCAAAGACCGCTCGGGCCTGCGCCAATCACGTCGACATGCCCTGGCATCGCGACGGTGCTTTTCTGCGGGTCGGTCTCTAGACTTTCTTTGTCACGCGTTGCCGCTACAAGACCCTTGGCGTGGTTCCCCGTGGCACGGACTTCGCGCTTGAGGTCAAAAATCACGTTGTAAGACCACTTCGGGTCTCCTTTGCGTCGGCTGTCCAACGAAAAACGTTCCACCTGCAAGTTGAAAATTTCTTCGGGGTGCAGGCGAAGCTCGCGGGCGAGTGCAGCCCGGTATTCCCCTTTCTTGGCGAGGGCGACGGAAAGTTCTCTGTAGCGGTAGGTGAACATTATTGCCAAATTTAAAAAATAAAGGCCGCATCACACCGACGCGACCTTGTTAATCTTTGGGGAGAACTTCCTAGAAGGCGTAGTTGACCCTGATACCGCCGTAGATATCCTTATATTCGTTGCTCAGGTTATCCGGACGGAAGTACAGGCCCGTGCCTGCGTACCATTCGCTGCTCAGGCGCTTGGTATGGTTTACGGTCAGGCTGACATTACCCAGAATGTCGGTTTCCTTTTCTTCGGCATCTTCGTCCTCTTCTTCCCAAGAGGCTGTCAGGTAGCGGAATTCACCCGAAAGGCCAAGAACCAGGAAACGGTCCATGAACGGAATTTCGAATTCCTCGTTCACGGAAATTTCGCTTTCGGTCATATTGTCGCGTTCATAGTTCTTGAATCGCGGAGTCACGACGATGCGGTTCTGGAAAGTCCCAGCCGAAGTGGTTGCCGAGATGGGGTAGGCGTGTTCAAAGTAGTCTGCTCCACCAAAGTAGTAACCCAGCTTGGCCAAAGTCTCGTTGGAAAGATCCATCTTGCTGATCAGACTATCCTTGTGGAACTTGGAGTCATCCGAACGGAGTGTCCAGCGGCCCGCCACCTTGAAGTTAGTCTTGTAGGCGTTGATTGAAAATTCTGCCATCCAGGTGTTCTTGTAGATGCGTTCCTGGAACTTGGAGGCAAGGTAATCTGCGCTGGCCATGCCTTGGTATTCGGCCCAGCGTTCTGCGTCAACCTCAACGTTTCCTTCGTCTGTGGAAATGGACGAAGTCTCTTTCCCGCTTCTCTTGGCGAACCAGCGGTCCTTATAGATTTCGTCTTCGAGAATGTAGTCGCCGTGGAGCTGATAGGGCCTGTACTGGGTTCTGTATTCCAGGTTGTAGCTCAGGTTCAGGTTCATCTTGGCGCCAATCTTGAAACCGTTATTGACGGTGAAGTTCTGGATGTACTTGGCGCGGTCATTGTCGAGTTCATGCTCGTCCATCCAGTCCTCGTCTTCGGAGAACAGGCCCCAATGGGAACCTTCTCCCAGGCCGAAGAGGTTGGTTTCGTTGCCCTTGGCTGCATTTTCGACGTTGATCTGGTAGCCGAATCCAAAGGTCCAGAAGTCGGTGATGATCTGTTCCAAGTAACCGCCGAATTCACGGGTGTCGGAAAGCTGGTCGGGGGATCCTGCGCTATAGTAGTCTTCGCCGACATACTTGATGTGGCCGGAAAGCGTTGTCTTGTAGATGTTCCAGTAGAGCGATGCTCCGATGGCGATGTTCTGGCTTCCCCAGTTGAGTCCGAGGACGCGGTCGTCGTCACGGTCGCTTTCGTAGTCGTTCTTCTGTGCCTTCGCTTCGCGGATGAGCGTGCGTAAGGAGTCGCGCATCTTCGGGCGGCTGAGGGTGGTGTTGCTTCCGAAGATTTCATCAAGTTCGTCGCTCGTAAGCGTGTTGATCTTGGACTCGTTGGCCATCAGCTTGCGCAAGGTGTTCATGGAAGAGGTGTTCAGACCCGCTTCGGTAAAGACCTTGTTGATGGCGCGTTCCTTGATGACGTCGGCCGTGTCGGCCCTACCCACGGCAATCTGTCCGTTGAGTTCGATGTCGCCCGGATAGAACAGCCAGTTTCCATCGGCATACAGGGAGAGTGCCTGCTGCATGGGTTCGCTTGTGATCGTGGAGCGGCTGCCACCGTCGCGTAACAGCGGGTCGTGGATTTCGTCGTTGGCGTAAATGAAGCCGAACTTGGCGTCAAAGCGGCGGAGCGGTGCCCACTTGACGGATCCGCCGTAGGCGATGCGCTGGGCCTGAGCTTCTCCGTCTTCGATGTAGTTCTTGTAGACGTAGGGGTGACGGTCGTCGATAAGATAGGGCTTGCGGCTTTCACCGAAGAATCCGTCCAGTTCGAACAGCGGCTGGTTCGCGTTGTTGGTCAAGAGCGAACGGGTGTAGCCGATACCGAAAATCGGGAGCGAGGACATGTAGATTTCGCCACCGTTCTTGCTGAAGTCGCCCAGGATCAGTCGATTGTGCTTGTCGGTGTAGGTGAGCGTGACGGGCTTCGGATTGAAGCGGTTCCAGGAGTCACCCGTGTATTCCGTATTCAGCTCGATCGTCTTGCCATCAGGAGATTGCATGAGCACGTAGATGCTGACATCCGTGCCAAAACCGGGAACCTGGAAAGTGTTCTCGTAGCGGTCACCCGGCTTGATGGAATCACCCGAGATTTCCTGGGTGACCTTGGTGTCGTTCTTGCTCGTCTTCACGTAATGATAGTAGTTGCCGATGCCGATGTTACCTGTGATGTTCCAGGATTTTTGCGTGGTGTCGGCCTTCTGTTCTTCGTTTATCTTCTGGGCGAGCAGGTCTCCGATATAGTCGTCCTTGTCGACGGGGCGGCTCTTGACTCCGGGAATTTCGGGATTGGAGGGAAGTGCCATGGCGACGGCACTGAAGTCCTTGTTGTAGTCGGTCTCGTTGTTCGAGATGCTTTCAAGGACTTCCTTGCCTAGAACGTCTTCGGAGGATGCACCGACCGTGTTCTTGTTGACCTTGGTATTGTTGAAGGCGATGTGGCTGTTGCCCATATTCAAGATACCGTAGGTGTTTCCTGTAAAGCTGGAACCCGACACGCTCGTAATGGCGAGCGGTGCATTGTAGAGGGCCACGTTGTTGCCTTCGAACTTGGCGTCGTTGACTTCGGCCCTGCTATAGCTGTCGATATGGAGGGCGGCCCCTTGGTTCTGGAAGAACTGGGTGCTGTTTACGGAAAGCTTGGAGTTCTTGGCGTAGACACCGCGGCTAGAGGTCTTCTCGATTTTGGAGGACTGAATATTGAGTTCGCCGTTCTCGACAACGATACCGGTTTCGGCTTCGCGGACGATTGCGTTTCTAATTTCGGATGGCATTTCGCCTGTGATGAAGATTCCCTTCCAGTCTCCGCTTTTGGGCATCTTCATGGCCGAACGGAATTCAACTTCGTTGTTGCGTGTACCCGCGACGACGAACTGTCCCTTTGCGTAGAAACCTGTGCCAGGAGCGAAGAGAAATTCGACACCCGGCTCGACGATCAGGGCCGTGTTCGGTTCAACGACAATGTCTTCGGTAACGAGGTAGGGGGAGTGTTCTGCCTTCAGGAATCCGTGGAGGGCTCCCTTGAGTTCAGTCCCGTCTTCCATCTGCGGTTCCGGCGGAAGAAGGTTTGCCTGCGGGTCAACCTTGGCCGAGTCTGCAGCCGAGTTTGCGTTCAGGGTCGAATCGGCGGTCGGGGCGACTTGCTGGACTTCCGCCTGCGGTTCGGCAGGTGCAACGACATCGGTTGCCTGTTCTTGTGCGTAAACAAGACCAAAGGAAATAGCTGAAATAAGAATAGGAAGTTTCATTAGCGCACCTGGTAAATCTTTTTAGCGGTAAGTTCGTCTTGATCGCTTTTCAGTTTAACCGTAATTACAAATTCGGCATCTTCGCCGCGGGTGAGTTCAACCGGCAGGCTGAAGTCAATGTCTGAGACCTCATTTTCGTTCCAAGTTTTAAGGTGTTTTCCATTCTGGGTCACCTTGACGCTCTTGATATATACGGGGACGCTTCCAGGAAGTCTCATAACGGTGAACCGGAGTTCCTTGTGGAACTTGTTGCTGTAGTTCCTGGGGGGAGGCGGAACACGGAGTCTTTCGGTTTCTTTGCCGTCTATCCTTATATAGGCACCAGAAATTGTCTTGTAGCAGCCGAGAGTCTTGGATACCTGACTCGAATTGCCTGCCAGGTCGGCAACCTTGAATACGTAGTTGTGTCTGCCTTTTTCCAGTTCACGGGATGCGGTGATCTTTTTTGTAACGACACTTTCGATTCCCGAGATATTGTCTGTGGAAATGGTGAAGTAATTGTAATCCTGGTCTAGATTGTCGAGCGTGAAGAAAATGTTGCAAGATAGGGAATCGTAATTTTGGAGTTCAATCGTGGGACGAATCCTGTTGACGCCCTTGCAGGTCTTGTCGATGTCCAGGTCGAGATAGGCCGTTTCGGTCTCGAATTCGGTAGAGTTGTACTCGACGGTGACCTTGTCTTCGTTCCAGTTGCCTTTCTCGTCGCTGATCTGGATGGTGTACGAGAACTTTCCGTTGGCGCTGTAGGGAATCAGGTCTTCGGATTTCTTGTTGCCGTGAATCACGTACAGAGTGGCGTTCGTTCCGCTAGTATCGAAGGTCCCTTCGACGGTGACCGAGGCGGGGTCGCAGACTTTTGCGGGTGAACTTGTTGTGATGGTCAGCGGCTTGTGCATGTTTGCCAGGTCGCCGGATTCCTTGTCACCGGCACCGGCATAGTAGGTGGTCAGTTCACCGCAGGGGAAATAGCTGATGCTGTCAACGTAGCACTGCAGGGCAATCTTCTTTGCACCGATGAGGCTGGAAGCCCATTCGACATCTAGTTCGACGATATCTCCGTTCGAGATAATCGGCTTGTCGTGAATGCCGACCATGGTTCCCTTGGAGCACTGTACTTTGACTTTCTGCTTGGCGGTATAGACGGTGTCTGGGAGGGGTGTAATCTCGCAGTTCGCTTGTTGCTTTAACTGTTCCTTGCGAACTTGGTAGGAAGAGTCTGCGTTCTGGACGAGCTTGATGAGGGCGTCCTTGTCGTTTGCGAGGGCAGGATCGGTGATATACTTGTCAATTTCGTCGAGGAACTTGGCGTCGCCGGAGGATTGTAGGTCGAGAACGACGACTTCGTTGCTGATGCTGAATGCCGTCTGGCCGCCCTTGACGTTGTATTGGGTGTTGAGGTCTTCGTCGAAGATGTCCAAGCTACCGTTGCGCAACGAGGCGATCGGCTTCATTAGGCTGGTAAAGCCGATGGTTCCTGCCGTACCACGGATAGCTGCGGTGGCGGTTCCTGTCTTGAACTTGAAGTCGCTGCCTTTGGCCTGTTTCTGAACGTCGAAGTTGACTTTACCGTTCAGGATGTTGACCTGGTTGTGGTTGATGCCGTCTTCGTTGAGTAGTTCCGCCATTTCGGCTTCGGTACGCTCGTTGATGGTAAGGGAGCTTCCGTCGGGGAGTCCGATGATAATCAGGGATTCGTCACCCGTCTTGAAACGGTCTTTCTTGGTGACCTTGGAACCGGTTTCGGCGGGAATGTAGCCGCCTTTTCCCTTGGGCTCGTGCAGGGCCTGGGGGCCGCTCGCGTTACGGATTTTACCGGAAGAGATCTTTTTCGCTGCCGGAGAATAGCCTATCATCAGGGCTGTGGCAATGGCAACGAGCTTAAAATACCTAGAAAATGACATATTGCCTCTTTAAACGAATGCAAACTAAAACAAATATATGTATTTTTTTTACATACTTGAATAGAACAAATTAGTTCAAGTAATAAAAAAGAGACTTTTTTCAAAGAAATTTGAAAGAAGTTTTTTGGAACATATAACGATAGGACCGCATATGGAAGTTGAAGAACTGACCGTTGCCTTTAGCGACGAAGATACCGGTGAAGAAGTCATCAAGGAACTCGACAAGGAAATCCTTTCGAAGGGTGCCTGGCCGACCGTGATGTTCCTTTACCAGGAAAAAGACGCCAAGACGGGCGACATGGGTGAACCCAAGGTGTCGCTGCGCCGCTACCGCAAGATGAACGGAATGTTCAAGGCCCAGGGCAAGTTCAAGATTACGGGCAAGGCCCAGGCCGAAGCTATCATTAACGTCCTCAAGAAGTGGTATAACATTTAATGCCGGACCCTGCTAGTCGAAAGAAGAAGTATAATATCGAGTTCCTTTGCGAGGGGGACATCGAGGCTTTTCCGTATAAGGACAAGTTCGAAAAGATGGCTCGCAAGCTCCTTGCCGAAGAAGGCAAGGAAAAAGACGTGAACATCGTGCTCTGCACCGACGAGTTCGTGCGCACCATGAACCGCGACTACCGCGGGCTCGACAAGGTGACCGACGTGCTCTCGTTTGAATGGAAGAACGAGCTCGGTGTCGAGATTCCCGAAGACGAGGCCATGCTCGGCGAAATCTACATCGCACGCGAGCAGGTACGCCGCCAGGCTCCCGAATACGGCAACACGTTCTACGCCGAAATGAAGCGCGTGATTGTTCACGGGCTCTTGCACCTATCGGGCTACGACCATATCAAGGCTGCTGACCGCAAGGTGATGCGCAAGCGCGAATGCGAATTCCTGGGACTTGACCCGTACAAGGAAGGTGCATAATGGAAACTCCCGAAAGTTGGGCCATTGCGTTCCTTGTCGTTTTTGTCCTGACCTCGTTCTCGTTTTCGCTGATCAAGTCCGCCTTTAGCGGAATATATGCCAAGCGCGATGCCCGTGACCGTGAAGGCCGCGAAGAGCTGGTCGCCTCGTTGGTGGAACTGCCTGGCTTTAACGAGACAATCTCGATTGGCCGAATCTTCTGTAACGTGGGTGCGGGCGTTCTCGGTTTTTATCTGTTCCAGATGATTCCGTGGAACTGGGTGCAGGAATACTGGTTCCTCGCTTTTGCCGCTTACCTGGTGGTTGCCTGCGTTGCAATCTACACGATTACGGTGTTCTTGGCGAACCTGCTCGGGAACTTGAAGCCGGATACCTTTGCCATTGTGCTGATTCCGCTGTTCAAGTTCATTCGACTCCCGTTTGCGCTGCCTGCTAAGATTTGCCATGTGCTGTTCGTCAAGATCTTGAAGGGCTTGGGCTACGATTCCAAACTCAGCTTCTTGCCCGAAGAACGCCGCGACGCCGTGCAGGCGCAGGCTGATCTCTCGGACGAGGCTGACCCTGATGGCGAAGGCCTGGAGCAGGAAGAGCGCCAGATGATTCTGAACATCTTCGACTTCGTGGAAACCCCGGTACGCGAAATCATGACCCCGCGTGTGGACATGTGCGCTGTCGAAGCTGGAACTCCGCTCGAGGAACTGGTGAAGGTTCTGAACACCGAACGCCATTCCCGCTTGCCGGTGTACAAGGAAACCGTCGACAACATCGTCGGTATTCTTTCGAACCGTGACTTCTTGGAATGGTACACTGAACACCGCGACGAACCGTTTGATATCATGAAACTCGTGATGCCGCCGGTCTTTGTGCCGTACCACAAGAAGATTGACGACATGCTCACCGAACTGCGCAAGACGGGTAACCAGCTTGCTATCGTGGTCGATGAATATGGCGGAACTGCTGGCCTTGTCACGCTCGAAGACATTCTCGAAGAAATCGTGGGCGAAATCAAGGACGAAGACGACGTGGACGAAGATGAAGACGTGCAGCGCCTCAAGGACGGCCGCTTCATTCTCGATCCGGTCATTACGCTTTCTGATTTGGAATACAAGCTCGGCGTGGAACTTGAGGCTCCTGAAAATTCCCACGTGGAAACGCTTTCGGGCCTGATTCAGGCAACGCTCGGGATTATTCCGTCTCCTGGCGCCGAAGTCACCATCAAGGGGTACACTTTCCGCGTGCTCAAGATGGACGGCACCCGTATGGAAAAGGTGCTTATGATTTTGCCCGGTAAGGCTAAGGTGAAAAGCGGTAAGGGCGTTCCTCGCACGCAGGCATTCAAGGTCGTGTAATCGATTCTGTCATGCCGGACTTGGTCCGGCATCTTTAATAAAAAAGGCGAACCTGTGAAGGCTCGCCTGATTTTATTTCTGGAAACCGTTTGTTGCGCTTATTTGCAGCAGCGGAAGCCGACGTTCGGGTACTGGTTCTGCGGATAGAAACTGAACTTGTTGTCGGTGCACTTGCTTTCGTTGTTGGTATTCCATGCGCCGCCAGCGACCAGGTACATGTTCGGGTGATCCTTGCTCGTGGTCGATGTCCATTCCCAGAGGTTTCCGTTCATGTCGTACATGCCGTACCAGCTGCGGCACTGTTCCTTACGGCCACTGCGCTTGGCGGCCTTGGTGTTGGTGTTGCACTTGTTCTGCTTGTAGCTGTCGCCGTAGCTGTAGCGTGTGTTGTCCTTGCTCTTGCAGGCGGCCTGCCATTCGGCGAGGCTGCAAAGGTGCTTGCCTTCTTGTTTACAGAGATTTTCGGCCTGTTCCTGGCTCACCATGTCGCGGGGGAGTTCGTCAGCCTTGTTCGGATATTCGTAGGCGTCTACGCAAACGGTCTTGCCGCCGAGCGGAACGGGGTAGGCGTTCTTGCCGCAAACGTTGTCGCTAGCCATGTCGTACTTGGCTTCTTCCCAAGCGGAGCGGTTCCCTACGGAGTCTACAGCGTAGAAGAAGACGGAGCCCGTCTTGTTGTATTCAATGGCCTTGCCCGCTTCTTGGGCGTGCAGCGTGTCGCCAATCGAAAGGTAAGTCTTGCACTTGATTTCTTCGCACTTGACCTTGAGCTTGATCGGGTCGTAGTAACGGCCTGCAGGCGGTGCGATTTCAGCAACGGGCGGCACCTGGTCGGCGGCGCGGATGCTGTCTTGAATACGCTTCTTTTCGAGCGAGTCGGCCTTGGCTTTTTCGATAACGGCCAAAGAATCGGCGATGCGCTGCAGGCTGTCGGCGCGGGCTTTGTCGATAGCGGCAAGGCTGTCCTTGATGCGATTCAGGCTGTCGCGTACGTGACGGATGCTGTCGCGGTTTACATTATTCTTGAGGGCGGCAAGCGAGTCTGCGATGCGGAGACTGTCTGCAATGCGCAGGCTATCGGCGTTGAGCTTTGCGAGCGAATCGGCCATACGGATGCTGTCGGCTCGGGCTTGTTCCAGAGCGCGCAGGCTATCGAGTGTGTGGCGGCGCTGCATTTCAAGCGCAGTTTCCTGTTCCTTGGCAAGAGCGTCCTGCTTCATCTGGTCCAGGTGGCACTGCACAATAAAAAGGGTCACCAGCAAGAGGAACATCAACACGAGAATGACGATGTTCTTTTTCTTGCGCTTATTCTTCAACTGTTCTTCGTTTTCGTTTGCCATAAAAGTTTCCTTAGATTCCTCATTCCTCAAAGCGAAGCGACCTCAAACCTCAGTTCCTCGCACCTTCTTCTGCAATTTCGGCCTTAGCCGACTCACGCACGTCGTTAAAGAGTTCGCCCCAATGGCGGATAATTTCTTGCTTGAGCTCGGCGACGCTGATGTTCCTGCGCAGCGTGTTACGGTAGGCGATAGAGATGTAGCCCGTTTCTTCGGACACCACGATCACGAGGGCGTCACATTCGGCGGCCAGTGCTTTTGCTGCGCGGTGACGCATGCCGTAGCCCGCTTCTTTTTCGGCGTTACCTGTGGGCATGGGCAAGATACAGCCGGCTGCAATAATGCGCTTGGTGTTCATGATGACTGCACCATCGTGCAAGGCGGAATTCGGGAAGAAGAGGGCGCGCAAAAGTCTGGAACTGATTCGGGCGTCCAGGATTTCGCCGGTGTCGGCGTAGTTACGCAGCCCCACGCGCTTTTCAAGCACAATCAGGGCACCCGTGTGCGTTTTTGCCAAGTCTTGGCAGGCGCTAGCGATTGTCTTGGTGATTTCGTCGAGGCCGCTGGAATGGAAAAACAGGTTGTGGAAATCGAGCTTACTGGCGGCCTGACCGATACGGGTGAGGGCGCTTCGAATTTCGGGCTGGAAAAGAATCACGAGGGCGATAATGCCGAGGGTTGCAAGGTTGCTGATAAGCCACACGACGGTATGGAGTTCCCACCACTGCGCAATAATCCAGGCGAGAATCAAAAGCAAACCACCGAAAATCATCTGGGCGGCGCGGGTGCCGCGGAACAGCAAGAAAATGTAGTAGATGATAATCGAAATCAGGAGCACGTCCAGAATATCTGCCGGACGCACATCGATAATCCCGAATAGCTTAAACAGAATCATGTTCTCAGAGCCTCCAGATAAAGCATGGATTCCTTGGCCTCTTTCACGTCGTGGACACGAATGCAGCTTGCGCCGCCAAGGACGGCGACGATTCCCGCCGTCACAGTCGGGATGAGTCTGTCGCTAGATTCAAGGCCGGGGATCTTTCCGATGTAGGACTTGCGTGAAGAGCCTATCAGCACAGGGTAGCCGTCTTTTAGAAAATCTTCGACCGACTTCATCAGGTCGATGTTGTCCTGAGCCGTCTTTCCAAAGCAGATGCCTGGGTCCACGCAAATTTTTTCACGCTCCACGCCAAGGTCCAGGAGCTTTTTCACTTGAACTAGGAGCTCGTCACGGACTTCCTGTACCACGTTCGTGTACGGTTTGAAGTCCTGCTGCATGGTGCCGAAGTTCCCGCGGATGTGGTTGAGTACCACGGCGGCCTTGGTGTCTGCGACCGTCTGGAGCATGTTCGGGTCCATGGCGCAGGCGCTGATGTCGTTGATGATGTGCGCGCCGAGCTTCATGGTCTCTTCGGCGACTTTAGCCTTGACCGTATCGACCGAAATGTAGAATTCGCGGAGCTTTCCGCCGCTGCTGTAGCCGCTTTTGGCGAGTTCGGCGAGGCGTTCCACCACGGGGCACACGCGGTCCAGTTCCTCTTGCAGACTGACTGGTGCGCTTCCCGGACGGCTGCTTTCGCCACCGATGTCCAAGATTTCGGCGCCTTGCTCCAGGAGCATCAGGGCGTGTTCGTAAGCGGCGTCAGGCTTGTTATGCTTGCCACCGTCAAAAAAACTGTCCGGAGTCACATTCACGATACCCATGATTAGCGGGGTCTTGCAAGGCAGAACCTTGTTACCGATTTTCCATGGGAGAGAGCGGCTATGATCCAGAACTTCTTTGAACATTACGAATTTTCCTGTTTTGCGTCTTCAGATGATTTCAGCGTTTCGGTATGGGCGTCATCGCTAGCCGGTGTGGTTCCGGAGGCGGGAGCGGGCTTGATCTCGGCTACGGGCGCATCTGTGACCGGTGCGACCGGAGGCTGCTTGCCCGGGTCAGGCGGCGGCGTATTTTCGCGCTTCTTCTTTTCTTCCATTTCTTCGAGCGCCTTGTACTGGCGGCTCTTCTTGGTGCCGGTCAGCTTTTCGCCTGCCATCACGCGGTCAATTTCTTCGCGGTCAAGCACTTCGAATTCGAACAACGCTTCGGCGAGGTCGATGAGTTTGTCCTTGTTCTCTTCGATGAGTTTCCTGGCGGCTTGGTCCAGACGCTTGATGAGGTTGTTCACCGCATTGTCGATCTTTTCGGCCATCATTTCGGACATTTCTTTCGGCTTGCTGATTTCGCGGCCGAGGAACACTTCGCCGTCGGTGCGGCTATAGCAGACCGGCCCGATTTCGTCGTCGAAACCCCATTCGGTCACCATCTTGCGGGCAAGTTCGGTTGCGCGCTGGATGTCGTTGCTGGCTCCCGTGCTCTGGTGGTTGAAGAAGATGAGTTCGGCGAGTCGGCCCGACATCATGATCATGATGCGTTCTTCGGCGTATTCGCGGCTGTAGCTCACCTGGTCGCGTTCGGGCAGACTCATGGTCACGCCGAGGGCGCGCCCGCGCGGGATAATCGTAATCTTGTGGAGCGGGTCGGAATGCTTGCACAGAAGCGTCATGAGGGCGTGGCCTGCTTCGTGGTAGGCCGTGTGGCGCTTTTCTTCGTCGGTCATCAGGAGTGTGCGGCGCTCGGCACCCATGCTGAGCTTGTCGCGTGCTTCTTCAAAGTCGAGCATCGTGACTTTCTTGTTGTTGAAGCGCGCGGCCAAAAGGGCTGCTTCGTTCACCAGGTTTTCGAGGTCTGCACCTGCAAGTCCGGGGGTTCCCTTGGCAACGGCCTTCACGTCCACATCGTCGGCCAGCGGCACCTTGCGCTTTTTCAGGTGCACCTTCAAGATTTCTTCGCGGCCCTTGAGGTCGGGAAGTCCCACCACGATTTGGCGGTCAAAGCGGCCCGGGCGCAGCAATGCCTTGTCGAGCACATCCGGACGGTTCGTGGCGGCAATCAAGATCACGCCTTCGTTGGCGGTAAAGCCGTCCATTTCCACCAACAACTGGTTCAAGGTCTGTTCGCGTTCATCGTGACCGCCACCGAGACCTGCACCACGCTGGCGACCCACGGCGTCGATTTCGTCGATGAACAGAATGCACGGGGCGTTCTTCTTGCCGGTTTCAAAGAGGTCGCGCACGCGGCTAGCACCCACGCCCACGAACATTTCCACAAAGTCAGAACCGGACATACTGAAGAACGGCACTCCAGCTTCGCCTGCCACCGCGCGGGCGAGGAGCGTCTTACCAGTACCCGGAGGACCGACGAGTAACGCACCCTTCGGAATGCGTCCGCCGAGGGCATCGTATTTTTTCGGGTCCTTCAGGAATTCCACGAGTTCCTGCAAATCCTGCTTGGCTTCGTCACAACCGGCCACGTCGTTAAAGGTGGTCTTCTGCTTGCCGTTGAGCTGGCGGGCCTGGCTCTTGCCAAAGCTGAAGGGGCTCTTGCCGCCGCCACCCATCTGGCGGTTCATCATGAAGTAGAAGAATACAATCAAGAGAATTGCGGGGAGGAACGCGATAATCGTGTCGAGCCAGGTGCTGGATTCGTGGATGACCTTGACCTTGACGCCCTTGTACATTTCCCAGGCGGTAATCTGGTCGTTGCTCACTTCGAGCATGTGGCTTTTGAAACGCTTGGTCTTGCCGTTGTCGCTGGACTTGGTAAAGCGGGCGAGTGCGCTGCGGTTCATTTTCGCTTCGGCAATCTCTTCGGGGCTCATCTCGCGCTGGCCCTCGATAATCACGCCGTCGGGGGTCTTTTGCAGGGTGAGTTCGGTAATGACCTTGGTGGAGTCGCCCATCATGGCCAAAAATTCGGTGCGCGTAATGTCCGATTCTCCGTCTTTCCCGGCAAGCGGGAACATGACGAACAACAGGAGAATCATCACCAGTAAAATGATAAAGTTCTTGCTACGGTAAGGGGGCGATTTTTTTTCTTGACTCATAAAATCCTTTTATTCTTTCATTCCGCAAGATACAAATTTTGACGCTGTCTGAACATCTTCAAATTCGCAAATCAAGACGGTTGAGCCCTTTTTGACGATAGAACGCTTGCGGTAGGCGGCGCGTACGGGAATTTTAACATGGGCGGGCTCCGTTTGGCTGTAAAAGAAACCTATCGGAAAGCGGAATCCCAGTTCCGAAAGCCACAAACGGAACAACTCGGAAAGGTCTGCGTCCGCGTGGGAGAGCAGAATCTTGCGGAGAGCCTTTTTGTTCAACGAGATGAGAGATGAGGGACGAGTTGTGAGAGAAGTGTCATCCTGAGCGGAATATCGCGGAGTCGATATACGAAACTTGGCGATTTGTTGCCTTAGTTGAGTTATCCCCATAGAGGATAATTCGACTAAGACTCTGAAGAGTCTAGTCTCATATAGGTTCGAAGGAGCAGAATCTAGTGATTTGTCATTCCCGACTAGTTCGGGCATCTCCTTTTCAAGAGACACAATAGGATTGAACAACTCGTTGCATTTGTCCATTACCTTCGCGTAGGCCTTGTCGGCAAGCGAGGCAATCCTACACAATTGCGTAGCGGCGTCACAGTATCCTCTTGCGAGCTGTGGCAGGTAAACATGGCGCACCTTGTTCCGAGCAAATTTTACATCGGAATTGCTTTCGTCTTCGCACCAAGTGAGATTGTGCTCGCGGGCGTAGGCGAGGAGGTCTGCGCGGGTGACGTTCAGGAACGGTCGGTAGATGAGGTGTGGAATGTGAAGTGTGGAATGTGGAGTGTGAAATGATGGATGATTGATGATGCGGGGGGTGGGGGAGGTTTCCCCCTGATTGCAGCCCGTTGCACGGTCTTCCATCACCCCCTCTAGCGGGGCTTCAGACGCCAGCCCCGCAACGCCCTGGCTATTGCTTAGAACGCAAATTTCCTGAATCCCGCGTAGTCCCGCAAGGGTCGTGCCGCGGCGGAGTCGCATGTACATGGTTTCTGCCTGGTCGCCCGCATGGTGCGCAGTGACAATGATGCCCTTATTGTCATCCCCGCGCAGGCGGGGATCTCCTGTCTCGTTGAATACTTCTATCAGCGCCTTGTACCGTGCATCCCTCGCGTTTTCTTCCAGCGAGCCTTCTGCATTTTTTAATGCTTTGCCATCCAGTTTCTTCAAGAAAAACGGAACGTCATGCGCTTTTGCGAATGCCTCGACAAATGCGGCGTCGCGGTCGGCTGTTCCGACCCGCAGCCCGTGATGCACGTGTGCGATGCCTAGCCATTCGATGCTCAAAGCTTCTTTATTGCAAATAAAATAATGCGCCAGACAAATAGAATCTAACCCGCCCGAAACTGCAAGCAGCAGGCGCTTGAAACCATAGTCATGGATTCTTTTTTGGATGCTTGCAAATTCGTCGGTAATCATTCTAGTCCGTATAATGTCTGGCGAAAGGCTCGAGAATGTTTTTAGTCTCTTCTGTTACAAGGCTCTTTGTACATTCGTAATATTCTTCGCGGTTATCTAGGCTGAATCCTTCTACAGGACCTTCTTTGTAGTAGTAGGATGAGTCTTCCTTGTCGCCGCGGGCGCTAAGCAGAAAGTCGGCGTTCCCTTCTAGGCACTGCTCTTTTGTAATAAACCCTAATTGCTCGTGTTTTGTGCAGGTTTTGCCGTTGCTGGAAAATGTTTCGTAGTAATTCATGCCGGTCTTGTCAAACTTGGCAGAACCATCTCTAGTGAAGGTTTGGCTGCCGATAGAAATTTCTGATGCCGAAATGACCTTTATTACCTGGGCTTTTACGAGTGAATCGACAATCAAATCACCGATGTCGAATCCGAGATTATATTCCAAAATATTGCCCAAATTCCATTTATCTTCTTTGCCAGTGGTGCTGCTTAAATCGACTACGGTCGTGGTGTATACGGAGTCCTGGGTAATGGTGATTGTTCTTGCAATACCTTTCAGGCCGCCGATAGAGGCGGTGCATTTGATTTCAGTTTCTCCGATAATTCTCTGACAGCCTGTTGCTTTCCATTTGCCATAAATGCCGTTATGTTCGGTGCTTAAGGACAATGTTTCAACGTTCTTGTAGGCGTCGTAAAACATCTGTTCATCAGGATCGTCAGATACCATTTTTTTGACAGGTCCTGTCCACATGGAATCTCCGACAATGGTAATCTTGTTTGTGTCGAGAGCCAATGCGTTTTCTTCCCATGCGAAAGTCTTGGTGCCAGAGTGGTAGTTGCAGGATTCTAAACCCTGGTAAAAGAATCCTGTGGTTTCGTCATACCGATATACCATGGCGTAGGTGTAGCCTTCGCCAAAGTCTATGCTAACCGAGGGAGTTGTTGTATTCTCTTTTGATGAAGAAGATTCTTGAGATTCCGAAGAATTGATGCTAGAACTAGAAGCAATTGCTTCGCTAGATGAATAGTTTTCTTCTTGATTGTTAGAAAATGAGTCCTTTGTATTTTGAGATTGCGATGAAGACGACTCGTTTTTCTCTGCAGAAGAGCTGAGAATCGTTTCTTCAGAAGACGATGAAATGTCATCTGTTGCTGACGAAGAATTATCATCGCCGCAGGCGATAAGCATAGCACTAGTCATAGCGAATGCAAATAGTTTTTTCATAATGTTCACCTCGTATAAAGCCTTTCCAACATAAATCTAAAAAATTATATTTGTTTGTAAGGAGGCCGTTATGGCTAAAAACAGAGCGAAAGCGGCGGGCCAGGTTGCCGAAACCGCCAAGGAAAGCGCAAGGCTCAGAACGCTGCGCATAGACGGCTCCCAGAACGGAGCCACTCTGCGGACTAGAGTTGTCCGCGACAAGACCAAGTACTCGAGAACCCTTAAACACAAGAAATCCCTCGCCGATGTGATGTGAACCCCGAAAGTTGGACACAACTTTCGGGGTTTTCATGTACCAGAAACACAC
>LVAE01000008.1 GCA_001603905.1 Fibrobacterales bacterium Fibro_02
CAGTTTACGCTCAAGGACAACGCGGGCGATACCTTTAGTCGCTACATCGGCGTGACGCAACAGCTCGCCGCAGGTTCTGCAACTTCATCGAGCTCTTCTTCGAGCGGCGAAGATCCGGTTTCTAGCAGTTCCTCCGAAACAACGACGCTTGTCAAGCCGACCATCGCAACAAAGTTCCATTCGACGGTTTCGAATAATATTGTGTTCATGACAGGCCTTCCGCAGAATGCGAAAATCACCGTGACCGATTTTAGTGGCAATAGCATCATGACGCAAAAATCCGTGGTGACTGCCAACGGCTCCGCTTCGGTGAATCTGCAACCTTTCGGCTGTGGAATCTACCTAGTGAACGTCCGCGGAATCGACGACGGAATCAAACTCAACAAGACAATCAAGGTCATGCGCAAGTAAACCGCAAAAGAATACATCATGCATCCTCAAAACCTAGGCTCAAACGAGTCTAGGCTTTTTTAGCCTCCTTTCGGTCTGTCTACTGCACCTCCGCTTCCAGCACCTTTCTAATCATATCCGCTTTCGGCATTTGCGGCAAGTAATCCTGCACGAACTGCATGTCCAGTTCGTCAACTATCTTTCTATAGTTTAGGATGATTTCTTTATAGTAGTCGAAGGGCAAGTTTGACTTGTTGCGGATCAGTTCGAGCAGCATGCGTTCCCTGTTATACATTGAAACGGTTGCGCCGTTGACTGATTCTTGTACAGCTCCAAGAAACAGGATATCGCTATTCTCGAACTTCAGCACAACACGGTTGTCGGAAATTTTTGCTCCCCGCTCGGTTGCCAGGTAATATTTCTCGGGAATGGTATCGGTCAAACCGTAATGATAAAAAGCGGTATTCATCGTAAAAACCGCCTTAGGATATTTTGCGGAGATTAGCGAAGTTTCGGAAACATCCTTGCTATCGGAATAGAATCCTTTTGCGATGCGGAACAAACGGCCTTCGGCAATGGCCTTTTTTATCAAGTATTTTGAGCCGAACGTTTCAATGCATTGGGCGAGCGTCTGAAGCATATTTTTTCCTAAATTCTGTAAAATGCGATTTTTTACAGAATTATAGTAAAAATATACGTTATTTCGCCGAAAATTCAAGGTGGTAAGCCTACTTTCACTCATATAATCTCCTTTGACAGACAAGCAGAAACTGTCAAGTAATGAACATTTGTTCACTATAAATATAGTTCCTCAAGGGGAGGATGTCAAGAGATTTTCGAAAAATTCGCATTTTTCTCTCGAACGGGGACATGTTATGGTTGACTGTCGCCTTTTGTCATTCCAATAATCTATATTATAGGTGTAAAATAGAGTTTTTGCTCTTGTTCTCCATCTGGAAACTAGACACTTTCATGAATACGGAGAATGAGGCGAACGCTCACGTCTGCGACCGGCTTAGGCCTGCCGCATCGTTTTGGTACATGCATATTTGATAAATCTGCCTGTAGGCAAGCGGCCATTATGGGGCGTGAGTTGTTTGCGCTTATTGTATTCGGGCAGTCTAGGCCTCCAGATGATAGGTGCATTCAACTCCACGCCTTTTTTGTATTCAGAAAAAGCTTGGAAGTGTCTGCAAGAATGAGAGTGAACGCTCGTTGAGTATCGCTCTTGTTCTTCATCTGGAAACTAGACACTTTCACGAATACGAGAATAAGACAATGACTCGCCACAGCCCGTGTATTGCATGGGCGTAGTGTACCCTGGGCGTACTGTATCCGCTCGGGATTGTTTTGCAACGTCATTGCGAACCCTGAAAGGGTGAAGCAATCCATTGCAAGATTAGTGCGGGTGTATTGTATTCTTTTGAAAATGTCGCGCTTTTAGGCGAGGAGTGAGTCGGCTCCCCGCCGTTCTTTTTGTCCGCACCCCGGCCAAGCGAATCGGCCAGAACCGCTCCCGCGAGAGTGAACTCGTTCACTTTCAAGGAGTTATTGTGGCATCAAAAAAGCCATATACATTCGTCGATTTGTTCGCTGGCTGCGGCGGATTGAGCACTGGTCTAGAACAAGCAGGATTCACTCCGTGCTTTGTCAACGAAATTGTAGAAACTTACTGCAACACCTACAAAAAAAATCATGTTCTTTCCGATGAACAATATTTTGTTGGCGACATCAACGAACTTAATAAGAATTTAAGTAATTACAAACGCCATATTTCTAATGCAACACTAGTTTGCGGAGGCCCTCCCTGTCAGGGATTTTCTATGGCAAATCGTCAAAGAGTCATAGACGATCCAAGGAATAACTTATACAAAGCGTATTTAACATTTTTGCGATATGCTCGTCCCCATTTCTTCATTATGGAAAATGTCAAGGGAATGGCGAATAAGATTTCTGAGATAAAGGAAAATTTCAAAGAATATCTTGGTGATGAGTATCAATTTGATTACGCATTATTAAGAGCGCAAGATTATGGAGTTCCCCAAAATCGTGAACGATTAATCTTTATCGGTAATCGTGATGGGGTTGATCCAAAGCAAATATTTGCTGAAATAGAAAAGCAAAAGCGACCAGCATTTACGCTGAAAGATGCGTTGATTGGCTTGCCTCATTTGGAGGCTCGAAAAGAGAAAGGTCAGCAAGACGTTGAAAACGAAGAGTCTGGATTCACAGTAAGGAAATTCAAATACCCCAAGAATGATTTTTATCAATTTATCAATGGCAAAAGAAATATTGACAAACTTTACAATCACAAGAATCGCTACAACAACGAACGTGATATAGAAATTTATCGACGTCTGCCGCAAGGAGCCAATTCTTTGCACGAATCAATTGCAGACATAATGCCATATAAAAAACGTAATGACATTTTCAAGGACAAGTATTTCAAACTTGACGAGACCCAAATATGTAAGACGATTACGTCTCACATGAAGTTTGATTGCAACATGTATATCCATCCTTGGGAAGCCCGAGGATTAAGCCCTAGAGAAGCGGCACGAATACAAACCTTTCCGGATGATTACATCTTCACTGGTCCACAAAATTCTTGGTATGCGCAAATTGGTAACGCAGTTCCTGTAAAGTTGGCTTTTGTGATTGGCAACGCCATAAGGAAGTTCCTATGAAGCATTTAGAATTATTTGCTGGAATAGGGGGCTTCAGAAGAGCTATAGACCTTATAGGGAAAGACCTGTGCATTCCTATAGAATGCGTTGGTTATTCTGAAATAGACACAAAGGCTGTTCAAACCTACCAAGCATGTTATTCGCCCAAAGATGATGAAAGGGCGATTGGTGACATCGTTGCATTTACGGCAAAGAAAAGTAATATAAGAAGTTTGCCCAATTTTGACATTTTAACGGGAGGTTTTCCCTGTCAGACTTTTAGTATGATGGGAAAACAGGCAGGTTTTGGTGAAGAACGAGGTCAAATGTTCTTCAGGATAATGGATATACTGAATGTAAAGAAGCCTAAGTATGCTCTGTTGGAAAATGTGAAAAATCTAGTCAATCATGATGGTGGCAATACATTTAAACGAATCGTTGCAGAGTTAGAGGGGTTAGGATATTCAGTCTATTACGATGTTTTTGATACAGCAGATTTTCATCTGCCTCAAAAAAGAAATAGAATAGTGATTTTTGCAACTAGGGCTCAATCAAAGAAAAAGCCACTTAAAGATTTTAGTGCCCAAAATGTCATAAATCTTTTTGAACAAGATTATAAAAAATTGAGTGTTCTACACTATAAAAATGTTTGCGGAGTTCTCTCAAAAAAAGTTGATGTCAAATACTTTTTATCAGAGAGAATCAAGCCGACCTTGTTGAGCAATGGCTCTGCAGGCTTTAAATCCAAGTCTGATATTAATCAGATTGTTGCACGCCCTTTAACAGCGACGATGCATAAAATGCATCGAGCCTGTCAAGATAATTATTATAGCCAAGATTTTATTGAGTCTAATGGTAAAATCAATCCTGTAAAAGCTATGTCAAAAGACGAATTGGCAAAATTGCAAATTCGAAAATTGACACCTGAAGAAGCCTTTATGTTACAGGGTTTCCCGTCCGATTTTGCCCTTAAGGGGCGTCAAAAAGGTGTTGCTGACGGAGCTCTATACAAACAAGCTGGAAATGCAGTGAGTGTCAATACAATATATGCAGTTCTTTATTTCCTTATAAAAAACAATTATATGGAGGTGTAGCATGAATTTTTTAGAAGTTTACAATCTGATTCTCGAATCATGCCCTTTCCTAGGCGGAAACAGCTACGATGGAATTATCGTAAAAAAACTTGCCGCAACAAATACAATTTCTGATACAGGTTCGTCCCATCAGTCGCATATGGCGTTTACAGGGAAACAAAAGGATTTCTTTCCTTTTTTGGAAGCGGATGGATATTTTAACGTTGGGTACGACAGCAAAGACGATGATTTAAAAAAATACTTCACACTGCGAATTCCGTTAAACATTTATGCAGAAAATGTGAATTCTTTATCTCAAGAACACGCTTCAATAGAATTTAATTCACCAAAAAAAATTGTAAGAGCAAGCGTCTTACGTAGTAGAAGAAAAGGTCAAGAAGACCAAGTTGAATTATCTATAAAGAGTCTTGACGACAAAGATTTCATTGAATTTCGAAAATTATTACGAGTAAACGATTTTTTTGTCATACTAAAGAAACAGAATGTATTAGAATATGATTTGATCGGAATATCTGGTTCTGACAAAAACGCTGCGGTTTTGGCGACATGTACAGATTTCTACAAGTTGACGACACAGACTCCGGTCGACATTGACTTTTTTGGTGATGTAAAAAAGGATGCTAACGAGAGCAATATACTTCCCTTCACTCCCTCTCAAATAATCTACTACGGGGTTCCGGGTTGCGGAAAGAGCAATAAAATCAGGGAGCAACTGAAGGATGTTCCTGAGAAAAACAAGATTCGTGTCGTATTCCACCCGGAATACACCAACGCCGAATTCATCGGTCAGATTTTACCGAAAGTCAACGGTCACGTCACCTACGAATTTACTCCTGGGCCGTTTACGCAAATTATCAAGCGGGCGTACCTTAATCCTAATGAACATTTTTACCTAGTTATCGAAGAAATCAACCGCGGTAATGCGGCCGCCATTTTCGGCGACACCTTCCAGTTGTTGGATAGGCTCAAGGCTGGCGAGACGGACTCTCTCGGCAACGACCCTGCAAATGCGGCGGTAAACACGTTTACAGAAGGCTGGAGCCAGTATTTTGTCCAGAACGATGATGTCAACGCCTATATTCGAGGAACTGAAAATAGCATTCAGATTGGGAATATTCGCTTTGATTTGAATACGGCTATCCGCTTGCCGCCTAACCTTTCCATCTTGGCGACGATGAATACTAGCGACCAGAATGTGTTCACGTTGGATAACGCATTCCAGCGCCGTTTCGACATGGAACTGGTTCGCAACGAATTTGACCTCACTAAGCCTGCCGTCAATGCTCAGTACAACGCAGAAATTGACGATACCGGTATTAAATGGGGACAATTCTGGGGATGGATCAACGCCAAAATTACGGCTACCCTCAAAGGGCTTTCCAGCACTGAAGACAAACGGCTCGGAGTCTGGTTCGTGAGCAACGTGGGTGGTATTATTGACGACAAGGTCTTTGCAGAAAAGGTCCTGAAGTTCCTGTGGGATGACGTTTTCAAATTCAAGCGTCCGCAGATTTTTGCAGATGGTATCGATACCTTGGAAAAGTTGATCAACTCCTTTGAAAAACCGTCTGAAGGGAAAGAACGCTTTGACGTTTTTAAGGACAAGGCGAATCTTGTCGCATTTGTGGCATCGCCAACGCTGTAATCCTAGATGCAAAAGTTGAACGAAATATGTTTCTGCGAATCCAAGGCGAATTCGGAGACCGAGTTCGTCGGCATTCGTAGTGAAAAATCAAAGGAAGGTGGTGTGCTAGAAACAAGCATCATCTTTCCCTTGGGATATTTCAAAGATGACTCGGCCTTGCGCGAGCTCCCCGAAGAAGAATTACGGGAATGTGTCGTCAATCTTTTTACGGTGCTTTCTGACCGTTCGCTGCAGGAACAGATTCATCAGGATTCGTTCATTTCCACATTCGCAGAGGAACATGGCGAATCTGAATTCCCGATGGTTTCGTACTTGAATGTTATTCGGAACTTTCTTGATTTCGGCTACCTTGACGAAAAGGAAATTCTGTACAAAAAGGGCGCGAACGGGAAAATCAGTTGGGGACGGACAATCAAGGCCGTGCAACCTGTCATTACCGAAGATGCCCAGAATCTTGTGTATCTGGATTTTGTCGCCCGTAAAGTCAGTTATAACGAAGATACGCTCATTACGCAGGTCCACAAGTTCTGCGTTCATGACGCTCTTGTGAAACTCGGATTTTTGTTTGGCATAGATCCGTCCGAAGAGCCTCAGTTGGATTTTGATTATGACCTGTTCTGCAACGCAATTCATTCTAAACTTGCGAAAACGTTTAATGACCGCGATTTACGCTTGCTCGCCGACTTGGCGCGAATTGTGGAGTATCTTGCCGGGCATAAAACCGAAGACGGAAAGACTGCAAACGAATTCTATTTTGGGGTAAACAAGTTCGCCCCCGTGTGGGAAGCGATGGTGGATAAGATTTTCGGGAAGTTGCCTGCGGGTGTATCTCGCGACAAGTTTAATCCGCATTGCAATTGGGACTTGGCTTCGGGCCTACCTTTTAAAGAAAATCCCAATTATGCCATGCGGCCCGATACGATTATGTCGCTTTCGTCGGGCGTATATGTCATTGATGCGAAATACTATAAGTTTGGTGTGTCGCAGAACCCGATGGACTTGCCGTCTTCAGGCTCAATCTGCAAGCAGATTGCGTATGCGGAATATGTGGAAACGCATTTAAAGGAGATCCCCGCCTTCGCGGGAATGACCTCGGATTCAATTTACAATGCGTTTATTATGCCGTTTTGTGCGGAAGATGAAATGGACTCTATCGCTTCGCTCCAGAGTGACAAACCATATAAGATGAATTTTATCGGGTGTTGCTCGGGCGATTGGAAAAATCCCGATGCTCGCCCATACCACAAGATTGCGGGCATCCTCCTTGACGTGAAATCCGTCATGCAGAACTATAGCGCGAATTCTGATGCACAAAAGGCTCTAGCCGACTTGATTTTGTGTAAGAAATCGCGCTAAAGGAGTTGCTTATTTCCTGTTGATCCGCACAGTCTTTTGCAATCCTTTGCCGTGGATGCGTACTAGATATGTTCCGTGGGCAAGTCCCTTTGTTTCTAAGGAGTGACTGCCGCTTGCAAGGGTCCTATTCGCGATAATTGAACCGTTCAAATCGAACAAGGTGGCTCTCACCGCGTTTCCTGTGCCGTTATTCACGAATAATGTGCCGCCGACAAATCCTACGGATACAAGGTTCGCTGGTTCAATGAATTCACCGGCAAACTGTATTTCGCCGCTTTCAGGGTCAGTATTGCTATCGATTTCTTCACCGGTTTCGTTACTGTTGCTTGGCAGGTTTGCTTCTTGAACAAAGGCAATGTAGTTGACGCAACCGGAACTCTGTCCGTTGCTGCCGAGTGTGAATGTTGCTCCAGAATCTACCTTAATCTTGTAGATTTCAAAAGTCACATCGTTGCTTGCTACAGCCTTCATCTCGGTTTTCTCCGCTATCGAAAGCCATCCGGGGACTTTTTCGACGCGGCTATCCAAGCCGATGTAGACTACGATGTCTTTTGTAGCTGTAAACGTGGCCGCATCTGTGGTGGAGTTCTTGGAGTTGCAGGCGGTAACGACTTGTTCTGCATTGGCAAGAGCGTCGGGAATGACGCTAAAGGTGACGTCGCGGTCGCCGAAGACCTTGCCGTCGGTCTTTGCGGTCGAAATGCCCCAGCCGCTATAGTTTGCGCGGTCGATGATGGTGAGGTCTTTTACCAGGCTGCCTTCAGGGGTCTCGATAACAATAGGCTCTTTGCCAACGGGCGCGTTCCCGACTTCGATGCTCTTGAGGAAGGGACTTGCGTGCTGGACTGTGACCCAATCCTTGAAATCGCTATCGGTGATGTATTTCATGCTGGTGGCGGAACTTTGGTCGCCCGCATATTTGGTACAAAAATCCTTTACATCAGTCCCCTTGGTGTTGTAGGCGTCTATCAGGGAATATCCGTAACTACTTTGTTCTGGCTTCCACGTAGAATTTTTCTTGGGACTGAAACTGACCTTAGAAGGTGTGCCGTCCAATGTTTCTGAAAGATAGGAGTATTCGTCGCGTGCGGGGTCGGTTCCTCCGCCCATGCTGAGTGCCTGATTACTTGTGTAGCCGTTAAAGCGGTTGGCGGTGGATACCATGTCGGAGCCGTCTCCACCGATAATTCCCGTTGTCGCGGGGCCGTTGCTCGATTTCCCATAAGCAGAATAGTAATTGTTGTAAATATGTGCGGATCCATTGCCTAGCTGCGGACAGCGCCTCACATTTTTATCCCACCAGTTATAAAGAAGCGTTGTGCGGTCGCGGGTAATTTCGTCGTTTTGAGTTCCGTAAGCAACCGTCCAATATCGATTTTTTAAATGACAGTATGATATCGTTACATAATCAGGAGAGCGGTATCGGTCTAGCGAATCCCTGTAATTGGCATATGGGGTATTTATCCATATGAATTTTCCAACTTCATCCTGACCATTGCCGCTGCGATCGTAATTCAGCTGCGATTCGAAATGAATATGATCAATCCAAATTTGGCGAGAAGACCAAACATTAATCAGGATACGGTTAGGAATATTTTTTGCAACCATTTTTAAATTTCTAAAGACAATATTGTCCGACGGAACTTCTCCCGCTGTACCCCAAGCATCGTTCGTTCTGAATTGCGAATCATAAATAGTATGATTGCCATACTGTCCCACAATCGTTTTGTAGTCGCGTACACGAGTATTGCTTTTCTTTTGCATATCAATGTCGGCGGTAATGACGATGGTCTGAGCTCCTTTTGAATTAAGCTGTTTCTCCAAATCATCTGCGGTAGAAACATAGACAACTTCTCCCAGCAATCCACCAATTGTTCCTGCCTTTTCTTTGCTGCCCGCAAGCGCGTTTGCGGCAAAGCCTTCGAGCCCGTCCAGGTTCAGCTTGAATTTCTGATAATTGTCGCCCGTATAAGTATCTACCGTAAACGAGTTGCTCTGAATATCGAAGGTTATTGCAACCTTATTGTCGGCGTTGCTGACCACCTTGTAGTAAAGATCGTATCCTTCAAAATCTTTTCTTTTTTATCTAAACGGTAAAAATTTATATCCGCAGTAGACAAAAAGGAATCCTTTAAAAAATAAAGAGTTGTCTGCGAACAACGGCAACGAATCTTATTTCTCGTAGTAGGTCATACCGTTCGGGAGTGTAATCTCGGTCATGTCGCTCGCGTCCACTTGGGCGACTGAACTTATGTTGCCTCCGTAAATAATCATGCTGCCGCTAGTGCTGGGCTTGAAGGCCGCGTTGCTTGTGCCGTAGGCTGTTCCTGCCGTGAAACTGGTGGCGCTGCAGTTGGGGTATTCTTCGGTGCGACTTCCGAATCCGAGCATCACGCCTCCGCTAATGCTGAATCCGCTGTCGGTATCGATTAGGCCGCCGGCCATATTCGTGCTGCAGGAACCGGTGCCGCTTTGGTTTCCGCTGGGACCTTTCATCATTACGTTGTTACCGCCGCTTGTTCCAATTTCAAGGAGTAGTACGCCGCCGTTCATAGTTGCCGTACCGTTGGCATCGAGTACATCGATGTCGTTACCAGCGGCGTAAAGGTAGTGGTATCCTCCGCTGATAATAATGTATCCCTTGGAGCTGCTCATCATACCTGCGCCACCGCCGGGGCCGCCCCACTGCGAACCACTGCTGGCGCCTGCATCGGCGGAACCGCCTGCTGCATTCCAAGCGTCGTCGCTTGCGACCGTTGCGGTCATGCCGCCTTCGGCTCGGATGTAGAACGCTTCTATTCCTTCGACGGCCTTGGTGATGTTGATTGCTCCATCAGAAATACGCAGGGTAGAATCTGCATGGATTCCGTCATCACCCGCAGAAATCGTGGTGAGGCCGCCGTTGACGTATATGTTCAGGTTTGAATGTAGGCCATCGTTGGCTGAGGTTACGTTGGTGATGCCTCCGTTTATATAGAGATGGTTGTCGGTTGCAATTCCCTTTCCCTTGCTGTTGATGGTGATAAAGGGAATGGAGGTGGAGTCTGCGATAAAGATGTAGTTGAATGCCTGGATTCCGTCGTCGCCTGCGTTAATCTCGAATTCGCCGCCCGTGATGACCACGACACCCTTGTTCTCGGTGATTGTATTTTCATCTTCGCCTTCGTCGCTCTTGATGCCGTCGCCGTTTGTGGCGGTAAGGCTGAAATAACCGCCTTCGATGGTGACGGAACCCTTGCCCTTGATGGCGTGGTTCTTGGCCTTGACGGTGATTCCCGGCAGATCGCGAATGCGCAGGTCGTTGCTGCATTGAATTCCGTTGTTGTAGTTTCCGGTTACGGTCAGATCGCCGCTCCCTTTGATGGTCAAGTCATCTTTGGCGTATACGGTAGCATTCGTGGTATCGTTTGTGCCGTTGTCCTTGGCGTAGGACTGTGTGCGGGTAGAGGCGTCGGCAAGAGTGTTTTTTGTGCCGTCGACAATCATCAAGAATACTTTCTCGGCGTTTTGAACGTAAATGGGTGCGTCTGTTGCGCTGGTGAGTTGTAGCTCGTTTAAGTAGAGATATACCTTGTCTGTATCTCCGGCATTTACGATGACCTGATTGTCGCTTGAACTGCCGGTGAGTTGGTAATTACCTTGGCAATAGATGGTGACAACTTTTTCTTTGTATGCAACACAGTCGTTGTTGTTTCCGATAGAAACGGAATCATTTTCGAAGCGAACAATGGGATCGCCGGCAATAGCGGATACATCTACCGGTTCTGCGGCTTCTTGCTCGGATGCGCTGGGAATGCTTATGGAGGTGCCTTGCTCGGAAACTGCGGCTGCTTCGGTGGTAGAATCTGTTACTGCAACGGAATCTGTTTCCGAGACATTCGTGGCCTCGGCTCCGGTTGTATTGCTGGCGGTGTCGCTGCAGGCAGAAAGCAAGAGTGCGATGCCGCAAATAAGGCGTGTGTAATTTAGCGATTTCATGATGCACCTCCGTTTTCTTGTAAAAGTATTTTTTAAAGGTCCTCGAAAGTCAGGAAAAAAGGATGTAGTCAAATTGTAAGCGACTTGAATCTGGAACGAAAATGCCCGAACGGGGTGATTTGTTTCAGTTTGTGTGAGGTTGTCCCTGGACAACTCTTTATGGAATGTAGGGGTGTTTTTTTCGTAAAATGAAGATATATTTCATAAAGGCGGCCCCTCGTGGGCCCAAAGGCAGGTTGTTATGGGTTTGAAATTTGGTTTTGCTAAAAATTTCGCGGTTTCGGCGCTTTGCCTAACAGTGTTTGGTTTTATCGGGGCAGGTGCCGAGCCGCTGGCTTTTCCGGAGGCGCTGGGTTTTGGCGCGCAGGTCACGGGTGGCCGTGGCGGCAGCGTTTATCACGTGACGAACTTGAACGATGACGGTGCGGGTTCTTTCCGCGATGCGGTGAGCCAGGGCAACCGCATTGTGGTCTTTGACGTGGGTGGCATCATCAACATCAAGACGGCTGTTTCTATCAAGAGTAACATTACCATCGCGGGGCAGACTGCTCCGGGCGAGGGAATCGCCATTCACGGCGGCAAGCTCAGTACCGGCAAGCAGAGTAATATCATTATCCGCTACCTGCGAATCCGTCCGGGCGAAAATACCGCGTCTGAGAAGGATGATGCGCTCAACCTTTATGATTCCAAGAACGTAATCGTGGACCACTGCTCGGTGGAACTGGCCCCGTGGAACAACTTTGGCGGTTCCTCGGACAACGCAAGCTACCGCGTGACGGGCATTACGGTGCAGAACTCGTTGATTGCAAACCCTATCGGGCAACAGTTCGGGGCGCACATTGAATCGGTGGACGGCACGTGGGCCTGGTACTACAATGCCTTTGTGAACACGCACAACCGCAATCCGCTCGACAAGATTAACGACGTATTCGTGAACAATATCCTCTACAATTTTGAGGCGGGTTACACGACGCATACCAGCACTCATTTCAATCACGACATCGTGAACAATTACTTTGTCTATGGCCCGAAGGGAAGTAACCCGTGGTTCCAGGTAGACAAGAACCAGAGTATCTACGCAAGCGGCAACATGATCGATACGGACCGCGACGGAAAACTGAACGGCGGGCCTTCGAACATTTATTACTATCAGGGTGCGGGCGAAGAACTTTCGAAACCTTGGAGCGAACTGACGACATCGGGCCCGATGCTAAGTGCGGCAAGCGCTTGGCGCTACGTGACGTCGCAGAGCGGCGTGCTCCCGTACGACGACATTGATTCCTTGATATGGCACCAGGTGGGGACACTTGGGAAAGAAGGAGCCCTGGTGAAAAGCGTTGGTGCCATGGGAATCAAAACCAACAACGGCTGGGGCGAGGTGGTTGCGGGGAAGGCCGCGACCGATTCCGACAAGGACGGCATGCCGGATTACTTCGAAGAGGCGATGGGGTATGACAAGGCGAAAGATGACGCGATGACTAAGGAAAGCGATGGCTACGTGCGCATCGAGAAGTATATCAACTGGTTGGGTGCCATGCACGCGACGGCTGCGGGCGGCAAGTCCATCGATTTCGACCTGCGCACGATTACGCGCGGGTTCAAGGATGTGTCGCCGACCTACAGCGTGTCTGCTGCGGAGAACGGAAGTGTGGAACTTGCGGGTGACGGCTATACGGCAAGGTTTGTGCCCAAGGCGAATTTCAGCGGGCTTGCTTCGTTCAAGTACACCGTGAAGGGTAACGACAATACCGAATATACGGGCCGCGTCGAAGTGCTTGTGGAAAAATCCGCCGGCGCAGATACTTCAACCGTGCAGCCGCAGGATTCGTCATCTGTTGTCGCGGACGATTCAACTGCGCTCGGTGATTCTACGGCAAAGGATTCGACAACCGTGATACGGGACCTTCGTCGTGCACGCCCTGCCGACATGCGCGGGGCAACGCATAAAAACTACCGCGACCTGAAGGGCCGCCGCTTCGACAAGCAGATTCCCTACAGGGTGATGTTCTAGGAACTATTTGGTGTAAATCTTATGCTCGGCCATATAGAGGGCTAGGTAGTCGATGACGCCGGATTCTGCGCCCTTTACGGGAATATACCGCAGGTTGTTCTGTGCATCTACAATAATGGCGAGCCCTGCGATATAATTTATCCAGTGGTAATCCTCGTAATATTTGAGGGCGACCTTTTTCTGCGAACCGAAAACGGCGAGTGGCATCACGAATATGTCGTGCGATACCATGATGGTGACGCGTTTCCACTTGGACAAGTTTTTCTGGATGACCATTTGCATGAATTCCTGCGCGCGGGGCTCCATTTCGTAAAATATTTCTGGGTACCCGCCTTCGTATGCCCAGCGTGCCATCAGTTCGATTGAACTGCCCTTTAGGCCGAGTGCGGTCGCTTGCTTTGCGAGAGAATCGGCCGAAATTTTCAAGAACCAATTGCCGGTGATGTCGTAATTCGTGATGAGTTTCGGGAGAGTTGCTTCGCCGCGACCTTTCGAGATTTGGTTTGCAGTTTCGTTCGTGCGCACGAATCCCGATGTGACGTATGAGAATTCTTCTTCGCTTTTGAGGGTGGCCCCTAGATCCTGCGCCATCTGGATTCCGTTTGCGGTGAGTTCGGTTTCCAATGCCACGTCGTCTTCACGTTCGGAATGGCGGATGATAAAAACGACCTTTTCGTCGGGGGAGAGGCTCTTGTAGACATCGGCAACGGTAGCAAAGCCATCTTTGTCCAAAACGATTTCCGGAGAGGGTTCAATGACTTCTGACGAAGAGGATTCCTCGATTGAAGAGGAATAGTCGACATATGGTTCTGCGGACGAAGACAGAGCGTGTGGAATATGTTCGCTAGAAGAGTACGGCGGAATGCTCGAAGATGACATCGCCGAAGACGACCATTCCGGAGAATCTTGCTCGGACGATGACTCGGGCATCCAGGAGTGATTGGAAGATTCGTCGGACGAACCTGATTCAATATCGGGGCTAGAAGCTTTGTCGTTGCATGCCGTGAGCGCTGCAATACATGCGGCGGCAAAGATGAAAAGGTGCGTGCGCATTATGACCCCCACTGGTAATCTCCGGCTTCGTAAACGGGATTTTCGCCGTTGAAGCCGCGGGGACGTTTGACTTTGTCGTCGTAAAGGGTCTTGTTGAATATGCGGAAATCGCCTCGCTCATAACTTTGGAATGAAATGTGACAGAAAATGGGGCCTGCTGGCATGTATTCGCTGTAGCTCATGGTGCGTTCGCCAGCGGTGTAAAGGTAGTTGAAGTATTTCCCGTTCAGCACGATGTGAAGCCCGATGTTACCCACGGTGAACCAGCGGCCTTTTGCGAGAATGTTCTCGTGGTGCGTGTCGTCGTAATCCATCACTACGAATTCGGCGTCACCATTCTTGTCGAGGTGGAATCGGTACTTGTGGTTGCCTCCGCAACAGCGCCCGTCAAAGAACCAAGTGTATCCGCTAGCAGCGGCAATACGCGGGTCGCGTACGCTTGTATCGGGGTGGGCGAGTTGTTCGTCGGTCACGAGGCGCTCGGGTTCCACGGCGGCAATCAGCTGTTCCAATGTTTTCGGGTTGCTTACAGTCGGGGTGTTTACCTTATTTTTCGCTTCGCTCAGGGCGCGACGGTACAGTCGGTAAGGAATGCCGTCGTCACTAATCATGGTGAGCTCATCTTGGCTGAATACGTAGTAGGCGTACGTCTTGGTTCCGGTTTTGGTGACCACGTTGAAACTGCGGTTGTTGAGCGTGTACCATTGGCCGGAAACGTTCGGGAATCCTGAAACGGCTGCAATTCCGTCTTCGCCGATGACAACGGTGTAGTCGTCGCTGATCCAGGCTTCATCGGCTGCGGTAATGAGGCGGCAGTCGCGGTTTTTGTCTCCGACACAAACCGCGTCGCTCGGGTTCGCCGCTTCGCAGGCGCTAATCATTCCCGTCGGAAGTTCGGTAGAGGCCCCTAGCCTAAATCCCATATCGGCAGCACCGTCGCGGCTACGGATGGCCCGGCGGCTCACCCGAGCGAATTCGGCGGGTTCGCCGTAACTGCCGCCACGTCGTGTCTTGTTGCCGGAACCCGTGAGCTGTACCGGGTTGACTTTGTCGCCTGCGGTGTAGCCTACGAGCCAGTCGTACACCCATTCCCAAGAATTGCCGCTCATGTCGTAGAGTCCGAGCTTGTTCGGATTCTTGGTGGCAACATCGTGCGCCTTGCCGCCGCTGTTTTCGGAGTACCAGGCGACATCGTCAATGGCGTTGCCTCCTGAGAATTTGAAGCCGTCGGCAATCCCATCCTTACCTCCGCGAGCGGCAAATTCCCATTCGGCATCGGTGAGCAGGCGGTATTGTCTGCCTGTCAATTGCCCTAATTTACAAGCGAAATTGTTCGCGTCAAACCAGCTTACACCTATTTTGGGAGCGTTTCCCGATTCCCACGCGTTTTTCTTGCCGCCCATGACGGCGTTCCATTGGCTGACCGTGACTTCGGTTTTGGCGGCGAAATAGTCGCTGACGGTTACCTTGTGCGCGGGCGTCTCGTAGATTTTGTCTTGGTCGGCGCAGTTGTCGCACCCGCGTGTGTACGAACCTCCCGGAACATGAACCATGTCAAATAAAGCCCCGTTCACCGTATCGGTAAAATTTGCGGGTGCAATATATGAGAATTCAGTTCCGCTCGATGAGCTGGAATGGGTTGCGAGCTCATCTGAAGAGGATGAAATGGCTGAAACTTTGTCTGATGAGCTTGCGGTAAGGAATCCGCTCGATGAATAGGTGCTGAAATCGTCAACAACTGCTCCGGAGCTGATTCCTTGGAGAGAATCTGCTTTTGTCCATTCCGAAATAGAAGTTGCCGTGGAATCGCCCTCGGCGGGGGGAGTTAACCCACTTTCGGACGATTCCGAGCAACCCCCAAACATACCAGCGATAAAAGAAATCGCTATAACACCCGAGGAAATCTTGTGCATACGCACCTCCATCGAGTAAGCATCCGTAACCAATTTCAATATAAGCTTAAGCTATAAGAAAAAATATGTACAAAATATTTTACTGTGGACAAATGTGTCCACACGAAATATCCGTTTGTCAAAAGAAGCTCCCCGTTCACATCATCAGGGAGCCTCTTTGTTTGGTTTAAGAAGATTTGCGTTTTTACTTTACTTGTACGGTACTTGTCTGGACAGCATTTTTGCCACGGATGATGGCTATGTACTGGCCCATCGGAAGGTTTTCGAATTGCACTTGTCCTTGATTCTGTGAGAGCACCTTTTGGGAAATGACTTGCCCCGTCGCAGAAACAAGGGTGACAGAGGATTCGTTCTGGAAATTTCCCTCGACAACGATATTTTTACCTTGCGCGTAAATTCGATTTGTGTTAAACTTCAGATTTTTCGCCGTATTTATCGCGTCGGAACTATCGGGCTCTGTGGAACAGTCTTTACATACGGTGTCACCTACGGCGTACAAGGGCGCGAGTGCCTCGGCCCACAAGTGGTGCATGGCTTGCCCGCCCTTCGCCTCGCCATTTGGGTGAACACCGTCGCTCGCGAGCTGTTCCGGATGCTCTTTGAAGTAGGCGTAAAAATCGGGGCCTGCAGGCAGATTGTTGTCTTCGACGAGTTTGTCGACAGCCTCCAAAAATGCTGGATTGATTTGCCAGCCCGCCTTTGCGGAATCGGTTGCTATAATCCGTGCAATCACGGGCGTGATTCCGTGAGCCTTTGCAGAGTCGATAATCGTCTGCATGTTGCTCACGTAGGTGTTCAGGTTCCAGTCACCGCCGCCCCAGGCGTCGTTCGTGCCCATTTCGATTGCCCAGAACTTGACGTTGCCGGCGTATTCCAGGTATTCGTTCAGGTGTTCCACGACCTCGGTGCTGTTGATGCAGCCAATGCCGCCGCGCAACATGGCGGGCGTGTATTCCGGGAACTTTGCATGAATGAGCTGCGCCGTGGTGGAATCGGTATCCTGCTGCTTGATTCCCATCTGGCTGATGCTTGTTCCCATAAAGAACCAGGTGTCGGTGCCGCCATTGCTCATGTCGAAGGCTTCGATTTCAAGAATCTGCCCCACATCGCCTTCGCTTGCGAACTTGAACCAGGATTTGCCTGCAAAGTCGATGGTTACACCGCGTGCCATCACGGGGTTGTCCTGGATGGTGGCGGCCACTTCCCAGTCACCGTCAGTGCCGTCGGTGGAATTCGCCGAGGTCAAAATCTTGAAATTCGAGAGAGCGACGCCTGCGTGTCCACAATTGCTCGTGAAGTCGGTCGCCCAGGCGCAATCGCCGAACGATTCCCAGTTGATCAGCAATTTGGAAGGACCTTCGCCCACGTTCAGCGCGATTTCCTTGGCGCTGCTACTCTTCCAGTTGGTCAAGTAACCGTCCGTCAGATAATCTGTCGTTGTGGCTCCTGTATGAGCCGGCAAACCGCCAGAAACCAACTTGTTCGGGGTAATCCCGTAAGAGGCGCACATTCCGCACAACAAAAAAGTTGCGGTTGTGTTCGCCTTTTTTAAAGTAAAACAACCCATAAACACTCCAATTTAAAAAAGCGACGCTCCAAAAATAAACTCCAACCCCGCTGTGTGTTCATTTTTTTTGCATCGCCTGTAAAAATTCGTTGAAAACGGCTCAATAATTACTTTTTGATGTATACCGCATTCAGGTTGCGTCCCTGGATTCTTTGACGCACGATGTAGCGACCCTGCGGAAGTCCTTGCGTAGAAATTCCCACGTAATGGCCGTTCATGTCAAAGATTCCGATGGTTTCTGCAGCCCCGTAGAACGGCGACACCTTTGCAAGACGCGTCGTCGAAGTGTCCTGCTTGGGCTTGTATTGGTCCCAGCCGGGCATGTCTTCGAGCGAAATAACACGTTCGTCGTCCATATTGCTCTTCCACACGGCATCCTTCGTTTGGCCGGGCCAGGTTCCGCTCCAGGTGCTGTACCACGGCATCCACCAGCTCCATACGGCCTCGTCGGTGTGCATGTTGTTCACGTCGGGAATGGGCCCGTTTTCGCTGAGTGCAAGAATCTTCGTGGAATTCGATGCGCTCTTGAACTTGTCAAAAGAACTCGCGTTGCTGGAATGGTCATTTGCGTTGTTATAGATGTCGATGGAAAGCACGTCGTAGTATTCGCTACCCGGATCCCAGGAGGTGACGGTAGAACCTTCGGGATTGAACACCCAGATCATGTTCTTCACACCCTTGACTTTGACCATGCGGTCAAATACCAGGCGGTAGAGGGCCGCGAACTGGTCGCCCGAATTGATACTCCACCAGAACCACTTTCCGCCCGCTTCGTGCAGGGGGCGGAAAATGCCCGCAACGCCTTCTTTTTGCAATTCGAGGAAGTAGTCGGCGATGTGGTCGATGTCGGCGACAATTCCCTTGTAGGCAGCACTTTCGGTGTCCCATTCGGTGGTGCCGGGCTTGAAACCCGTAGAGAAGTCGAAGTCCGTATATTCGTTGGTGCCGGCTGCGCTCTGGATGTAGAAGGCGTCCTTCTTGTCGAGCGGGTCTTTCCAGTGCCAAGTGAATGCGGGAATGCCGCCAGCCTTCCAAAGGCTTTTTGCAATGGAAATCGCCTTGTCGGTGTATTCCATGTTCCAGCTGCCGGAAGCGTTCGGGCCTGTCGCGAAAAGGAAGTCGAGACCGACGAGCACCGGGTACTTGCCCGTGCGCGTATAGATGTACTTCACGTCGTCGTGGGTCTTGAAATCGGCGCCCAGCGTGTAACCGCTCATGTCGCCGGTCATGATTCCACTAATTGTCTTCTTGCCGAAGTTCTCGCGCAAGAAGTTGTAGAGCTTTACCGCACTTTCGGTCGCGTTCGGGGTAACCGGGGTCGCAGAAAGCTTGAAGGGAGCGGATTCGTAGGCAGAAATGTCGATGTAGTCCACATCGATCCATCCCCAGTATTTCTCGATGGCGATGGTGTTTGTGCCCGCCTTGAGCGTGACGGCCGTTGTGACGTCCGCCCATCCGGTTGTTGCCGCAAAGTCGATTGTGCCTGCGGTGGCGCCATTCACCTTGAGGTAGTTCGCCTTGTAATCACCCGCCTTGTAATGGATTGTGAGCGTGTATTTGCCAGCGGTTTCGGCTGTGACACCTGTGAAAGAAATGTTGCCTTCCTGCAGACTGACGTAGCCTGTGCCCGAAACTCCACTGCTGTTGACAATTTTTGCTTCGCTAGATACGGTTGCCGATTCGGCTTCGTACTTGGCGGCGAAAGCTGTTGTTGCGAGGGTTGCCGCAAGAATGACGGACAATTTCCTTTTAAACATAGTAACTCCTTGATACACCATTATACTCTAAATCTATGCTTATAAATAAATAGGGGGTCATTTTTTTTAGGCTGGGTGTGGACAAAAATGTCAACATACCTGTAAAAAATCAATAAAAAGTAGTTGTAGAAATTGATTATTTTGATGATAGAAACTATATTCTTGGGGTAGCAAACCATGTTCGCAAGAAATAAGATAAACATATACGACTATACCGACTACCGCAAGTTCCTGCAGGACTTCTACGAACTGGAAAAGTCGTTAGACCCGACATTCAGCTACCGCGTGTTCGCCACTGCGGTCAGTATGGATGCTAGTCTCTTGGTAAAGATTTTGCAGGGCAAACGCCATGTTTCACCCAAGTGCGTTGAGGCTTTTGTGCAATTTTTCCGTTTCAAGGAGGCAAAGGCGGAATACTTCCGTGAGACGGTCGCCTACGGCAAGGCTAAAACCGACGAAGAAGTGCGTAAGCATTTTGAGACGCTCCAGAAAATGCGCCCGGCGAGTTGTCGCGAGCTAGATGAGGCTCGGTACCGTTATTTTCAGCAGTGGTACTACCCGATGATCCGTTCGGCACTAGATGTGTTCGATTATCGTGGCCCGCAAGATGCGGCTGCGCTCGGTGAAGCCTGTATCCCGAAGCTAACCGCTTCGCAGGTCGAGAAAGCAGTTGAGGCGTTGTTGCAGTTAGGGCTTGCCCGCCAACGCAAGGATGGCCGCGTGGAACCCACCGAGGCGCACCTCCGTACGCAGGAACACTGGCTGAGTGCAACCATTAGCGATTACCAAGGGCGTATCGCAGAGCTGGCACGAGATTCGATTGCTTACATTCCGAAAGAAAAGCGCGATATCAGTACACTTACCATGGCACTCGACTCGAAACAAATCCAGAAAATCCGCGAAATCCTTGCAGAAACGCGAAAAGCCATCGTAAATGTGGTCAATACGATGCCCGCACAGATATGCGACAGCGTTTATCAATTAAATTTTCAGTTATTCCCGATGATGAAAAAGGAAGAGTGATGAAAAGGGTTGTGGAGTGCTTTATTTTTGGCGTGGCATTGCTTGTCGGATGTACCGAAAAAGGGAATGACGCTGCAGGTGCCACGAGCGAGACGACAAACGGAATCGCCATCGTTGCATTCGATGGGGCGCACATGCCTATACCGCAGGCGCGCGTTACCTTGTATCAGCGTTCCGGTGCCGTCCCCGTGGAAAGCCCGTCCGAAGACGTGAATATCCAGGAACAGTCGCAATTCCTCCCGTCCCATGTTTCAGCGCTGGAAACTGCCACTGCGGATGATTCCGGAATGGTGCAGTTCGGAACTGAACTTGACCAGTGCCAGAATGCAAGGTGCTATGTCGAAGGGATTGCCGGTGAGGACTCCTCGCTGATGGTGTGGACGAAACTCGATGCGGTAGATTCCACGGCAGACGAAATTGAACTCCTGCCGTCCGTAACGCTTACGGTGCGTACCGGGGCTGCGGCCTCTGATTCTATAGTTTCGCGCAGTGTCGTGATGCTTGATGCGACTCCCTATTGGGCAAAAAATGATGGAAGCGAGTTTGTCTTCTCACATGTTCCTGCGGGCCTATATACGCTTCTTGCGGATGATCAGCCCGTTGCCGCTGTTTCGCTTGATGCGGGGACTTCCGTCGATACGCTCGTGCGATTCCAGGAATTGACCCGCGAATACGTCTTTGAAGATTTTGACGATGGCGACAGCCTGAACAACTTGGCGAAGACCTACAAGAACTTCGGCTGGTACTACATGCCACACAAGGGTGCAACCTTTGAAAGTCCTGACAGTGCCGGCGGTTTTGCGGGTGCGCTTGTAGATGACGGTGCCGGCGGGAAGTATCTCTCGTTAAAGTATGCCATTCAAGATACGGCCTATGTCATGCTCGGGACGCATCTTGGGCTTGATTCCGGTTACTACGATTTGAGTGCGCTTTCTGCCGTTCGCTTGAAAGTCCGCGGTGACTGCGATTTTGCTGTTGCGCTGGAACATTACCGTCAAATCGAGAATAACAACTATAACAAGGCGCTGTGGATGGGGACGGCGAACGATGAATGGACCGACTTGGTCTTACACCCTGGAAAAGAAGTGTTGGACAGTGAGAATTATCAAGTCTCGTGGGGTGAAATCTCAAACGAAATCGGAATATTCAGCATCTTCATCTATAACGGTACCCGTCTAGAAATAGACGAAATCGTATTCGAAGGAATTCAAATTATCGATTAAGCAAATAAAGATGCCTCGGCGGATTGCCGAGGTGCTTTTGCTCTTGCTCCCTTTTGTTGATGTGAACCCCAAAAATTGGACAATTAAAATTTAGGATAAAACTCCGTTATGAGTTCGGTATTGAACCGGACTCATTCCATTTAAGCGAAGCTTTATCCGATCATTGTTATAGTATTCGATGTATTTTTTTAATTCCCGCTTGAAATGACCTATATCACGAAATGTATTCGGATAGAGAAATTCAGTTTTCATTATTCCAAAGAAGTTCTCCATCATGGCGTTATCAAGACAATTTCCTTTACGACTCATACTTTGAATAATTCCATGCTCTCGTAATGATTTCTGGTATTTTACATGTTGATAATGCCACCCTTGGTCGGAATGTAGAATTAGCCCTTTCCATTTACGTTTTAAGGAGTACGCCTTGTCAAGCATATTCATAACCATCTTGAGATCCGGATGGTTGGAAATCGTGTAGCAGATTATCTCGCCATTGTACATATCTAGTATGGGCGATAAATAGCATTTGTTCACGCCAATATTTATCTGTGTCACATCGGTTGTCCACTTCCTGTCGGGAGCCTTTGGGTTGAAGTTGCGATTGAGCCTATTCGGCGCAGTTTTCCCAATTTCGCCCTTGTACGAACGGTACTTGCAGCGTTTACGGATGTTTTTCAGATTTTCTTCTCTCATAATTCTGCAAATAGTCTTGTGGTTGATCGTGTAGCCCTCATTTCTGAGTTGCGCGTCTATCCTGCGGTAGCCGTAACGTCCCTTGTTTGCCGCATGAACAGACCTGATTCGGATACGTTCTTCCGCATAGCGGTCCGGTTTTCTACGGAGGTTATAGTAGTATGTAGAACGCGATAGTCCGCTGGCCTTCAGAAGATACTTGAGAGCATATTCATTTGTTAATTCCCGGACGATTTCGGCCCTATACCGAACATCCCGGCATCTTCTTGGTCTAGGGCCTTCAATTTTTTTAAGTAGGCGTTCTCCGCTTTCAAGTATTCATTTTCTTCTTTAAGTCGATCGATTTCACTTTTCCCTTTTGAAATCCTTGACGTGCTTTTTGACATTTTTCGGGGTCTTCCTCTTGGTTTTATTGCAAGCAGTTCGTCGTATCCTCCATGACGAAACCTGCGAACCCAGTCCATTAGTGATTTTCTGCTAATACCATATTTTGCGGTTACTTCATAATATGGCTGCGATTTAACAACGATGGCTTCTACGGCTTTCTGCTTCAATGCATTCGATGCACGGAATGTACATTTTTTCGGCTCTACTAGTCGCCCCAAAATCTCAAATTCGCGACACTTGTGACATATGTCGCGAACATCAAACGACACTTTTCTGGATATTTCTTTTGGAGTAAGACCTTCTTTATATAGGTCAATGACCTTTTGCCATTCTAATAGTTTATCGTTCATGAGAACCTCATAGTTGTGTCCAACTTTTGGGGTTCAGTTCATGTATCGGGGAAAGGCTTTCGCCTACTTGATCGAAATCGGGTGGACGGAATTGCCGATGCGGAGAATGTAGCGGCCTGCCTGCGGTGCGCTCAGCTTAATGCTGCTTGCGCTTGCGGTTCCGGAACGTAGTGTTTGTCCGAGAATGTTCGAAAGCGAATAATGCGTGCCGTTCTTGATGCCGGTGGCGACAATGTTCAATCCGTTGGTGTTTATGCGGTAATTCGCCTTTGCAATCTTCGTCTGGACGGCATTTGTGTTGTCGGGGATTTTTACGGGTGTGTAGCCTTCGACGCTTTCGATGCACTTGATGTTTTCGACCCAAAGCGAGGTGTCGAAAAAGTCGTTTGTTACATTAAAGCGGAACGCGGTCGCCGCCGAAAGAACCGGGGTTAGCGGGAGTGCTGCCTGCCAGCCGTTGCTCATCATCCAGCCTAAATCCACGTAGACCGTTTCCCATTCGGGTGCATACGGCATTTCGACAAAGGGGTAGTCCCAGGCGCCTTCGCCAAAGACATCGATACTGGCGTTCCAATCGTAGTAGAGGATAAACTGGTGGTTTGCTCCTTTGTAGCGGTAGCTAACCATTTTGCACTTGGACAAATCGGGTGCGCCGTCGAACGCGTATTCTGCGCGAATGTACGGGGCGTAATCAAAGCCGGTACCGACGGTGTCAAGCTTCATGTTGTCCATTTTTACGGTAGTTTCGGTAGAGTTGTCGGCGAAGGTGGAGTTTCCCTTGTCGCCCTGTTCGTCGCCGTAGTCGTCAATGTCGCTAGTGCTACTCCACTTGCCCGGAATTTCGGTGCCTGCGCCGTATGTAATCAAGTTGGGCAAATTGTCGTTGATTTCGGTTTCCCAGTTCAGATTTTTCTGGTAGGTGGTCTTTGCGGGCAAAATGTTTTCTTTGATGTAGTTGTCGACATCGTTGTTCTCGAGGAAGGGCTTTTCGACATCCCACTTGGCACAAGAAATTTTCTTCTCGTTGGTCCATGCGAGGAATTTTTCAAGTTCGGTCTTGTGGGCCTCCTTGGTGAAGATCTCATCGATGCCGCCCCATTCCGTTACGAATACGCTAAGGCCGGCTTCCATCGCCTTGTTGGAACTGGACAAATGGCTAGAAGTCTGGTGCAGGTTGGCGTAGAAATGGTAAGTATAGGCGACGTTATCGTCTTGTACGGGGGCGGCTACAGCATCGCCTGCCATAGAAGACCACATCGGGGTTCCGACGATTACCAGGTTTTTCGAATGTTTGCGAATAGCGCTGATGACCGTGTCGGCGTAGGCTTTCAGGTCTGCCCAGGATTCACTCACGGGTTCGTTGTAGATTTCGAAAATGACATGCGGATACTTGCCGTAGCGTTCGGCCATGCGTCCGAAGAAGGCGGCGGCATCGTTTGCGGTAAAACAGGTCTTGTTGTCGTTGAATTCGTACTTTGGCTTTGTTCCCTTATGGATGCAGTTGTAGTAACCGCCTTCGCTGTGCCAGTCAATTAAGACGTAAACGTCATTTTGAATGGCGGCCTGTACCACGGTGTCCATTTGCGATTCGAAATATTCGGGGCGGGTCATGTAGCTTCCATGTCCCCAAGGCGGCACGACGCCCATGGCAGAGCGGACGAGTTCAACGTTCCAGGAGCCGACCAAAGTGTCGATAAAGGAACTCCCGTAAAAGCTGCTGCCGTACGGCCAGTACTGACTCCAAGTGAGGCTCATTCCGCGAACCTGGACTTCGGCGCCGTCCTTGATGCCTTGCACGCTGCCGTAAATGCGGCCTTCGCCAGCGGAGTTCTTGCCGCTTTGCAAAGCGCCGTATTGGCTAACGGGGCCAACGCGCGTGGGTTGAATGGTGGCGAACGCGCTGCTTGCAAAAGCGAGAGCGCACAAGGCTGCAATAGCCATTTTTGTTCTTTTCATAAAGCACACTCCTATATGTGAAAATTCTAGAATCGCATTCCGAGGCTTGGCCACATGCTCGGCGAAATTCCGTCAAAGCGAATGTTGTCCAAGAAAATCTCTGCGTCTTCGGTCACCAAGATGTTGATGGTGTTGACGGCGATAAGTTCCGTGTCGAAATCGTCGGCGGTAAAAGTGAAATGTTCCCATTCGTCGCCGAGAGTCACGAAGGCGGTCTGGTGGAAGTCTCGCTTGCCGTCGTTGCCGCGCTTGGTAATTTGCAACGAAATCTTTCCGCTGCCCTTGGCGTCGAACGAAATGGCGGTGGCGCTGCGTAAGTCGTAGAAAGCGAACATTTCGTCTTCGTCAAAATCGTCGCCGATGGAAAATCCTGCGACGCCGTAATGACCTTCTGTTTCCTGGTCGATATCGAAAATCAGGTGCAGGCTGCTTCCGCTCTTGGCGCTGTCGCCGCTAACGAGAATCTTGTCGCTGCTGATGCCTTCGGCGACGCGGCTGTTCCCGCCTTGCAGGGAGTCGGTGCAAATAAACCACCAGCCTTGTCCGAAGCTCTTGCCGATAAAGGTCTGCCTGTGTTTCCAATTTTCAAAGTCTTCGACAACGGTGAAAATGCTGTCGGCGATGTTGATGTGATTTGTCGTGGCGCCTTCGCTTAGGCCGGTTTCCATCTGGTAAGAGAATTTGCCAAAATAGCCTTCGACGAAGGCGTAGTGCACGCCAGCGGGCAAACCGCTGAATTCAAAGTATCCTTGTGCGTCCGTGGTAACGGCTTGGTCTAGAATGCTTACGGTTGCGTTCTCGACGGCCGTGCCGTTGTTGGTGATAATGCCTTTCAGGCTTTCGCTTTGGGCAATGGCGAGATTCTGCTCCGGACTGCGTTCGAAGTCGACCCAGCGCATAATGGAAAGCGAGTCGCCGGAGCGCATTTCGAGCAGCTGGACGGGGGCCTTCTTTTCGCTCAAGGCGGCGGAGTTAATCTTGAGAATGCCGTTGTCGTCAAGGGAGTCTTCGTAGGCGACAAGCATGGAATCCTCGTTTAAAATCCATACACGGGCGACGGCGTTTTTGAGGGGCATTCCGTGATTGGTGGCTGTAACGATGCCGGCAATTTCGGTTTCGCCGGCGTTGCTGCCTGTACCGTTTGCGACAGAATTTTCACTTGTGCTGCAGGCGGTGAATGCGATGCCGAGGCTGGCTGCGAAAAGCGAAAGGGCGAGAATAACCTTCATTATTTGCCCTCCTTCACCTTGGCGCGATTCACGAGCTGAAACCCGACGTGACAGACGCGGTCAGGGTTCTTTTCTTCGCGGGACATGACCAAAATTTTTTCGCGAAGCTTGGCGATTTCTTCGCGCACCTTTTCGAAACTTTCCTTGGAAAGGCTGCAGGTTACACTGGTGATGCTGCGGTCGTCGCTCGAGAACAGGTCGTAAACTTCGCTATTGACTTCGAGGTTCTTCAAATGGTATTTGCGCAGAATGGTAGAGCGCACGCGCGGCGGCGTCGAGATAATTGGCTGCTCGATGCGATAAGTTCCGTCGTCGTTGAGAGTGACGAATCCGGCTTCCATGAGGTACTTGATTCCGCTTTGCACTTGCGGGGCGCGGAGCACTGGCGTGAACATCCGGCCGATTTTCTCGGCGGGGGTGTTTGCGGGGAGGAGCGGCAACAAGTCGCGCAAGACGGGGTAGTACCACTTCGAAAAGAACTTGAGGGCGGAATCCTGGAGCTCGAATTCCTGCTTGCTCGCGCGTACGGCGAGGAGTTTCTTGAGCAGGTTTTCGCGCTCGTCCACGTTTTTTTCGTTGCCGAAGCGGACTAGCGTCAGAAAGTATTCGGTTTCTTCGTCGGAAAGGCCCCAAGCCTTGGCGAGAGTCTTTGCGTTTGCGGTAGAAAGCGGGCGGGATCCGTCCAGAATGCGGTTGAAGAAGGCGGAACCCGAGACTCCGGCGCTTTCTTGAATGGAACGGATGGACTGCCCTCTGGATTGCAATGCTTCCACAGCGGCCCGGATATAATCCCGGTAATCAAAGTACATAAATACACTAATTATGGAAACATTGTTCATATATTTAAAAATAGATAAAATTTTGATATTGTAAAGTAAACTTTTATTATTTATTGATGAAAATACATAAATAATGGAAACATAACGGCGGATTTGAACTGTCAAGTATTCCTTGATTGTTCGATTTATAAAATTTACTCCAATTTGGAATATGCAAACCCTTTATTCAACGGTGTTTTGGGTGCTTTGTTACAAAAAAATGCGATTTCTTTAAATTTTTTATGCATTTTGTTCAATTTTATATTAGTTTTGAAGTGTAAAAGAGTTTTCCTCTTGCCCTCTAAACGAAATCTCGACCATTTCTAAAACCGAGGACAAGGCGAACGCTCACGCAGGTATGCCGGTTTTGGCGTACTTCAGTTTGCTGTACCGACTTTATGGTCGGTCTTTGGTCGTATGGCCAAGGGCAACAGCCCTTTTGGGGCGTGGGTCGTTTGTGTTTATCGGTTTGAGGCAGTCGAGAGCCCCGTTTAGGTAAATGCAACGATCTGCGCCTTTTCTTGTATCTACACGAAATTGGCAATCCTTGCTGAGCAGGGGCGAACTCCGGAAATTTCATTGAAGGAGAAATGCGTCGCTGTCCCTGCGATTTATTCAATGAAAAAAATGAGCTTTTGCAAACGCAAAACGCACCACGTCGAAACCCGCACGGCATGGTGTGTAACAGTGTGCGGGGTATACTCTAGAGGTATAATATGAAAACAACAAAGAAGATGGCTTACAAGAAGCCCCGTCTTATCGCAAAGAACAACCCGACCGGTAGCTTCGCTGCTGGTTGCCCGACCAATGAGGGCTATGGTGCATTCTGCCGTATTTGTGAACGTACCATGTAAAAAATTTTCCTAAGGTGGGGCAAATCGCCCTGCTTTAGGGATATGTGTTAATTTAAGGAAATGCAATGATTATAGCTCGTTATTTACTTCATAAAATGAAAGAAGATGCTTTCGTTCAATTTCAAAAAGCTGTTGGTTCGATTTTTTCATCTATAAAAGGAAACTCATTTGTTTTTGTTTCTCATAACATCCCAGACAGTTCGCAAGATTCACTTTATTCTATTTTGAATGTTGCTGGCATCAATAAAGAGCCAAATTCTGAAGATTTACAGATAATTAATCAAATCTTTTCGAATTCGAATCTTCTAACTCAAGATAACATTTCGCAATATCGTATTCAGCATGCTGATGTTGTCATTGCCCCCTTTGTAAATGATGAAAAAGATTTAGACTTGTTAAGAAAGATTGAAAATCAGGTTGAATGCCGTATTGTTGTTTTGCTTGAAGGCTCGTTAAAATCGATTAACCCACTTTTGGATGGTTCCGATAAATTATTAGATATCTATAATATAAAATCTTGTTTTGATAGTCAAAACATTTTTTCAAACGATGTTCAGTGTCGTAATGAAGCAAAAAAATGGTTGTATTCTTTACTAAAATATAACTTGTCATTTAAAGAATATTTATCTCTGTTTGATGATTATATGGATACATGCGGATTCGATGAACGAGAAAAGAAAAAACAATTTGAACGAATAAACAATCTAGAAATCTATTTGGATTAACCCCCTTTTTTAGAACCTCCCTGTTATCGAGGTCCTTGTTTACTCTCTAAACCTTTTGTAGGAGAAAAAGAATGAAAGCAAAAATTCCGCCGGAGTTAAAAGATCACAAAATCAACAACGAAAATGGAATATTAGACGAAAATGAAGATTATATACTGAGGAATACAACAGATCTTTCAGAAGAGGAACGAAAAGAAGAAATTCAATTACACAAAAAACAGGAAGATGAACAGCTTCAAAATTCTTCGGAAATATCAAAATTAACAAAATTTATTTCTAGAGAAGAGGTGTAAATGTTTTACCGTCAATCTCGCGATACTTTTATCCGTTCCATCGGTGAGTATGGCTATATCTATAGCCAACTTACCAAACACGACCGTACCTACACTCAGGAAGGATGTGCGTTTCTGTCCGTTATTTCTCGTGAACCGCAAAGTTTGCAAGATCTTTCGGCAAAAGCATGCGAATACTTTGAAGATGTAACTCCTGAAGATATTCAAAATGACATGAAGGAATTCTTGGATTCCCTAGTTGCCGACCGCTATTTGGTTTGTGCTGAAAATGCTGAAGAATGTGCTGCTAAGGATACATTCTTTAGTTATGCTGAAAATCCGAAAACATTGTTCACATACAACGCTCAACAAAATCCTGATGACAAAAAACTCTATACCGATACGCAAGAACTTTTAGGAGACTGGTTTCGCGAACATCCGCAAATTCACAGTTGCCAAATTGAAACGACGAATCGCTGCAACGAGCGTTGTATCCACTGCTACATTCCCCATGAAATGAAAAATGTGGTTTTGCCCTACGAAGTGATTGAAAGCGTCCTCAACCAGTTACACGATTTAGGTGTGATGGGATTGACTCTCTCCGGTGGAGAATTATTCACACATCCCGATGCGGAAAAAATTCTGCGCAAGGCCCGCGAACTTGATTTTAGTTTCTACGTGCTATCGAACATTACTTTGCTTACTCCGCACATGATAGAAGTTCTCAAGGATGTCAATCCAAATTATGTGCAGACGTCACTTTACAGCGTTGTTCCCGAAGAGCATGACCATATTACTCAACTAAAGGGATCCTGCGAAAAGACAAAGGCCGCTATTGACGCCTTGATTGCGGCGAACATACCCGTGCAAATCAGTTGCCCTGTGATGAAGACGAATTATCACACCTATAAAGATGTATTGAAATACGCTTACGAACGCAATTGTAAAGCACAAACTGACTTCGTGATGATGGCTCGATACGATTTTACTACGGATAATCTTGCTGAACGTTTGACGATGGAACAAACAGAAGAGTTACTCAAGGATATCATTCAGTTTGATCGAGACTATTTAAAGTTGACCGATACACCGGTGCCACCTGTTTCTCGCGAAGAATGGGGAAAACAACCTTTCTGTGGTATAGGTATGGATAATCTCTGCATCGCTAGCGACGGCATTGTGTATCCGTGTAGCGGTTGGCAGGGGATGGCTTGCGGCAATGTTCGCGAACAACCTATCAAGGATATCTGGGAAAAGTCCCCGCAACTGAACAAACTTCGCAACCTTACAAAATCTGCGATTCCGCAATGCTACGATTGTGAAGATAAACAGTTCTGTGCTCCATGTCTTGTTCGTAATTTCAACGAAAGCGGCGGTGATTATCTGAAGGTTGCTCCGCATTTCTGCAAGGCCGCTCACTTGAATCGCAAACTTGTTGTAGAAGCAAAGGCTAAAATGCGTAAAGAAAAAGCCGGTTAGAGATTACCGTGTCACGGTGCTTCTCGCAATGGCAAAATATGCTTTTCGATTTTCATGTTCACATGGGGCAGTATTTTGACGACTACTACACGCCGCCACGAATACTGCGTACCCTGCGACTTGCGGGCATTACACACTTCGCGTATTCTAGCACGAGTACGGTTGTTACCGATGATCCCGATTTTTTGCTAGAAGAGCGAGTTGCCATGCATGAACTTTCGGAAGGTCGTGCCAAGCCTATTTTGTGGGTGACGCACGATATGCTAAAACGCTCGCCAAATTTGTCGCTGTACATGAATGATGCCGGTGGTAAAATTTGTGGGTTGAAAATTCACGGTGTATCGGAAAGTTGGTTGCCGAATGGCCGCGAACTGCAACGGATATTCAAAATAGCTCAGGAACGGGGCCTGTTTGTGAAACTCCATACCGGTGAACGGGAAGAATGCGAGGCTGGAATGTATAGGGAAATCTGCACGAAATTCCCAGATGTCCGAGTTGTTCTCGCCCATGGAAGACCGATTTTGCAAGCTATTGATATGCTGCGTTATTGTCCGAATACCTTTGTAGACACATCGTTCATGCCGCATAGCCATTTTCAGTTGCTTATAAACGTTGCACAGCAAGAAGGCTTTACGGATCGTATCCTATTCGGTACGGACACCCCTATTCCAGGGCGTCACCTTAAAAGTTCGCTCCCTCGCCATTTGCGAAGTAGAATAGACCAAACAAGGCGAATTGCAGGAGAGGACTGGAAGAAAATCTCTTGGAAAAATGCGAAAAATCTCTTGACTTTCGTATCGAAATAAGCGATATATATTGATGAGTATGGTTCCCCGCAAGAAAAGTCTTCTAGCGTTTATTTTTACGTTCCTGTTGCTTTCGGGCTGCGGGCTCAGCGACGATACCCAGGAACAGCTGGAAGATGCCGTTGGCAGGGCTGCAGGTGAAGCTCTGGATTCCGCGAAATCTAAAACGGCGAACGCTGTTGAAGAACTTTCTACCACTATCGATGAACACGGTGGTGTTCAAGGCTTTTTTGATAGAATAGTCCAATTCATCGATGGATTATTTGGAGGCTCTGGAAGCGAGTGCGAAAAAACGCCCGCAAAAAAGATTGAACGTGATGCTCCTAGGACAGTTATCAAGCGCAATGCGGAACAACAGAACTACCACGACGAGGTTCTCAGCCTTACCACCTTAAAAACGTCTTCCGTAAACATTGACTGTCTACGCCCTGAACTGGATACCGCCATAAACATAGTGGTAGCCACCTATCACGAGGTTTTCAAAGACGACAATTATCGCCCAGTAATCACTAGCGGAAACGATTCCGACAAGCACGGCGAACGATCCGCCCATTACGCCTGCGCTGCCGTAGACATCCGGATCAAGGATGTGGAAGATGTTAAGATTCGAAAGGCCCTTACAAAGGCCATTACCGAAGACCTTGGCCCCCGATACTTCGTTCTCCATGAGGACGTCGGTATGGCAAATGAGCATCTGCACATTCAACTGAAAAGCGGCACCTACAATAGAAACGAAGTGTGGAAATAATCCATAAATCTGCTCACCCCCTTTTTACAAATCCCCCATAATTAGCGATATAAATAGGGTGGAGTTGAATGACCTCTACTTCGTTTTTTCTGGAGGCTTGTATGGCGTCAATTTTGGGTTTTCTCGTTGTCGCGGCGATCGTTATCGTCTTGGCCGTTATCGCCGTCAAGATTCTTATAGCGCTTTTGCCGGTGCTCCTGGTTATTGGCGGAATCTGCCTAGTGGTTTTTGTTGTGGGTGGCGCGAGTGATGGGGTGAAAGAGGTTAAGAAGGAAATCGCGTATACCCAGAATACCGTTAGGGAGCATGTGGTTCAATTTCGGGACGATGTCCAGCGCGAATATCACGAGCAGATGCTTTCGATGACGCGGCATAAATCGGGCGTGAGTTTCAATATGCTCCGCCCCGAAATGGATAGCGTGATTTCGGTTGTTGCGAGCGTTTATCATACGGCCATGAATGACGACGAGTTCAAACCGCTCATTACGAGTGCAAACGATTACGAAGGTCATGCGGAAAGGTCTGCGCATTATGTGGGGGCGGCGCTCGACTTCCGCATCAAGGACATTGGCGACAGGGTAGACCGCGAAAAGCTTGTGCAGGCGGTACGCGAGGAGCTCGGTAGTCGTTTTGTCGTGCTGCACGAAGATATCGGAAAGGCGAACGAACACCTGCATGTCCAACTGAAAAATGGCACCTACGACCGAAATGTCGTGTGGAAGTAAAATTTACCGTGTGATAGAGAAGTGTGTCTAATCGAACAATTCTTTAATCGTGGTAACCTTGAAGTTATCCTGATTCTTGATTTTCTTTTTAACTCCAGACGTGATGCCTTTGCGTGAGAAAATCCAGAAATATAGGTTGTCGCGTTTGATGCATGGTGCGCTTGCCTGCAAATTTAAAAGTTCACTTTCGTCAAAAGGTTTTTCTGTGTATTTGCATTCGCAAATAATTGCATTATTTTGGTCTTGAACAACAATGTCGATTTCTTCTTGCCTTTTTTCAACGGGATTGTTTCCCCACCAGCGGCCTATTTCTTCAGCAAAAAATGGTAACTCGCCGTTGTAGGATTTTTCTTTGATGTACTGAGAACACACTCTTTCAAAACGATGACCTATATAACCGTTTATGTTTTCAATGGTGAATTCCCGATCGTAGTAAATTTCAGGTGCGATCAATCCGTTCAGCATATTTAAATGTTTGTATATGAACCTGAAATAAAAGGCAAAATAGTTTTCCTCAATTGAATAGAGCGTATTGCGCGTTTTGCTTTTTTCACCAACAGGAATTTCGGTTTTGATAAATCCTAAGTTTTCAAGGACTTTCAAGTATTTCGCTATTTTAGCGCTGTCTCCATCGACTTTAGTCTTTATGTCATTTAGTGTAGATGCGCCCGAATTGATTGCGAGAAGGATGTTCTTGTAAAAGAGAGTTTCTTTGAGCTCCATACGGAGCAACGTATCAATTTCGTTGTATAGGTAACCCGTCGTGGAAAGGCATGTCTTGATGATGTTTTCGCGGATGGAAATCGAATCGTCAAAAAGTGACAGGTATAGGGGAATGCCTCCAAGAATAGAATAGACTGTAAGAACTTCCTCGTTACTGTATTTCGGGAAAAACTCTCTTGCTTCTTTGTAAGTGAATGGCTGTAATTTTAAATCTGCTGTTTTGCGGCCGTACAACGGCTTTGTTGAATTGTCGAACAAATCTTCAATAACAGAAACTTCGGAACCGCACAATATCAAAAAAATGTTCTTTTTTTTCAGAATGCGGTCTATGGCGTTTTGCAGCCCGGAATCGTATGCGGGGTTCGAATTGTATAGATAGGTGAATTCGTCAATGATGATGTTAATTCGTTTTGAAAACGAGAATCCGTCGATAAACGAGTAAACATCTTGCCATGTATTGAGCGCGTTAAGAAAGTCTCCTGTATTCAAGACTCGTTTGAGCTCTGTACAAAAATTGTGAACGTTATCACTTTCGCTACCTTTGTCGGCTGTAAAGAAAACGGTATCCTTTTCGTGAAGAGCTGCAAACTGAGCCAAAAGAAAACTCTTGCCGACGCGTCTGCGTCCGTGCATGATGAGCATTTCGAATTTCTTCGAATTGTATAGATCTTCGAGTAGCTTGAGTTCCTTTTTTCGGCCGACAAACATGTTGTTTACTCCAGAGTTATTTACTTTAAAGTTATTTACTCAAGAGTTAATATAAATAAAAACTCGGACGAAAGCAACTCCCTACAGTTTTTTTTCCGTACTTTTGACAAAAACGCCCAAAAACAGCCTGTATTTTTGACAAAAACGCTTTAAAATGACTTGTGTTTTTGACGGCGTTTTTTTAGTGTGACTTAGTCACAGACTTTTATCCTCTCAAAATCTAAAATATACCTGTAAACAAGAAAAAAGAGAGGTAAAACATGTCTGAAATGAATATCACCAAAAACAACTTCGAACAAGAAGTACTCCACTCCGACAAGCCGGTCCTGATCGATTTCTGGGCTCCTTGGTGCGGCCCTTGCCGGATGCTTTCGCCCGTGATCTCGGAGATAGCTGAGGAATACGGCGACAAGATCAAGGTCTGCAAGGTGAACGTGGACGATGAAGGCGAATTGGCCGCCTCGTTCAATGTCATGAGCATCCCGACGCTTGTGGTCGTAAAGGACGGCAAGGTGACGAATTCTGCAATCGGCGTTCGCCCGAAGGCTCAGATTGTAGAAATGATTGGCTAATACATATACTCCTTGGGCGCCTTTTTTGTATATTGCAAAAGAGGCGTTTTTTTATGAAAGCAGCTCCGGTTCGTTTGATTGTTCCCAGACTCCCGTTCTGGTCGATGCTTTCGTCCGAAGAACAGGCGATTGTGTCGGAACGTGCGGTCGTCAGGCGCTTCGGCAAGGGGCAGCTCGTGAGCAGCAACAGCTCAGAATGCCTCGGGATTGTCTTCATTCTCGAAGGTGAGATCCGCGTAAGCATGACCTCGGACGAAGGCCGCGAGGTTTCGCTGTACCATGCCCGCAAAGATGAAGTCTGCGTATCTACGGCTTCGTGCGTGATTCGGCAGTTGACCTTTGATACGGCGGTGGTGGCCGAAAGGGATACTTCCCTGTTGGTGGTTCCGGCGATGGTCTGTGCGCGCCTGATGGAATCGAACGTGCATGTGCGCGCCTTTGTCTTCGAAAGCGAAACGGAACGGTTTTCGCAGGCGGTTCGTGCAATTCAGCTGATGCTGTTCAAGCGCTTTGACCAGCGGCTTGCCTCGTACTTGGTGTCGCATTTTGAAAGGAGCGGCTCCGACGAAATCCGGAAAACGCAGGAAGAAATTGCCCGCGACGTGAATTCAGCCCGCGAGGTGGTGGCCCGTATGCTTCGCGAATTTGCAGATAAGGGACTTGTCGAAATCAGACGAGGCCTCATCAAGTTACACAACGTGGATGGCCTTCGCAAGATTTTGTGATGAAATCGGGCGCTTATTCTCATAAATTATCGTAAAATTCGTTCGGGGTGCAGGTCTTGCGCCCTTAACTTTTGTATTTTTGTCCCGAATTTTGTTTATAGGTAGGTTTATTCTGCGCTTTCGCTGGCTGTTTTTATTTGCTGTGTTTGTAGGGCTTGCACAGGCCCAGCTTTTGGACATGTCCGAAATGTCCGAGAGCTATATGGTCGAAAATAAGATTCATAAGGTCAAGGTCGAAGGGACTGTCCACATGGACGATCGTGCGGTGCTCAGCCGCATCGGCATTCGCGATGGGCAGAGCTATTCGCCGACGGCCCTTACCGAAAAGGTTCAGTCTTCGGTGGCTTCCTTGTACAAGTCTGGGCTTTTTGACGACGTGACCGCCTGGATCGATTACGTGGGTGACGGCACCGATGTCGACCTCATTTTCAAGATTAAGGAACTTCCCGCGCTCGATACGGCCGTTTTCGAGGGTCCGGACGAGGTCTCGGAAGAAGACCTGAAACTGAAGACCCGCTTGATTCCGGGCCAGGTCTACAGCAAGAGCCAGCTGGAACGCGATCGTCAGGCCATTCTGGACTACTACCGCTCCGAGGGCTATTTGCTCGCCGAAGTGGGCTACCGTGAAACGCCGGTCGACGAAAACAAGAATTTGGTGACCTTCATTGTCCGCGAGGGCGAAAAGGTCAAGGTGCGCCAGTTCGATATCCAGGGGAACGACAACGTGCCCGCCGAAGATATTATGGAGCACATGGTCACGAAGCTCGACCAGTGGTGGGGCGGTGGCGAATTCAAGGAAAACATTTTCGAGGCGGACCGTGATACGGTGTTGAACGCCATCCGTCATTTTGGCTACCTGGATGCGGAACTGACTGAATACAGCGCCGAATACCTGCCGGACTCCACTTGCCTGTTCTATCTGGGCCGGATGGTTCCGCTCGGCGAAAATCTGGAAGTCCTCTACAAACAGTTGAACCTTGCCCTGGGTGACTCCGCGACGGCCCTCTACAAGATGGCGGGTAAGCCGACCATGCAGGTAACCCACTTCTTCCGCAAGCATCGCGAAGTCGGCGAAATGCCTTGGGTGTCTAGACCTAAGGTGACGGTCAAGACCGAAGAAGACGCTTGGAACATGTTGAACGACCTGATCCGCTACGAAAGTGCCCGCAAGGAATGGCTGGATATCGTGGACGGACGCAAGTGGAAGAACCCGAAGATTGATTCGCTCCGCAAGATCAAGAAACGCTCGACTTACCAGGAAAAGCTCCTGGTTCGTTACATGATCGAAGATATGTTCCCGGCCTTGAACAAGTACGACAATATCAAGACCTCTAGCGCGATTTTGATCCATATCCACATGATCGAGGGCCGCAAGTACTACATGGGCAGTCTGCATTTCTCGGGTAACGAAGTGCTGAACGACAAGATGCTTGCCTACGCCTTCCGTCTTGACAGTGGCGAAGTCTTTGACCAGTATAAGTACGATGCCTCCCGCAAGGCGCTTCTGGATGCCTACCGCGAAGACGGCTACCTGTTCGCCCAGTACGAGGAAACCCGTACCTTCGTGAACGACTCGGTGGTGAACCTCTCCTACAAGATGACCGAAGGCTTGCCGGCGCAGATCCACAAGGTGCATATCCACGGCAATACCAAGACGAACGAAAAGGTCATCCGCCGCGAAGTCCGTCTGTATCCGGGCGATACCTACCGCCAGTCCTTGCTGGAACGTAGCTTCCGTGAAATTATGCAGCTGAACTACTTCGACATGGTCGTCCCCGACATCAAGGTGGTGGGCGAGCAGGATGTGGACCTCGACTTTACCGTGCAGGAAAAGGAAGCGGGTACCGGCCAGTTCAGCTTGGGCGTGTCTTACAGCGAAAGCGACGGTATCGTGGGTACGGCGAGCGTGTCTATCCCGAACTGCTGTATGGGTGACGGCCAGGCCGCCTCGTTCAGCGTGGAATACGGTGCCGACAAGAAGAGTGCTTCCGTGAGTTTCCAGGAACCGTGGTTCCTCGACAAGCCGATTACCTTGGGTACGAGCCTCAGCTACTCCTGGTGGAATATGTCCAAGTACGATGACCCCGACATTACCCGTTACGGTGGTAGCGTCTACCTGGGTAAGCGCCTCAAGTGGCCCGATGACTACTTCTACGGACAGATCGGTTACAGCTGGCTCATGAACAAGCAGGGCCCGAACATCGACGATAGTTACGTTGTCTATACCGGTGTGGAATCTGCCTTGAACTTCCGCTTGCTCCGCGACGACAAGAACCTGCCGCAGTTCCCGACCGACGGTTCCCGCTACGTGCTCGATGTGCAGTGGGCCGACGATGTCCTGTTCAGCGACTTTAGCTTCGTGAAGACCGAACTTACGATCAAGTGGTGGTTCCCGCTGTTCCGCGACCGCCTGACGATTGCGCTTACTAACCAGTACGGTGTGATCTTTGGTGACCAGCTGCAGTACCGCACGCTCTATACCATGGGTGGCGTGATGGGCTACGAAGGCATGATGCGCGGTTACAGCTCGGGTTCTATCGGGTACCGCCGCTTGGGCCGCAGCTACCAGTACACGGGTGCTGAACTCCAGCTCGGTCTTGTGCCGCAGACCTTCTACTTGTTGCCGTTCTTCTTTGACGCCGGTAACGTGTTCGGTGAACGCTACAACCCGCGCACCAAGGTTCCGAAGCCGAGCAGGAGCCCGCTCAGCGAATGGGATCCGACGAGCCTCAAGAAGGATATCGGTTTCGGTTTCCGCGTGATTGTGCCGATGCTCGGTATTATCGGCTTCGACTTTGCCTGGCCCTTGGATGTGGGTGAAACCTATAGCGGTACGCAGCGTACCGAAGTCGGTGACATGCAGTTCAACTTCGTGATCGGCCAGGGATTCTAAGGAGGCTTTATGCTTAAACGTCTGCTGATGGTTCTGGTACTTGCTTTTGCGACCGTCTCGTTTGCCGAAGACGGGCTCCGCATTGCGCATGTGGATTCCAAGCTGATCTTTGACGGTTACAAGGGCACCAAGAAGGCCCAGGAAGAATATGACCGCCAGGTGGCCAAGTGGGAACAGCAGGGCAACCTGTTGCAGAAGGAACTTGCCGCTATCAAGGAAAAGCTCGACAAGCAGGTGCTCATGCTCAGCGACGAAAAGAAGAATGAGCTCGAAGCCGAGTACAACAAGAAGGACCTTGAACTCAAGACCTTTATCGACCGCGTGTACGGCCGTAAGGGCGAGCTGATTTCTGAAAACGAGAAGGTGAGTGCCCCGATTATCCAGCTGATCCGCAAGGCAATCAACGAAATCGCCCTGCAGGAAGGCTATGACATGGTGGTGGACCGTGCGACCGGTGCCGTCGTGTTCTGGAAAAAGGAAAACGACCTTACGCAGAAGGTGCTGGACTACCTGAACAACAGGTAGTTGTTGCGTATTTAAATTTCGTCATCCTGGATTCCGTTGCTACGCTCCAGAAAGACGTTCCTCGAAACTGTCATCCTGGAACCACGGAGTGGTGACGGGATTCAGAGCTGAAATTCTACTTGAACTTCCAGAATTTATAGAGATACTTTGTTGTTTGAATGGGCGTCTTCAAGAAGGCGCTCTTCTTGTATCCGCTCAAGGCGAATCCCTGCAGCACCTTGTAGAGCCCGACCTGGTCTTCGCGGTTCAGAGCGAGCAGGAACCTGCGGAACTTGTATTCAAAGTCGTGCATCTTGCCAAAGTAGCTGTAGCAGCGGTTTTCGTACTGCTTCAGGAAATTGCGGCTGAGGCTAGCGGCTTCGCCGGAGGTTGCCTTGAGGCCTTGGTCAACGTATTCTGCACAGAATCGGCCCGCCCGCATCGCGGCAGCGATGCCACCACCCGTGAGCGGGTTGGTGTGGTGGGCGGCGTCGCCCACCAGGGCGAAGCGGTCTAAAGTGTATTCCTTAAGGGTGCTGGAAACCGGCACCATTCCACCGACGGTGTGGTTGATTTTTGCACCGGGGAAAAGCTTTTCGAGCCATTCCAGGGTGACTTCGAGGATGTTTCCGCTATGCTTCCCTGCGGCGAGGAATCCTGCGCCGAAGTTCGTGACGTTCGATTTCTGCTTCGGGAAACTCCAGATGTATCCGTCGTTGATAAAGTCGTGGCCCTGCCAGAAGGTGAGATAGTCGGGTTTGGTCAAGAGCCCTTGCACCTGGATGTCGACGCCGGTGCAGGTCTCGCGCGGATTCTGGACGCTGTTGAGTCCGACCATGCGGCCGATGCGGCTTTCGACACCGTCAGCGGCGATGACCATCTTCGCAAAGATTTCCTGCGTACCGGTTTCGGTGACAGAGCCGTCTCCGTTGCCCTTTCCGAGGACGACGCGGACCATTCGCCTGTCGCCCTCGACTTCGCCTACGAATTCGGCGCGGGCGCAAGTTTCAACCTGGGCCCCGTCGTCAGTCGCGAGCTTCGCAAGCCACGGGTCAAAAATTTCGCGGTTCAGCATGATGCCCGTGTTCGGCTTCGGAACTTCGATGTTCACGCCGTTCGGGCCGTAAATGTAAAGGCCGTTGATAATGCTTTCGATACAGCTTTCGTCAATCGGACCGTAAGTCTGCAAGTCGGCGAGTGTGGTACTTGCCTCGCCGCAACGTACCGGGAAACCGATGCGTTCGCGTTTCTCGAGGAGCAGCACCTTGTGCCCCGCCCGTGCGAGGTTCCTGGCCGCAACGGATCCACCGGGGCCAGCGCCAATCACCACGACATCATACTGGGAATCAAGCATCGTTCACCTCCAAAAGCTTCAGCGCACCGACGGGGCACGCCTTGACGCAAATGCCGCACTTGATGCATTTCTCGGAGTCAATCTGTAAGTCAAGCCCGTACATGTCGAGCGCCATCTTGGGGCAAATGCCCACGCACCCGGCGCAGGCAAGACAAACCTTTCTGTCGTGAACGAGATTCTTCATTAAAGAAGAATATAGAAATTAATATACCACTTCGCCAGTCAGGCGCTTCTGGAAGTCGTCGTGGACAAGCGGCTTGTCGAAGAGGAACCCCTGCACATTGTTGCACTGGATGCTCTTGAGGTATTCCGCCTGGGTCTCGGTTTCGACACCTTCGGCGATGATTTCCTTGTTGAGCTCGTTGGCCATCTTCACCACGTTGCGGACAATGACATCGTCCTTGGAATTGGGGGTGCCGACATGATCCAGGAGCGACTTGTCGAGCTTGATGGTGGTGATGTTGTAGTCCTTGAGCACGTTCAGCGTGGAATATCCGGTGCCGAAGTCGTCGATGGATACGGCAATACCGTTTTCGGCCATCGCGTTCACGAACTTCATCATGGCGGCGTTGTCATCGAAATCGGCAGATTCGGTCAGTTCCACTTCGACGTACTTGCTTGGCACGTTGTGCTTGCGTACAATGCTCAAGACGTTGTTGGCTAGTTCGGGATTGCGCAAATGGAGCTTCGAGAAGTTGGCCGAAATGCGGTGCGGCTCGATGCCAGCGTCAAGCCACTGGCGAATGTCGGCGCAGGTTGTCTCGAAAACGTAGAAGTCCAGGTCGCAGATGGTGCCTTCGCGTTCCAGAATAGGAATGAAGTCCATCGGCGGGACGATTGTCTTGTGGCGAATCCAGCGGACAAGCGCTTCGGCGCCCATAAGTTTCCTGGTGAGCAGGTCGACCTTGGGCTGGTAGAAGACCACGAATTCCTTGTTGCGGATGGCATTGTGGAATTCGTTCGAAATTTCCTTCTGGTGCATCGCGCGGACAAGCATTTCCTTGGAGAAAAAGACGACATCGCGTGTCTTGATGGCCCTTGCGGCCTGCAGCGACATAGCAGCGTTGTTCAGCGCGTCGTGGATTTCGACTTTGTCTTCGATGGGGTAGACGCCCATGCGCGCCTGGATGCGAATATTCACGGGCTTGGGACCCTGGCCAAGAGTCATTTCGCAGTTGCTGAACTGGGAAATGAATTCTTCCTGATGCTCCTTCTTGGTGAGAACGAAAAAGTTGTCACCGCCGAGTCGTGCAACGATTTCCTTATCGTTGATGAACTGGGAAATCTTGTTGACGTACATCTTGAGGGCGAGGTCGCCCTGCTGGCTGCTCGTCGACTTGTTGACGTACTTGAAATTCTTCAGGTTAATAAAGTAGGCGGTGTAATCTGCGAGGTTTCCGCCGATGACCTGCTGGCAGAACATGAAGATGCCTGCCTGGTTGTAGGCCCCGGTCATGGGGTCGGAAATGGCTGCCTTGCGGGTATTTCCGATCAGGTGGGCTCGTCCGGAGAGGATGAAAAAGTCCCAGCTGAGCAGCTGCACGAGCTGCTTTTCGTTGTCGGTGAAGCTGTGGCCGTCTACCGGGTGGGCCTGGAACGTAAAGGATCCCTGCTCGCCGGTACTTATGGTTTCCGAGAAGTCGGTCGTGGACGGGATGGTCGGGAGCCTGGCTGTGTCGTGGTAGGCCGTGAATTCGCCCGAAATTCCGTTGGGGGCGAACTGGCTTACGGGGACATAGTAAATGCAGTGGATGTAGCCGATGTTTGCTTGGAGGGCAAGGTTTACGACGTTTCTTGCCATGATGCCGAATATTTCATCTGTACTATAGATAGATCCAAGGAGCTTGGACCTAAAGTCAAGATACATATCGTTCCACAGTGAAATATCCATTACATCCTCAATATACCAAAACGGTGCCAAATTTACAAAAATATTACAATAAATGCAAGCGAGTTTTACAATAATATGCAAAAAATCACTAGTTTTTTAGCCTTGTCTAATTTGAACCCAAGTGGGTATGGAAGACTCCGTTTAGAAAGTCCTCTTTCCTCCTGTAGACTTCCTGCGTGCTGCATTCTAAAATTCTATCTTTACCGCCGCATTTAAAGAGGTAACCTCCTATGAGTAATGAGGCAGAAAAGCCGAATTTCATTACGACCTCTCTTGACTTTCTGGTCAACTGGGGCCGAACGAACTCCCTGTGGCCGTTCCCTTATGGAACTGCCTGCTGTGCAATCGAATTTATGAGTACCGAAGTGGGCCGCTACGACTTGTCCCGTATCGGGTCTGAATACGTGCGTTTTACGCCGCGTCAGTCCGATGTGCTGCTCGTGGCCGGAACCATTTCCTATAAGCAGGCGCCGATCCTGAAGCGCATGTACGAACAGATGGCCGAACCCCGTTGGGTGATCGCCATGGGCGCATGTGCAAGTTCGGGCGGTTTCTATGACTGCTACTGCACCGTGCCGGGTATCGACCATATCATCCCGGTGGACGTGTATATCGGTGGTTGCCCCTCCCGTCCGGAAGCGTTCTTCGAGGCCATGTTTGACCTCCAGAAGAAGATCAAGGATGAGTCCTACATGAAACAGCGTGCCGAACGCGTGAAGGACCAGCTCGAAATGATCAAGGCGAAGACCGAACAGGCTAAGGCGGAAGCCCGTGAATTTGCTCGTGAAAAGCGCGAGGAACTCAAGGAATTTGTGGCCGAAAAAGAACAGAAACTTGTGAAGAAGGCCCAGTTCTGGAAGGAGTAATGATGGAAGCCAATGAAATGACTTTTGCAGAAACGGTCGTTTCTGTCCTCACCTCCAAGTTTGGTGGCACAAAGGACAATGCGGCCAAGTGGGACGCCTGCGTGGTGGTCCCGAAGGAATACCTGCACAATGCGGTTGAATTCCTGAAGAACGATGCCTCGATGCAGATGGACATGCTCCTCGACCTCGCCGGTATCGACTACCTGACTTATCCGAACCATGAAGGACCTCGTTTTGCGGTCTCTTATGCATTCAAGAGCACCAAGAATCCGGGCCGCCGCGTCCGTCTTAAGGTGCTGGTCAGCGAAGCCGACCTGAACGTGCCGACAATTACTGATCTGTACGCAAGTGCCAACTGGCTTGAACGCGAAGTCTATGACCAGTTTGGTCTCGTGTTCACGGGCCATCCGGACCTGCGCCGCATTTTGAACCATGTTGAATTTGTGGGCCATCCGCTCCGCAAGGATTACCCTGCCCAGAAGCGCCAGTGGCTCTCGACGACCGACTTCCTGGTTCCGGAACTCGAAAAGCGTCTGGAAGACAAGGGCTACAAGGTGATCCAGCGCTCCAAGGAAATCATGCCTGTCGAAGAAGAATATCTTGAAGGGAGTATCAGAGAATGATCGTACTTGACCCGAATGGCGAAAAGATGAACCTGATGGCCCTGAACGTGGGCCCGACGCATCCGGCGACTCACCACTGCGTGCGCCTGCTGGCTGCCCTCGATGGCGAAACCATCGTGGCCGGTGTCCATGAAATTGGCTTTATGCACCGCGGCTTTGAAAAGATGGTCGAACGCGGCACCTGGCAGCAGGTAATCCCGTACACCGACCGCTTGAACTACTGCTCTGCAATGATGAACAACATTGCATTCTGCCGCGCAGTCGAAAACATGTACGGTATCGAAATCCCGGAACGCACCAAGGTGCTCCGCGTGATTGTGAATGAACTCTCCCGTATCAACGACCACTTTATTTGCGTCGCTGCAGCTTTCCAGGACTTGGGCGGTACGACTCCGTTCATGTACGCCTTTAACCCGCGTGAAGAAATCATGCTGATTTGGGAAAAGCTCACGGGCGCACGCCTTACGAACAGCTTTGCCCGTATCGGTGGCCTCTACCGCGACAGCTACGACGGCTTCGAAAACGACGTGCTCGCCGCTTGTAAGTCGGTGGAAAAGGCCCTCAAGGACCTGCACGCCTGCTTGGACCGTAACCGTATCTTCCTCGACCGTACCGTGGGTGTCGGCAAGATTTCTGCCGAACGTGCCATCAGCTACGGCTGGACCGGTCCGTGTCTCCGTGCGACGGGTGTCGAAAGCGACCTCCGCAAGGACGAACCTTACTATGACTACGAAACCTACGACTGGGAAGTCGTGGTCGGCACGCAGGGCGACGCCAACGACCGTCTGCAGGTGCGCCTTGCCGAAATCGAAGAATCTGTGAAGATTGTGCGCCAGGCCCTGAAGCGCCTCGCTCCGGGCCCGGTCGACATTGTCGACCCGCGCATCCGCGTGCCTGCGCACAAGCTTGCCTACCAGGACATGGAAGCCCTTATCGGCCGCTTCAAGAGCGTGTACGAAGGCATCCGCGTGCCCGAAGGCGAATACTACTGCGCAAGCGAATGCGCGAACGGCGAACTCGGCTTCACCATCGTCTCTGATGGTTCTGGCCACCCGTACCGCATCAAGGTGCGTTCACCTTCGTTTGCCCACGTTTCTGCGTTTAACGAACTCGTCGAAGGCCTGACCCTTGCCGACTCCATGGCAACGCTCCCTGGCCTCAACATGATTGCAGGAGAACTTGACCGATGAAACAACACATTCAAGGTGCAGTTCAGTTTGTATCGAATAACCATTTGAAGTTCGACGGTCCGAGCGAAGCGATTCCCGCTCTTCCGGATCCGGGTCAGACTTTTGGCTACGTGAACAAGGCTGTTCCGCAGCCCGCTCCGAAGGAAGTGCTCGCAAAGCTTGACACTCCTGAAATCAAGGAACGTTGCGCCGACTTGCTCAGCCGTTATCCGGTGGGCCAGGGCGCTCTCCTCGAAGTCCTTTGGCTGGTGCAGGGCGTGTTCGGCTGGGTTCCGACCGAAGGCATCCGCTGGGCTGCAAACGTCTGCGGTTGCGCTCCTGCTCATGCTCTCGGCGTCGCTACTTTCTATACCATGTATAATCACGCTCCCAAGGGCAAGTTCCTGTTGCAGTTCTGCCGCAACATCAGCTGCGCCATCAAGGGTGCCCAGCCGCTCATCAAGTATGTCGAAAACAAGCTCGGCGTCAAGAGCGGCGAGACGACTCCCGACGGCATGTTTACCGTGCTCCAGGTGGAATGCCTCGGTAGCTGCGGCAATGGTCCGATGATGCTGGTGAACGATGACTTTGCGACCGACGTGGTCGATGGTCAGCTCAAGATGAAGCGCGGTACGACTCTTACCGAAGCAAGCATCGACCGCATTATTGACTGGTGCAAGGCTCACGCGAACAATGTTCCGAAGCACGATGTGCTCGGCGGTGTAGTGAAGGGCCACGGTGGCCACCCCGGTGCTCCGGGCGCTACGGCAAAGCCGCAGGTCGCTGACTATGCTCCGCCTTCTCCGGTTCTGAACGTGAAGGCTGAAGCCGACGAAAACGGCGCCACCCTCACTTGGAAGGGCGCTCCCGAATTCACGAAGATTGTCGTCGAGAAGAAGGATGGTTCTTCCTGGGTCGCTGTCGGTGAACCCGGCGTGAAGGACAAGGCTTTTGTGGACGCAGCCGGTAAGGTCGGCGACGTGTACCGCATGATTGCCACTTCGGGCGAACGCACTGCAAAACCTTCCAAGGAAGCGGTTACCACCCAGAAGCCCGCTCCGGTAGAGGAGGCTAAGTAATTATGGCTGAAGTAGTAAAAGTTTGTACAGGAAATTTTGGCAAGGGCGCCCAGGACATTGAAGTCTACAAGAAACTGGGCGGCTACGCAAACATTTCGGATCGCTTGTTCAACATGAGCCAATTCGAAGTGATTGACTACGTACAACGTTCCGGCCTCCGTGGCCGTGGCGGTGCAGGCTTCCCGACCGGTATGAAGTGGAGCTTTGTTCCGCGTAATTCCGGCAAGCCCGTGTACATCGTGGTGAACGCTGACGAAGGCGAAGGTGGTACGTTCAAGGATCACTTCCTGATGATGGAAGATCCGCACCGCTTGATCGAAGGTTTGATTATTGCAGCCTGGGCTCTCGGTAGCCGTGCCGCATACATCTACTGCCGTGGCGAATTCCTGCCTTGCATCGAAAGCCTCAACAAGGCCTTAAACCAGGCATATGCCGCCGGTTACCTCGGCGAAAACATTTGCGGGACCAAGTTCAGTTTCGATATCTTTGTTCACCGTGGCGCTGGCGCCTACATTTGCGGTGAAGAAACTGCTCTTATCAACTCGCTCGAAGGCCAGAAGGGTCAGCCCCGCTTGAAGCCGCCTTTCCCGGCGGTGAGCGGTGCATGGAAGTCTCCGACTTGCGTGAACAACGTCGAGACCATTATGTCTCTCCCGTGGATTTTCCAGCATGACCCGAGCGAATACGCCAAGATGGGTACGCCCCGTGCAGGCGGTACCAAGGTGTTCTGCATCTCGGGTGACGTCAAGAATCCGGGTGTGTACGAAGCTCCGCTCGGCACTCCGATGATGACGATGATTAACGATTATGCCGGCGGTGTCGTGGGCGGAAACCTGAAGGCTGTGCTTCCGGGTGGTTCTTCTTGCGCTCCGCTGAACGCGGGCGAATGTGCCGTGGCCACCATGGACTACGAATGCCTCGCCTCGATGAAGACGATGTTCGGTTCGGGCGCCATGATCGTGATTAACGATACGCACAACATGGCTGAACTCCTGAACGTGCTCGGCAACTTCTACAGCCACGAATCCTGCGGCCAGTGCACTCCGTGCCGCGAAGGTACGGGCCTCCTGCACCGCATTCTGAACCAGATTGTGGAAGGCAAGGGTCACGATGGCGATGTGGAACTGATGCAGAGCCTCTCCGGTGGTTTTGGCGGCGTGACGATTTGCCCGCTGTCTATTTCGCTCGGCGGCCCGGTGTCTAGCTACACTGCGAAGTTCCGCGCCGACTTCGATGAATTAATCGCAAAGAACCCCGACCACGCCAAGCCGCGTGTTCAGGAAAACTATCGTCCTGGAATTTTCTGGTAATAATATGAGTAACTTCTACAACATGCCGAAACTCCCGACCGAGAACAGCCCGAAGGTGGAAATCTTCGTGGACGACAAGGCCGTGATGGTTCCTGGCGATACGAACCTGCTCGAAGCTTTGAAGGCTGTCGGGATTGAAACACCTCACGTCTGTTACCACCCGTATTTGCCGGTGTCCGGTAACTGCCGCCAGTGCCTGGTGGAACAGGAAGGCCCGCGCGGCCGCATGCTTGTGATTGCATGCTACACGCCGGTCGCTCCGGGTATGAAGATTTATACGCCGGCATCCAGTGCCCGTGTGAAGAATGCCCGCAAGGCAACGCAAGAATTCATGTTGGTGAACCACCCCCTCGATTGCCCGATTTGCGACAAGGCCGGTGAATGCACCCTGCAAGAAAACTATATGGAAGCGGGCCAGAACGAATCTCGTATGCGCCCCGAATACGGCAAGAACTACCATGGTAATCCTGCGCACCAGTTCATTGATGCGAAGGGCCAGCTCCGTGGTGGTAAGCATGTGGACCTCGGTCCCCGTGTTTTGCTCGACGAAGAACGCTGCGTGCAGTGCGACCGTTGCGTGCGATTTATGCGTACGATTGCCGGTTCCGAACAGTTGCAGCTCGCTGGCCGCGCCGACCATACCTACATTACTACGTTCCCGGGTGAAAAGCTCGATCACGAATATGACCTTTGCGTGACTGACGTTTGCCCCGTGGGCGCCATGACCGCGAAGTACTTCCGCTTCCAGAAGCGTGTATGGCTCCTGTCCCACACGCCGACGGTTTCGATGGACGACTCTCTCGGTGCAAACATTTGGCTGGATCACGCTGATGGTCACATCTACCGTGTGATGCCGCGTTGCAACCCGGAAGTGAACCGCAGCTGGCTCTCTAACACGAGCCGCCTCGCGTTCCAGAACTTTGACAAGAACCGCTTGCCGGCGATGGGCTTCCATGTGATTCAGGAAGCGATTGCAGAAGCCAAGAAGAACGGGGGCAAGGTCGCCCTCGTTGCTGGTGGCTCCTGCACGATCGAAGATCTCGCCGCACTCCGCATGCTCAAGGAATCCTTGGGCGACTCCGCCGAACTTTTCGGCGGGACCTTCAAGAAGGTCGGTGCCCCCGATGGCATTGCCATGAGTGGCGACCCGCTTGCAAACCGCGCCGCTTTCAAGTTGCTCGGTATTCCTGACGACAACCTCGACAATCTCGTCGATCGTTGCAGAAACGATGTCACGAAGGGTGCTCCCGAATTCAAGGTGCTGGTGACGGTGAACAACGATATCTTCGGCGAAGGTGGTGCCGCTGTGGCTACCCTCGAAAAGATTCCGACCCGTATCGCGCTCACTCCGTTCAACGATGCCACCGCCCAAAAGGCGTCGCTCGCTTTCGGCATTCGCCACTGGAGCGAAGTCCAGGGTACCATGGTGAACAGCTTGAATATTCTTCAGAAGCTGAATGCCTGCCCGGTTTGTCCCGACGAAAAGATCCGTGCCGCTTACGACGTTCTTTCGGAACTCGCCGGAAACAAGTTCGAAAGCGCATTCGATGCCTTCAAGAAGGCGGGCGAATATGCTGGCGTGCTTGCAGGACTTTCTTACGATACCATCAAGAGTACAGGCAAGTTGCTCGAAGGAGGTAACGCCTAATGGATATCATCGAATCCAAAACCTGGGTGGAATGGCTCATCACGATTGCGAAGTTCGGCTTCTGCTTCGTGCCGGTGCTCTACATCCTGTTGTTGATTCCTATGGAACGCCGTGGTGCAGGTTTCATGCAGGACCGTCAGGGTCCGAACCGCTCCTACATCAAGGTTCCGTATTTCGGTAAGGTCCGCTTGTTCGGCTATGTGCAGAACATGTGCGACGGTACCAAGTTGTTTTTCAAGGAAATGTTTGCTCCGAAGGGCGCAAAGAAGTTCCTTTACTACGTGGCGCCGGCAATCCCGTTTGCCATCGTGTTCCTTTCTCCGTGCGTGATTCCCTGGTTTGGCCCGATGGTCTTTGAATGGGGCGGCAAGGTGGTGCGCATCGCGGGCCCGATCGTGGATTCCGAAGTGGGTATCTTGCTCCTGTTCGGTTTCAGTTCGCTTTCCGCCTATGGTGCCGTTCTCGCTGGCTTGAGCTCCCGTTCCAAGTACAGCTACCTCGGTTCTCTGCGTACGACCGCAATGACAATTAGCTACGAAGTCTGCCAGGGTCTTTCGATGATGGGCCTCCTGGTGCTCGCCGGTTCTTTCAGCCTCACCGATATCGTGAGCTGGCAGGAACACCACGTGTGGGGCATTGTCGCCCAACCGGTGGCTTTCTTCTGCTTCTTGATTGCGACGATTGCCGAAACGGGCCGTGCTCCGTTCGACGTTGCCGAAGGTGAACCCGAACTTGTTGCCGGTTACCATACAGAATATGGTGCCATGCAGTTCGGCCTGTTCTACATGGGTGAATACTCTCACATTTGCATCAGCAGCCTTCTGGTGGCAACCCTCTTCTTGGGCGGTTACTCGGTCCCGTTCGTGACGACCGAAACCATCCAGGCTCACATGGGTGGCTCGCTCGCTATCCTCTGCTGGGTGCTCGCTTTCTTCGCTCTCGCGTTCCTCCACATGATCTACCGCTACTCCCGCAAGCTCCGTGCTTCGGCACAGTCCAACAAGATGGAAATCTTGCAGGAATACAAGCTTTACAAGGGGATCGGTTGGATTGCCGCTTTCGTGCTGGTCTGCGCCGGTATCGCTTCCTGGATGCTTTACAACCCGCAGGTTACCGTGGTTAATGGAGTCGCTGTGAACACCCTGGGCGCTGCCCTCGGTACGGCTCTCATCCACCTGCTCGTGCTCCTGGTGAAGAGCGTGTTCTTCTGCTGGGTGTGGATCTGGGTCCGCTGGACGCTCCCGCGCTTCCGCTATGACCACGTGATGCATCTTGGCTGGAAGATCATCTTGAACATCGCTATCTTGAACCTCGTTGTGACCGCCGTGGTCGCGAAGCTGATGGGAGGTAACTAATGGCTCGCGTTATTAGACAGAGGCCCATGAACTGGGTGGAACGCCTCTACATTTTCGAGGCGATTCGCGGCTTGTGGACGACGCTCAAGCACGCCGCCCGCGGTCTTTTCCGCTACGAAGAGCTGCCGACGATTTCTTATCCGGAAGGTCAGCCCGAAGTCCGTAGCACTTACCGTGCAAAGCATCGCTTGATGCTGCGCCCCGACGGAACGCCCCGTTGCGTGGCCTGCGGCATGTGCGCTGCGGCTTGCCCTGCACACTGCATTTATATCGAAGCTACCGCAAGTGACGATCCGCGTATCGAAAAGAAGGTGAAGCGCTTCGATATCGACCACCTGACCTGCGTGTTCTGCGGTCTCTGCGTTGAAGCCTGCCCGGTCGATGCGCTCCGCATGGATACCAAGGAAATCATTTTTGAACACCGCACCCGCGACGAATTCGTGGCGAACCTGAAGACTCTCACTAGCTGGGATCCGAAGGATTACCCCGATGACGCGCAGAGCCAGAAGGCTCCGGGCGGAAAACTGAATGCCGAGGCCCGCAAGGTCTGGGGAATGGAGGTTAAGAACTAATGCTCGCCCTGATTTACTTTATCATTCTCGCCGTGATTGCCGTTGGGGCCGCCTGCTGCGTGTTCCTCTCGAAGCATCCGCTTTACGGTGGTCTTTCCCTGGTTCTCACCATGCTTTCGCTCGCCGGTATCTACGGCCTGCTGGGTAGCCCCTTTATCGGTGTTGTCCAGATTATGGTCTACGCGGGTGCTATCATGATGCTCCTCGTGTTCGTGATTTCGGTCTTGAACGCGGCCAAGGACAACAGGACTCCCATGTTCGACGGCACTTCGATCTTTGTGCTCATCGGCGTGCTCGGTCTGGCTGGCCTTATTGGTTTTGCCCTCGTGCTCACTCCGCTCGGCTTCGATGCTACTACGCTCCGTGGCTCTGTCGAGATGACCTCCAGTAACCTGTTCGATACCGCCCAGACGGGTCCCGGCTACTTCGTGCTTTTCGAGGTGCTTGGCCTGTTGCTGCTCTCTTCGATGGGTGCGGCCGTTCTCATGGCTAAAAAGCGCCTGGGTTCTGACGCCTCTGTCGAGGCTGCTTCTGAAGAAGCTATCGCCGAAGAAAAGGAGGAAAAATAATGGAACTTCAACCGATTTTCATCCAGATGCTTGCCCTGTTGCTCTTTGCCATTGGCCTTGCGACGGCTCTTGCTCGCCGTAACGTGTTCTTTGTGCTGATGGGCATTGAACTTGCGCTGAACGCCGTGAACCTCTCCTTTGTGGGTTTCGCGAAGACTCTCCCTGCGGCCGAAAGTGTCGCGGGCCAGATCGTTCCGCTGTTCTCGATTGCCGTGGCCGCTGCCGAAGCGTGCGTGGGCCTTGCACTCGTGATCCTCATTTTCCGCAACCGTGAAAGTGTCGATTCCGATAACTATTCCAATATGAAGGGGTAAGCAATGACAAATTTACCGCTTTGGATTATTCCTCTTTTCCCGCTCCTGGGAACGATTCTGCTTGGTACCGTAGCCGTTGTCTCGTCGGGTAGCAAGAAGGGTCCTTCCGAAGGTTTCGTGGGCGCCCTCTCGGTGTTGTTCCCGGCGCTTTCGTTCGTGAGTGTCGTGTTGCTTGCTTTCGGCATGCCCGAAGAAGGCATCCGCCAGACGCTCTGCAACTGGATCGACATCCCTATGCTCAAGGTCAATATCGGATTCCTGTTCGATGGCCTCTCTCGAGTGATGCTCCTGTTCGTGACCGGTATCGGTTCGCTCATCGCTCTGTACTCGATTGGTTACATGCACGGTGATCGCGGCTTTACCCGCTTCTTCGCCTACATTAACCTGTTCCTGTTCAGCATGATTGTGCTGGTGCTTTCCGACAGTCTGCTGCTCACCTTCCTCGGTTGGGAAGGCGTGGGCCTCTGCTCCTACCTGCTGATCGGTTTCTGGAACCACGACCTCAACAACTGCAAGGCCGCTAACAAGGCCTTCATCGTGAACCGCGTGGGCGATATCGGCTTTTTGCTCGGTATGCTTTGCCTCGCTACTCTCGGTGGCTCCGCCATTCTCAACTACGATGCTCTGAACAAGTTCATCGAGATGCTGATTGCCGGCGGACACGTGGAACTGGCGACTCCGATTATCGCGATTGCGGGTCTTCTGTTCTTCGTGGGTTGCACCGGTAAGTCTGCCCAGATTCCTCTCCTTACCTGGCTCCCGGATGCCATGGCGGGTCCGACTCCCGTGTCTGCGCTTATCCACGCTGCAACCATGGTGACCTCCGGTGTCTACCTGCTTGCTCGTCTTAGCCGCATGTTCTCGGTGATTCCGGAAGTCCTGATGATTGTCCTGATTGTCGGTATGCTCACCGCTTTCTGGGCGGCTGTCGCAGGCCTCTTCCAGAACGACATCAAGAAGGTGCTTGCCTACTCCACGATTTCCCAGCTCGGTTACATGTTCATGGCGGCGGGCGCCTCTGCTTATGACGCCTCGATCTTCCATGTGTTCACTCACGCCTTCTTCAAGGCGGCCCTCTTCCTCGGTGCTGGTGCCGTGATTCACGCGCTCGCTGGCGAACAGGATATGCGCCGCATGGGTGGCCTCATCAAGAAGACCCCTGTTACCGCTTGCGTAATGATCTTTGCGTTCCTCGCCATTATCGGCTTCCCGGGCTTTGCCGGTTTCTGGTCCAAGGACCTGATTCTGGAACGCCTCTACACGAATGCCCCGTTCGGTGAGTTCTTCTACGGCGTTGGCCTCTTGACGGCTGTCATTACGGCTGTCTACATGGGTCGCCTGATTATCATGACCTTCTTCGGTGAATACCGCGGTCCCAAGGAAAAGGAAGCTCACATTCACGAAGCTCCGGCCTGCATGCTTTTCCCGATGGTGATTCTCGCTGTCGGTGCCGTGTTTGCCGGTTACCTGTGGGCCGATTCGCTCGGCATCAAGTTCTTCGAAGGGACGCTCGCCCCGGTGGTGGGTGTCGCCCAGGACTTTGTTGTGGGCAAGCTCGCTGTTGCCCACGTGAACCCGATGGCCTTTGCCTGCTTCGGCACGGCGGCGGCTCTTCTCGGTATGTTTATCGCTTATGCAATTTACGGAACCAAGCGTCTGCCGCGCTTGCACGCCAAGTGGGGGAGCGCCCCCGAAGGCTTCAAGGCCGACTGGACGTTCTTCTTTGACTACATCCATTCCATCTTTATCGTGATGTTCAAGGCGGCTGCCTTCGTGGCCGATGTCTTCGTCGATAAGGTCCTGCAGGCGATTCAATGGACGATTGGCGCCATTGCCGAAATCGTGGGCGACGGAGTCAGCTCTTTCCAGGCTCGCAAGGTGCGTGTGCAGCTTACGCTTAGCCTGGTGGGTCTCGTTGCGCTCACTGCTGTTGTTCTTCTGACTGGAGGTTTGTTCTAATGCTTTTGCATCTCCTTGTCTTAGCACCGTTTGTCGCCGCAGTCCTGATGGCTGCGACTTCCAAGGAAGACCCGAAGTCTTCTTCTAGACTTGCGTTCCTTTTCGGTTATGCCTTCGTAGCGCTGTCGATTGCCCTGATTGCGAGTGGCAACCAGGCGACCGAGGCTATCGAATGGTTCCACATTCCTGGCGCGAAGGGTTCTGTCTATTACTACCTGTATAGCCACGGACTGGGTGCCTGGATGGTGCTTCTGTCGACGTCGCTTTCGCTGGTGGCCTTGATGACGGCCCGCAACACGCTCGACACGAACTACCGTAATTTCGCCATCGGTATCTTTGCCTTGATGGGCGCAATGAACGGAACCTTCCTCGCTGCCGATGCCGTGCTGTTCTTCTTCTTCTTCGAAGCCATGGTGATTCCTGCTGCGATCCTGATTGCCGCCTATGGCGGAAAGGAACGCACGAAGGCTGCGATGACGTTCGCGATCTACACACTGGTGGGTTCTGCCCCGATGATGGTTGCCCTTTGGTACCTCGTGACGGTGGCGGACAATTCCCTGGTGCTTTCGCTTGCTGTCGCTCTCCAGAATCTGGATCCTGCGATGCAGTCGACGCTTCTCGCTTGCTTCCTGCTCGCCTTTATGGTGAAAACCCCGATTTTCCCGTTCCACGGCTGGCAGGCGATTACCTATGCTGAAGCTCCGGCTCCGCTTTCGGCTATCCTTACGGGTGCCATGAGTAAGGCGGGCGTGTTCGGCTTTATCGCCTGGATTCTTCCGATTTTCCCGCTCTCGATGGAATGGGTTGATGCCATGATGTGGCTTGGCCTCTTGACGGCTGTTTATGGCGCCATGCTTGCATTCCGTGCGATGGACGGCAAGAAGCTCTTGGCCTATAGCTCCATGGGTCATTTGGGGCTTGCTGTGGCGGGCGTGTTCAGCCTTTCCGAATCGATGCTCCCTGCAGTGCTCGTGCTCCTGGTGGCTCACGGTCTCAGCGCCGGTGCCCAGTTCTACCTGATGGGTATTGCCGAACGCTTTGCGGGTACTCGCGATATCGAACAGCTCGGTGGCCTTGCCAAGCGTAACCCTGTGTTCGGTTCGCTGTTCGGCTTTGTGGCTGTGCTTTCTCTTGCGGTTCCGGGAACAGCTGGATTTGTCGGTGAATTTACGGTGCTCATGTCCCTGTGGGATATGGGGCCGCTTCCTGCCCTGGTCGCAGGTCTTTGCCTGATTCTTTCTGCCGCCTACATGCTGCGCTTTGTGCAGAAGGTTATTTTCGGTACGCCCGCCCGCCAGTACGAAGACGGCAAGCGCATGACCGCTCTCGAAGGCTCTTCGATTGGCGTCATGGGTGTCTTGCTCCTGGTGTTCGGTATGCATCCGGCTTTCATTACCAACGCTCTCCAGCTCTTTGACGAAAACGCCGTGCAGGAGATGAACAAGGTTTCTCATCCGGAAACGGCTCCGGTGGAATCTTCGACAGTCGAAGCTCCTGCCGACGTGGTGGACGATGCGACTGCTGACGAAAATGTCGCTGCCGTGGCGCAGCCCATGACCGAAGAGGACCTGCGACAGCTCGATTCCAACTTGAAGGCAAACGGCTTTAGCGACGAAGAACGCGCTTCGCTGATTGCCCAGCTCAAGGCGATGAGCGAAAGCGAAGTTGCCGAAGCTCCTGAACAAAACGAGGCCACAGCAAACGAGGAGGCTTCTGAAAATGAGTAATATCGTGAATCTCTTGCCCGTAATTCTGGTCGCGGTCGGTGCCCTCGTGACGCTCGCCGCAGAACCGTTCATCAAGGACGACAACAAGCACAAGGTGCTTCCGTGGGTGGCAAGCCTCTTTGTCGTGCTCGGTGCTGGTGCCTATTACCTCACGACGAACGACACCTTTATGAACCTGTACGCCATGGACCCGATCCGTCGCGTGCTCGGCATCGCGATTGTCCTGTGTGCGTTCCTCGGTGTTGCCGGTCTCCAGTGGACTCTCGGTCACGAGAAGTTCAAGGGTGGCGAAGCTTATGGCCTGTTGCTGCTTGCAACATGCGGTGCCCTGCTCATGACGCAGGCAATCGATTTTCTCGCCCTCTACCTGGGTATGGAACTTGCGAGCTTCCCGATTTATGCCCTGGTGGGTCTCCGTCGCAAGGACATCAATGCGAACGAAGGTGCTTTCAAGTACTTCGTTTCGGGTGCGGTGTTCAGCACGATTTTCCTGTACGGCGTGGCACTCGTTTACGGTGCTACCGGTTCGACGCATATCTTTGCCGCTGTTATCGCGGGTCGCGGTATGCTTTACGGTATGGGCATTTTCCTCGCCCTGTTTGCGCTCCTGTTTAAGGCGGGTGCCGCTCCGGTTCATTTCTGGGTGGCCGACGTCTATACGGGTGCCTCTGTCGCGGTGACGGGCTTTATGGCCGCAGTCGTCAAGGTCGGCGCACTTGCTGCCCTGGGAACCCTCTGGCTTGGCTCCATGGTCACACGCATCGGCTCTGCTCCGGCATGGAACCTGGCCGAACAGGTGACGATTCATAGCGAAAACAAGAGCCTGTTCTATGTGATCGTGGTGGTGTCGGTGCTTTCGATGGCAATCGGCGCTTTCGGCGGTCTCGCCCAGAAGTCCATCCGCCGAATCATGGCTTACTCCGCCGTGATGAATGCGGGCTTTATCGTGATTGGCCTGTTGCTTCCGGACTATGCTGCCGAAGGCACTGTGCAGTTGGGTGCAATGTACTACTTCCTGATTACTTATGCGGTCGGTAGCGCAGGTGCCCTGACGGGTATCGCATTCCTCGCCGGTAAGGAAGACAAGAAGGAAACCCTCGACGATATCCGCGGCCGTGGCCGTAAGCACTCCTACGTGGCGCTCGCAACGTCGGTCTGCTTGGCAAGCCTTGCGGGTATGCCGCCCGTTGCCGGTTTCCTCGCCAAGTTCTCGCTCTTCACGGACGCCCTTGCCGGCGGACTCGGAATCATTGCAGCGATTGCTTTCGGTCTTTCGCTCGTGGCGGCGGTGTTCTACCTGCGCATCGCCTTCGTGCTCTTCATGCCGCCCAAGGCAGAATGTGAATGCAAGTGCTGCTGCAAGGACAATTCCATGTACGTTTACCTGCTCCGCTTCGGCGTGACGGTTGCCGCCCTTGCGCTCGTCGTGATCGGCATCTTCCCGAAGCTTGCACTGATTGAGTAATATCAGTCGAAAAACCCAACTTTAAAAAAGGAGAATGCCACGAGGCATTCTTCTTTTTTTATGAGAAACGTATGATGAATCGCGTAGGGCGCTTAAGTTCTGTAATTGTTTAGCGGCTTTGGCGATTAACCTTCCAGGATCTTTTTCGCGTGGGCGATGCGTTCGGGGCTGGGGGACTTCGTGTCTTTCAGGGCGTAGTCGATACCGAGTTGCTGGTACTTGGCGAGTGCGAGCGAATGGTAGGGGAGCACTTCGACCTTTTGGACATTGTGCAGAGTTTGGATAAATTCACGGGTGCGTTCCAGGTAGTCGTCGTTGTCGCTGATGCCCGGCACGAGTACGTGGCGGATCCAGATGGGCTTGCCGATTTCGTCGAGGTAACGGAACATGTCCAGGTTATGCTCGATGGGGTGGCCCGTCAGTTTCTTGTGCTCTGCAGGGTCAATAATTTTGAGGTCAACGAGCAGCAGGTCGGTGGACTTCATGAGCCGTTCGAACTTGCCGAAGAAAGGCTCATTACGAACAAAGTTTACGCCCGACGTGTCAATGCAGGTGTGGACGCCTGCCGCCTTGGCCGCCTCGAAGAATTCGATGAGAAAATCCATCTGCATCAGGGGCTCGCCGCCGCTTACGGTGATGCCGCCGTCTTTACCCCAGTAGCTCTTGTAGCGGAGAGCCTTTTTCAGAAGGTCGTTGGCTGAAATGTCGAAAGCTTCTTCGCCCTTGAAGTCCCAGGTTTCAGGATTGTGGCAGAAAAGGCAGCGCATGGGGCAACCCTGCGTGAACACGACGAAGCGTACTCCGGGGCCGTCCACGGAGCCGAAAGTTTCCAGTTTGTTGATGCGTCCGAGCATAGCGTTATTCCATTTTTCCCGCAAAGTTAAAAAAAGAGCCCGTTTTGCGCAATGGCGGTTGCCCGAGTGCGAAAAAAATTCTCTATTTGGACTTGTACTGACGTTCGTGGGTGCGATTTGGGCTTGAACGAGCCGACTTCGGACCCGTCCGCGAACGCCGTTTGTTATACGAGGTCTATTTGGTAGCCCAGAAGTTGGATACACTCATCGCCCAGGCCTGCGAGGCCGCCGGCGTTACATTGGTGGAACAGGATATGTTCCGCGCAGGCAAAAGGAAGACTCTGCGCCTTTACATAGACAAGCCCGAAGGGGTTTCGATTGACGATTGCACGAACGTGAGCCGTCACTTGTCCGATGCGCTGGATGCCGATCCGGATATTATCGAAGGTGCCTACACGCTTGAAGTGTCGTCGCCGGGGTTGGACCGCCCCTTGAAGTCGGTTGCCGATTTTACCCGCAACATCGGACGATTTGTCCGTGTGACCCGCAGTACCGGTAAGCCGGTGACGGGTAAGCTGAAGGCTGCGGACGAAGAGAATTTGACGCTCACCCTGAAAGGCAATGCAGGTGACGTGGTCGTGCCCCGTAGCGAAGTGCTCGTGGCAAAAGTGGATGTACAAATATAATTGAGGTCTAAAATGGCTATTAGTAAGAAAGAACCGAAGGTTAACCTGCTCGAAGTGCTGAAAGGTGTCGTCGAAGCCAAGGATATGGATGATTCTGTCGTGCTGAACGCGCTGAAGGAAGCGCTCGTGACGGCGGCCCGCAAGTACCTGCACATCGAAAAGAAGATCGATGTGGATTTCGACATGGAAACCAACGAGGTGCATGTCTACCTGCGCGTGGCCGTGGTGGATGACTATCCGGACTACGACCCGAACATGACCGCTGCCGAAGTTGAAAAGCTCGACCAGGGTTACATGCTGGTGGAAGAGGCCCGCGACTTCAACGAAGACGCACAGGCCGGTGACTTCCTCGAAATGGAAATTCCTATTTCCGCCTTCGGTCGCCAGGCTATCCAGACTGCAAAGCAGCTCTTGAACCAGCAGATTCGCGATGCCGAACGCCAGAAGATCATGGACACTTACCGTAGCCGTATCGGCTCCATGGTGAGCGGCGAAGTGCTTCGTCTTGAACAAAGTAACATTATCGTGAAGCTCGGCAAGCAGACCGAAGCGATGATTCCGTTCCGCGAACAGATCAAGCGCGAACGCTGGGAACAGGGCAACTCCATCAAGGCCGTGATTGCCCGCGTGGAAGAATCCTCCAAGAACGGTGCCCAGGTGATTCTGTCCCGTGCAAATGGCGACTTCCTCAAGGAACTCTTCCGTCAGGAAGTTCCCGAAATTTACGAAGGTACGGTCGAAATCAAGGGCGTTGCCCGCGAACCGGGATTCCGCGCCAAGATTGCCGTGTACTCCCGTGACGAAAAGATTGATCCGGTCGGCGCTTGCGTCGGCATGAAGGGTGCACGCGTGCAGACGATCGTGCGCGAACTCGGCAACGAACGTATCGACATCGTGCAGTGGAATCCGGACCTGGATGTGTTCATCCAGCGCGCCCTGACTCCCGCTAACGTCATCAAGCAGATCCACGTGCCCGAAACCCGTCGCACCGTGGTGATCATCAGCGACGAAAACCTTGCCCTCGCTATCGGCAAGAACGGCCAGAATGTGAAGCTCGCTGCGGAACTCGTGCAGCGTAACCTGGATGTGTTCGGCGAAAAGGAATGGTCCGAAAAGGACGACGAGACCAAGGCAAAGATTACGTCTCCGTCGATGGCCGACCTGAACCAGAATCGCAAGGCTGCTCGCTAATTTTTTAAAAAGGAACATTGGAAGCTATTCATGGCTAATGAAGATCAAATTAAACCAGTAGATTGGGCTGAATCCCACGGCATCAAGGTCGATGTCGTGATGAAGCTGCTTCGCGACGCGGGCGTGACTGTCCGTACTCACATGTCCAAGGTGGATGCCGCGGACTACGAGAAGATCGAAGCGGCCGCCGAAAGCGAACGCCAGAAGGCCGAAGCCCGCAACAAGAACCTGAAAAAGGCGTCTTCCGCCGAAACTTCCAATGCTTCTGATAAGAAGAAAGAGTCCGCTTCGGCTGGCGAAGGCAAGTTGAAGGTCAAGCTTATCAAGGGCAAGAAGCCGGCGAAACCCGCAACTGCGACTGCAAAGCCCGCTGCTGCTGCCGCCCCCGCTGCTCCGGCAAAGCCTGCCGCTCCGGCAGCTGCTCCTGCCGCCCCTGCACCCGCTGCGGTAAAGCCTGCTCCGGTTGAAGCTCCGAAGCCCGCTGCTCCGGCAGCTGCTCCTGCCGCTCCTGCACCCGTTGCAGAAAAGCCTGCACCGGTTGAAGCTCCGAAGCCTGCCGCTCCTGCCGCCGCTCCTGCAGCTCCTGCTGCACCGGCTCCCAAGGCCGAGGTGAAGCCCGCTGCTCCGGCCGCTCCGGCTGCACCTGCTCCGAAGCCTGCCGCTCCGGCTGCACCTGCCCCGGCAAAGCCCGCAATGGTCACGCCCGGCATGGAACTCAAGCAGCCTCCGATGAAGGCCCAGGTGTTCAAGCCCGACGAAGCGATTCTCGCACGTATCAAGAAGTCCCAGCAGCAGGCCCAGGCCGGTCGCGGTGGTCACCGCAATGGTTCTGGTAACCAGCAGGGCTATACAGGTACTTTTGGCCGTCTTTCGAACAACGGCGACAACCGCAATGGCGGACGTCGTAACGACAACCGTGGTGGAAACGGCGGTAATGGGAATAACGGTGGCCGTTCCTTTACAGGCCGCACCGGTGGCTTTACTGGCAGTTCGATGCAGGATGCCTTCAACGCTAGCAATGGTGGCGGCCAGGGATTTGGCGGCCAGAACCAGGGCGGTAAGGGCGGAAAGCCGCAGAACGGTCGTCACGGACAGAATGACAAGAACCGTCGCGGAAACGGCAAGGACCGTCAGGACCAGCAGAAGGAAATGCAGCAGGAAGCCGTTCGTCAGAACGTTTCCCGCGTGATGGCCGACCTGTCCAAGAAGCCTGTCAAGAAAGTTTATCGCAAGGAGCATAACGACAATACTTCTGGCGAAGAAAAGAAAATCCTCAAGACTTCCGACTTTATTACCGTGGGTGAACTCGCTGGCCTTATGGACCAGATGCCTGCCCGCGTAATCGCGAAGTGCATGGAAATGGGCATGATGGTGACCATCAACGCCCGACTCGATTTTGAAACCATCCAGCTCCTGGCCGACGAATTCGGCTACGAAGCCCAGCTGATGGAAGAATACGAAGAAGAAGTGCTCGGCGTGGAAGAGGAATCTTCCGAGAACCTGAAGCCGCGTCACCCGGTGGTGACGGTGATGGGCCACGTCGACCACGGTAAGACTTCTTTGCTCGACTGGATCCGTAAGACCCACGTGGTGGCCGGTGAATCGGGCGGCATTACGCAGCACATCGGTGCATACGAAGTCACGACCTCCCAGGGTAAGGTAACCTTCCTCGATACTCCGGGTCACGAAGCGTTCAGCGCTATGCGTGCTCGTGGTTCCCAGGTGACCGACGTGATCGTGCTTGTGGTCGCTGCTGACTCTATGGTGATGCCGCAGACGGTGGAATCCATTGAACTGGCCAAGCGCGAAAAGGTGCCGATGGTCGTCGCAATCACGAAGATCGATCTTCCGACGGCCAACCCCGACAAGATCCGCGCCCAGCTCGCCGAACGCGGCGTGGAAGTGGAACAGTGGGGCGGCTCTACGAGCTGTATCGAAGTGTCTGCCCGTACGGGTCAGGGCATGAACGATCTTCTGGAAACCTTGGCGCTCGAAGCCGAAGTGCTCGAACTCAAGGCCAACCCCGACGCACACGCACGCGGTGCCGTGGTCGAATCCAAGCTCGACGTGGGCAAGGGTTCCATGGCGACGATTCTCGTGCAGAACGGTACGCTCCATGTGGGTGACCCGTTCGTCTGCGGTATTTACGCAGGTCGTGTACGTGCTATGTTTAACGAACGCGGTGAACAGATGAAGGAAGCTCCTCCGTCTTCTCCGTGTCAGGTGCTCGGCTTCGACGGTACTCCGCAGGCCGGTGACGACCTGATTGTGGTCGAAGACGAAAAGACCGCACGCGAAATTGCTTCCAAGCGCCGTATGGCTGCTCGTGAACGCGACCTTCGCGCCCGTAAGACCGTGTCCTTGGAAAACTCCTTCAACGAAAAGAAGGAAGGCAAGCTTTCTGAACTCAACCTTATCGTCAAGGCCGACGTGGGCGGTTCTGCCGAAGCTCTTGCCGCAAGCCTCGAAAAGCTTACCAATAAGGAAGTCCGCGTCAATATCATCCGCAAGGGTGTGGGTACCATTACGGAATCCGATATTCTCTTGGCGACGACCGCTTCTGCAATCATTATTTCCTTCCACTTGATGCCGTCGCTCTCTATCCGCGAAATGGCAGAAAAGGAAGGCATCGAAATCCGCAACTACCGAGTGATTTACGACTGTATCGAAGATATCACGAACGCTGTGGAAGGCCTCCTCAAGCCGACACTCCGCGAGGAACTCTCCGGCGAAGCCGAAATCCGCCAGGTGTTCAAGATTCCGAAGATCGGTCTCATCGCAGGCTGTATGGTTACCGACGGCGAAGTCGACCGTACGAGCCATGTGCGCGTGTACCGCAATGGCGTGGAACTCGGTACGACCGTGGTCCAGTCCTTGAAGCGCATGAAGGACGACGTCAAGTCTGTCGCTCGTGGCTTTGAATGCGGTATCGGCCTTAAGGGTTACGAAGACATCAAGGAAGGCGATAGCTTGATCTTCTTCAAGGAAATCAAGGTTGCCCGTACCCTGAAGGATGTGGCCCGCGAAGAAGCCGAAGAAAAGGCGAAGAAAGCCGCGGAAGAGGAAGGTAAGTAGACGGTAGGAAGTAGACAGTAGGAAGGGCTAGTTTGACAGCGAAGCTGTGATTATAAAACTTCTAACTTCCTACTTCCGGCTTCCTACAAAATGCCGAAGGCATCAATGAGTAGAAGAACCGACAGACTAGACGAACAGTTCCGCGAGGAAATCGGCAAGCTCTTGCAGAAGGGCTTGAAGGATCCTCGTGTGAGCAGCCTCGCAAGCATTACTCGCGTGACGATTACCGATGACCTGAGCTACGCAAAGGTGATGGTCTCGGTGATGGGAACCGACAAGGAAAAGCGTGATTCGCTGATTGGCCTGAAGAATTCGGCGGGATACATCCGCACGGTCCTTGGCAAGGCTCTCAAGATCCGCAAGATTCCTGAATTGAACTTTGTTCTGGATGAAAACCTGGAACACGCCATGCATATCGAAAGCATCCTGGCCGAACTGAAGCAGAAAGGGGATCTCTAGTTGAGCAATTCCGGCTTCGTTCTTTTGGACAAGATCGCTGGCGAAACTTCTTTCAAGGCCCTTTTCCCACTGAAAAGGGTCTTTTCTACGAAACGCGTTGGTCATGCGGGTACGCTGGACTTGCGCGCGTCTGGCTTGATTATTGCGGCCACTGGCCGTTGCACGCGTCTTTTGCCGTTTGTCGAGGCGAAGGACAAGTGTTATAGTTTTAGGCTGCATCTGGGCTACGAGACCGACACTTTAGAGTGGGACGGCGAGGTCGTCGCTCAAGATGAACGTGCGATTGATATGGCTTCGGCAGCAAATTGCACACTCGCATGGCCTCGGCCTTTGGCCGACGAATGCTCGCTTAGCGATTCTCAGCCTTCGCCTGGTCAAGAAGGTGTCATCCTGAGCGAAGCGGAGCGAAGTCGAAGGATCCAGTACATCTCTCGCGAAATGCTCGAAGTAGTCCTTCCGCAGTTCGTTGGCGACATCGAGCAGATTCCGCCGAAGTACTGTGCTGTGAAAATCAATGGTGTTCGCGCCAGTGACCTGATGGAACGCGGCCGTAATATTGAGTTGAAACCCCGCAAGATTCACATTGGCGAGCTCAAGGTAATCGGCGAGGGAGAAGTGACCGAGGGGTGCTCCGGCAAGGAATTTGCGACTTTCGACTTGATTTGCGAATGCTCCAAGGGAACTTACATCCGTGCACTCGGACGCGATATCGGGCGAGCCCTCGGGACCTACGCCTGCGTATCGCAGATACGCAGACACCGCATCGGCAACGTGGCGGTGGAGAGTGCTGTGCGTGGCGAGGACTTGACCCGTGAAAACCTTTTGCCGGTCGATGCGGTGCTCGACTTTCCGGTGGTGCGCCTGGCTGACGAACAGGTGGCTGTCATTCGCCAGGGCAATTGGCTCCCGTGGAAAGAGAAAGTCGAGGGCGTAGGCCCCGAGGGCCATATGTTCGCAGCGAACATGCAGGGCGAGGTCTTGAGCCTGTGTCACTATGAACCGGGCCGCATCAAGCCGAAGTTCTATTTGGGTGAGGATGAAAAATGAAGCGTGCGGTAACGATGGGAAATTTTGACGGATGCCACCTGGGACACCAGGCGCTTTTCCGTACCCTTAAGGCTGTTGCCGAAGTCAACGGCTGGACTCCGACCGTTATCAGCTTCGAACCCCATTCCAACTACGTGCTGCGCGGCCCCGGCGATCCGCTGCTCCTTACGACCACCGAAGAAAAGCGCGAATTTATCGAAAGCCTGGGCCTTGAATTCCTGGTGCTCCCGTTTACGCCCGAAGTCGCAAAGCTCCCGTTCGATGTCTTTGTCCGCCAGGAACTGATTGAAAAGCGCGGCGTGTGCGCCATGTTTTTCGGACACGATCATTGCTTTGGTGCCGGCGGCAAGGGAAACTACGAAACGATTACCGCCGCCTTCCCCGAACTTTCGACGGCCATGCTCTCGATCGTGCTCCATAAGGGGGAACGCGTGAGTTCTTCGGCCGTGCGTAACGCGCTACTGAATGGCGACGTTTCGCGTGCGCAGGCTTATTTGGGACGCCCTTATCGTTTGTCGGGGACGATTGTCTCGGGAAAGCGCCTGGGACATACCATCGGCTTTCCGACGGCGAACCTTCAGGTAGAAAAGTACAAGTTCCTGCCCAAGCGCGGCGTGTACGTGGCGACGGCCCGTCTGCCGGGAGTTGTCGATGCAGACGGTGCGCACGATGAACGCGTCTTCCGCGCAGTGGTGAATATCGGTACGCAACCGTCTACCGGCAACCAGCCGCTTGCGATCGAGGCATATCTGCTCGATTTCAGCGAGGACATTTATGGACGCCCGATGGTGCTTGACTTGATGGCCTATCTGCGTCCTGAACAGAAGTTCGCTTCCTTGGATGATCTGGTGCGCCAGATTGGCATGGACGCCGATACCGCCCGCAATTACAACGGCAATCACTGGGCGGAATAGGCCTTGGCTGTTTTTTCATGAAAAAAGACCGGCGGTAAGCCGGTCTTGAATTTTTTTAGAACAGAAATTTCGCGGCGGTTTTTCGCCGCGGTACGAGTTATCCGAAAATCTTGGCGCAGAGTTCCGGCGCAAACTTGGAAAGGTATCCCTGAATCAAGAGGATCGAAACGAGAGCCGGCAAAATCCACTTGAAGTAGATTCTGAAGGCGGCATTGTAAGGGATCTTGTAACCCTTACCGGCATTCATTTCGGCAAAGAACTTTTCCTGGCCCCAACCGTAACGGCTGGAGCAGAAGATGGCGATGAACATACCGCCCGCCGGGAGCATGGTGTTGCTCACGATAAAGTCTTCGAGGTCCAAGACACAGCTGCCGGGACCGAACGGTTCAAAGCTGGAAAGCACGTTGAAGCCGAGAGCGCAGGGGAGCGAAAGCAGGAACACAATCAGGATGTTCCAATAGGCGACCTTGCGGCGCTTGTATCCCTTGAGGTCCATCCAGAACGACACCAGATTTTCGAAAACGGCAATCAAGGTGGACATGGCCGCAAAAGACATGAACAGGAAGAAGGCTGCACCGAAGAATCTACCGGCAGGCATCATGGCGAACACGTTAGAAAGCGTCACGAAGATAAGACCCGGGCCCTGACCAGGAGACTGGTTGAAGGCAAAACAGCTCGGGATGATGATGATACCCGCGACCAAGGCGACAACGGTATCCAGAATGCAGACGCTTGTGGCTTCTTTGGCCAGGGAATGATGCTTTCCGATGTAGCTACCGAAAATGGCCATGCTACCGATACCGAGGCTCAAGGTAAAGAAGGCGTGAGCAAAGGCGGCAAAGATTGCCTCGCCGAGGCCCTTGCCCGATTGCGTAAGGCGTTCCAAGGACGGCAACAGGTAGAATTCAAGGCCGGCTGTAGAACCGGGGAGGGTCACGGCGCGAATCGCAAGGATTACCATAATGACAAGCAAGCAAATCATCATGGTCTTGGTGATGCGTTCCACCCCCTTCTGGAGGCCGAGCGACACAATAAAGAGGCCGATGACAATGGCAACCGTCATCCAGAAAATCATGAGGCCCGGGTTCGAAAGCATTTCGCCGAAACCGGCCGCAATCTCATCAGGAGTGCCCAAGAGGAACTTGGGGTCGGTGACCATCTTGTAGAAGTAATAGAACATCCAGCCAGTAACCACTGAATAGAAGGCCATCAATATGTAGTTGGCCGAAATCAACGGGAACTTGGCCCAGTGCCACTTGGTACCCGGTTTTTCCAGGTTGTCGAAGGCGCGGGCGATACCGCTTCGGCCTCCACGACCCAGGGCGAGTTCAGCCATCAAGATGGGCAGGCCCAGGAAAAGCAGGAAGCCGAGGTAGGGAAGCACAAAGGCCGCTCCGCCGTACTGGCCGGCAATGTAAGGGAATCGCCACACGTTGCCCAGGCCAATGGCGCAACCGGCGGCAATGAGGATAAATCCGAGTCTTGATTTAAAGGTTTCGCGTTCCATAGTGGGTTAAACGATAGAAAATTTTCGGCTTGTATTCGGTTGTCTGTGTCGATTACCGCTTTTTCGAAAAAAAAAATAGACGTATCAACAGTAGAATTGGTGAACTGATGTTCACTATATCTGCCCCGGACCAAGGACTGAAGTATGTTTTTTGTATGCTTTGGGTGCGAAAAATGCACTCGTATCTTGCATCGGTGGGGAAAAATGGTAAATTTGTACTGTGTTGTGGTAAAATGTCCCAAATCTGTGTGTAAACTAGTATGAGTTCTTCGTTGTTCATAGGTCAGGCCCAGACGGCTATCGACGGAAAGGGAAGGTCTTCCTTCCCTAGGGAATTCCGTCGTCAGCTGCTGCCGTCCGACGGGGAAAAGCTCGTGGTCACTCGTGGCCCGGCTAGGACCCTTCGGCTGTATACCCTGCCCGAATACGAAAAATTCATGGCCGACCTCGACTCGAGGTCCGACCGCCGTCAAGCCGACCTAGTTCGCAGAGGCCTCTGTCCCACGGTTGTGGAACTGGATGGTCAGAACCGCATTTTACTTCCAAAAATCTTGTTGGAGTATGCTGGTCTAAAGGATGAAGTCCTTTACGTACAAGCTAGCGGAAAGACTCTGGAACTATGGAATCCGGAACGCTTCAATGCCATGTATGGATTGACTACAGAGGATGCTGTTGCTGCATTCGATGCCGCGTACTACGGAGAAAGCTTGACGGAGGGCGACGATGGCCGAAGATAATCTCCGTCTACATTCCGCTGCTGCCACTGCGGGCGTCGAGAACGGCGTGTTCTATCACGATCCGGTGATGCTCGCCGAATGTCTCGAAGGCTTGAACATCAAGCCCGATGGCACTTATTCCGATTGCACCCTGGGCGGTGGCGGACATTCCTACGCGATTGCAAATAAATTAAATAAAGACGGTGTGCTGCATGCCTTTGACCGCGACGAAGAAGCGGTGGCCTTTGCGACCAAGCGTCTTTCGGGAACCGCGCCGAAGTTCATTGTGCATCCGGTTCGCTTCGGTGAATTGAAGAATGAAATTGCCCCGAATTCGTTGGATGGAATCCTTTACGATTTGGGAATCAGCAGCCATCAGGTGGATGACTCCGCCCGCGGCTTTACCTTTGTGGGTGACAATCCGCTCGACTTGCGCATGGATCGTCGCGAAGGTGTCTCGGCGCAGGAATGGCTGCGTACCGTAAGTGCTGACGACCTTGCCGCGGCGCTCCGCAGGAACGCCGACATGGATCGTGCCTTTAAACTTTCGACCCGCCTGGTCGAAATGGCGGCGTCTATCAACGGTCGCGACATTTTGCCGTCTGACATGAAGACGGTGGTGGAATCGGTGTTCCCGGACAAGAAACGTGAAATCAACGGCCTTTTGGCTCGCGTGTTCCAGGCGATTCGCATGGAAGTGAACGGCGAGCTCAAGGAAATCGAGGAAAGCATCCGCGCTGCTGTTGATTGCCTGAAGGTGGGCGGCCGCCTGGTGGTCATGAGCTACCACTCGGTGGAAGACCGTTGCGTCAAGGAAACTGCCGCGGAATTTGAACGCGCCTGCATTTGCCCCGAACATATGCCCGTGTGTATGTGTGGTGGTAACCATCAGCGCTTGAAGAAGGTGAATCGGAAGCCGATTTTACCTACAAATGAAGAAATTGCGGTTAACAGCAGGGCTCGCTCTGCGAAACTGAGGGTGTACGAACGGGTATGAGCGAGTCTAATGTGAATTCCGTGCTGTCCTCGAACCGTCTAATTGTGCGGGGCTTTTTGGGCGCCATCTTGGTGGCGGGTCTGATGTTGATTTTGCCACTGTACATGCAGAACCGCCTGACGAAACTTTATACGAAATCGCATGAGCTGGCCTTGCAAATCGGTCAGTTGGAACGCGAACGTACTTTGCAACAGCTTGAAATCAATAAGCTGTCTTCGCTGGAAAATCTTTCGGTGTTTGCCGAAGAAGCGGGACTTGGCTTGAACAGCGTGCCGACCAAGGTACGCATCATGGGGGCTCCATGAATATCGTGAATTTGGATGCCCTCTCGGTTGGAAAGATGATAGTGCTAGGCGTTATCGGCGTCCTGGCTTGGCAGACTTTCAATATCCAGGTGATCAACCGTGGCGTTTATCAGGAAGAAACCAAGCGCCAGGTTACGATGACCAAGAACATCTATGCGGAACGCGGTGAAATTCTGGATAGGAACGGCGTGGTGTTTGCGCAGAACCTGCGCGATACGGGCAAGGCCGAAGACTATAGCCGAATTTTCTTGCAGGGCAAGCTTGCTTCGCAGATTCTGGGCAAGGTCGGTTTCGATGGCGTTGGAAGCATTGGCATTGAACGTATCTTCGACCTGCGTCTCCGTGGCAACGAAGGTTTCCGCGTAGGTATCAAGGATGCCACGGAGCATGAAATCTACGGACGCTCCGAAAACGTGGCCGAGGCGAAGCCGGGAAAGAACCTGGTGCTCACCATCGACAAGAACATGCAGGAAATCGTGGAGAAGGCGCTCAAGGATGGTGTGACCGAGTTCAGCGCGGCGAGTGCCTCTGCCGTGGTGGTGGACCCCTACACGGGCGAAATCCTTGCAATGGCAAGTTACCCGACATTTGATCCGAATTCCAAGAAACAGGGTGTCGGCCGCATGGCGAAAAATGACATCGTTGCGATGTCGTATGAACCGGGGTCGACGTTCAAGGTGATTACGGCTGCAGCTGCCCTTGAAAACGATGTGGTTCCCGAAGATACCGTGTTTGTGAACGAAGGCAAGTGCTGGAGCTGGAATCCTAAATCAGAACGCATCTGCGATACGCATGTTTATGGTGATATGGATATGGCCGAGGCGATGGTGCAGTCGTCGAACATCGTGTTTGCAAAGATTGCCGACAAGGTGGGGGCGGATCGCTTCTACCGCATGGCTCGCAATTTTGGTTTTGGCATGAGAACGTCGGAAAACCTTTATGGCGAAGAATCCGGACGCTTGTACATGCCCTACGAGCTCACGAAAGATGATCGTACGCTGAAGACGATGGGCTTTGGACACGCCGTGTCCGTGACGCCGATTCAGATGGTGATGGCGTATTCGGCGGTCGCCAATGGCGGGAACCTGATGGAACCCATGATTGTAAAGGAATGGCGCGATGCCGATGGAAACCTGGTGGAAAAGAAAAATCCCGTAAAGGTGCGGCGCGTGATTTCGGAGAAGACGGCCGCCTCGATTCGCAAGATGCTGAACCGCGTGGTGAATAGCGGCACGGCTAAGCGTGTGGCGAGCAAGAAGATTCCCGATGTGATTTTTGGCGGAAAGACGGGTACGGCCGAAAAGTATAACCAGGAAACGGGAAAATACGACCGCGAACACCAGGTTGCGTCTTTCATTGGTCTTGCCCCGGTTGAAGATGTCCGCTACGTGTGCCTGGTACTGGTCGATGATCCGAACGCCGACAAGCTTTACGGACATACGGGCGGTGCGACGGCAGGGCCTATTTTCCGCCGGATTATGGAAAGCATCTATTACCATCCCGAGCTTTCGCCCGCTGCTCATGCACTGGCCTTGGTAAAGCCGGAATCGCCCTGCAAGGATGACTATGTAGGAATGGTGGCCAATGCAGCACAGGCCTTGGCGAAGTCCAAGAATTGCCCGGTTTCGTTCGAAGGCGAAGGGGACCGTGTGGTGTCGGTACGCAGGGATATGGCGGACTCGCTGTCGCTTGTACTGAAGCTTGGAAATGTGGATGCGGAAAAGATGCCGAACTTGAAGGGGCTTTCGTTGAAGGATGCTCTTGAAATTGCGGGAAACATCCGTATGAACGTGGAATATTCTGGAATGGGCCGCGTTGTATCGCAGAGCCCGAAAGCGGGTGAACCGCTCCGCAAGGGACAGATTTGTATGCTGACGCTAAAGGAGAAAGGCTGATGATTTCTGAGACTTTGATGCAGAAATTGAATGTGCAGGGCCTATGCGACGACTCCCGCCGCGTGAAGCCGAACGACTTGTTTTTTGCGATGCCGGGTGCCGAAGGCTTTGCCGTGAATGCGGTGGCGTCCGGTGCAGTTGCCGTGGTGAGTGAAGCGGTTGCTCCTGCTGAACTGACCTCGAAATGGATTCAGGTGGCCGACGTGAAGGTTGCCCGTCAGGAATCGGCAAGGATTTTCTATAAGGATCCGTTTGCAAGACTGAATGCCCATGCGGTTACCGGAACGAACGGAAAGACCACCAGCGCTTTCCTGATGGATGCGATGCTTACGGCGGCCGGCCACAAGGTGGCGCTTTTGGGAACCATCAAGAACAAGATTGGTGACAAGTCGGTGCCGGCTACCCTTACGACTCCGGGGCTTTTGGATTTGTATGCGTTTGCCGCGAAGGCTGTTGATGCGGGCTGTACGGACTTGGTAATGGAAGCATCTTCGCATTCCCTGGATCAGGGCCGTATGGCGGGCGTGCTTTACAAGAGTGCGCTGTTCAGCAACCTGACGCAGGACCATCTCGATTATCATAAGACGATGGACGCCTACTTTGAGGCAAAGAAACTTTTGTTTACGCGTTACCTTGCAAGCGATGGCGTTGCTGTCGTAAACATTGATGACGCGTACGGAAAGAAACTATACGATTCCCTAGCCGGGATAGGAGCGGACCGGAGGGTGGCTGTCTCGCGTCTAGGGGTCGTTGGTGCTACTGTGAAGCCCGAAGGGACTATTGAAAATACTGAAGACGGACTCAAGCTGCGTCTGCCCGCCATTAGTGTGGACGTGTTTGAAACTCCGCTGTGCGGCGACTTTAACGTGGACAACGTGATGCTAGTGCTTTCATGGGCGAAGGCGATTGGAATTGCTGAACCGGCAATGCGCAAGGCTCTCTCCGAAGTTCGCGTTCCGGGCCGTTTCGAAAAAGTCTGGAACAAGAATGGCCGCCACGTGATAGTGGATTACGCCCACACTCCCGACGCCCTCGAACGTGTCCTTACGACTGCCCGCAGCCTCTGCCGCGGCAAGCTTTCGTGTGTGTTTGGCTGCGGTGGAGACCGCGACAAGACCAAGCGTCCGATTATGGGTGCGATCGCCGAACGCCTCTCCGATAAGGCCTGGCTCACTTCGGACAATCCGCGTACCGAAAATCCGACGGACATCATCAACGATGTTCGTGCAGGTATGAAGACGGACAAGTTTAGCGTGGTCGAAAAGCGCGAAGAGGCAATAGCCAAGGCTTGTGCGGAACTTAAGGATGGCGACTGGCTCGTGATTGCGGGCAAGGGCCACGAAGACTACCAGATTGTGGGTAAGACCAAACACCATTTTGATGACCGCGAAGAAGCGGTGAAGGCAATGGAAAATGTATAAGCTGGACTTGAAAATCAAGGAACTCTTGGAAATCCTCGAAACCTACTCGGTAGGCGTTGATGGCCGTACCAAGAACCGCAAGGTGAACCTTTGCATGGATTCCCGCGAACCTGCCAAGGGTGTTGTGTTTTGGCCGATTAAGGGCGCCCGATTTGACGCCCACCAGTTTGTAACTCAAATGGAAAAGAATGGAGCATTGATGAGTGTCGTGAATGCTGATGCCGAAGGCATCGAAAACTTCAAGATGTATGCGCCCGTCGACGATACGACGAAAGCGCTCCTCAAACTCGCCAAGGGCTATCAGAAGAACTTTAAGGTAAAGAAGGTTGCTATTACGGGTAGCAACGGCAAGACCACCACCAAGGAAATGGTGAAGGCCGTTCTTTCGCAGAAGTATAATACGCACGCCACCGCTGGTAACTTCAACAACCACATCGGTGTGCCCATGACGCTGTTTCAGCTCAAGCACAGCCACGAAGCGGCTGTCATTGAGATGGGCACGAGCGGCCCGGATGAAATCCGTCCGCTCTCGCTCGCAGTCGAGCCCGATGTCGCCGTGATTACCAACATCGGTGCCTCTCACCTGGAACGCCTCAAGGATTTGGACGGCGTGTTTGCCGAAAAGAAGACGATTGTCGCTGGCCTCAAGAAGAACGGCGTGCTCATTGTGAACGCCGATGACCCGCGCCTTTGCAAGTGCCGCAGCAATACCAGCTATAAGGTGGTGACCTTTGGCGTGAAGCGCGGCATCATCAAGCCCGAAAAGCTCGAATGGAGCGAAGACAACTGTGCCACTTTCTTTGTGGAACGCACCAAGTTCACGCTGAACGTGCCGGGTATCCATAACCTCTATAATGCCCTCGCCGCTATTGCCGTGGGCCTTCAGTTCCGCGTGCCGAAGGCTGAAATCGCGAAGGCTCTCGCCAATTTCCGTTCGACCAACATGCGTATGGAAATCAAGAACGCAAACGGATTCAAGATCGTGTCGGACTGCTACAATGCCAATCCGTCTTCGACCAAGATGGCCTTGCAGACAATCGGCAATATGAAGGTGAACCGCCGCATTGCCGTTCTGGGCGATATGCTGGAACTTGGTGCACAGACCGACGCCTTGCACCAGGAAATGGGTGCCATGGTGCCCGAAATGAATTTTGATATGCTCCTGACCGTGGGCGAAAAGGCGAAACTTTATGTGAAGGGCGCAAAGTCCAAGGGCATGAAGGCTGCTCATCATTTTGCCTCTGTGCAGGAACTGATCGACACCCTCACCGAAATCGTGTCCGAAGGTGACGTGCTTCTGATCAAGGGCAGCCGCGGTATGCACATGGAGACTGTGGTGGATGCCCTGCTCAAGCTGACGAAGGTTAACGCATAGGTTGTAGTGTAAATGGAAAATACGGCAGCACATACCGGCATGAACAAGCTACTGCTTATTGCAGCGCTGTTGCTGATCTGTATAGGTGTACCTATCATCTATACGGCGTCGTCGCATTTTGCCGTAGCCAAGGGCTTGCCTGCAGAATTCTACCTGCAGAAGCATGTGGTTAAGGTTGTGGCGGGACTTGCGCTGATGTTTATTTGTGCGCGATTTGTGGATTACCAGAATTGGGTGTGGCTTGGACGAGTCGCATTCGCGGTGGGTGTGGTTCTGACGATAGCGGCCCTGGTCAAGGGCGGTGCCGTTAAGGGCGCGAACCGTTGGATTTTTGGCATTCAGCCGTCCGAGATTATGAAGCTGGGGATGCTGATTTGCATTTGCTGGAAATTCTCGCAGGCGGGCGATAACATCAAGAGTATCGCGTGCACCCTGGTGCAGCCGGGAATATTCTTTGGAATCACGGCCTTGTTGCTTATTCTGCAGCCGAACTACTCGATGATCGTGATGCTTTCGCTCGTGGTGGTGTGCGTAATGATTACGGCGGGTGTGAACCTGAAATACCTCGCGATGGCGGCGGGCACTTTGGCTCCGCTCGGCTTGATTATGCTGCTTGTGACGGGACACTCCAGTAAGCGTATCAATGCGTTCTTTGCTGACGAAGGAGAAATGGTCGCTTCCAACTGGCAGGGTGACCACGCGTTGCAGGCTCTTGGAAATGGCGGATTCACGGGAACGGGATTTGGCATGGGCGTGCAAAAGCTTGGCTATTTGCCGGAAGCGCATAAGGACGTTATCTATGCAGTGGTGGGTGAGGAATTCGGCTTTGTCGGAACCTTTGTTCTGCTGGCCCTGTTTGCGATTCTTTTTGCGCAGGGATTCAAGATCGCGCGTCAGTCCTCGACCCGCTTTGGCAAGTATATGGCGGTCGCGTTCACCTATTCTCTGTTCTTCAACTTCCTGGTGCATGTCTGTGTTTGCGTGGGACTTTTCCCGATGACAGGTCAGCCGCTGCCGTTTATCACTTTCGGCGGTACGAACCTGATCTACAGCTGTGTCGTGGTTGGAATCTTGTTGAATATCTCTAGGTCCAATACGGGCAAGATGATCAATGAACCTTATATGAGTGGCGCATCGTTGGAAAGTAGCGCTTATAGAAATGTTGATTTTACAAGGAGTGGCGTATGAAAAAGTTCCTTTTCGTATGTGGCGGTACCGGTGGCCATATTTTCCCAGCCGTAGCCATTGCAAATAGTCTGAAGAAGATGGGCGTGACCGATATTACTTTCGCTGGTCGTAAGGATTCGATGGAAGAACGCCTCGTGGCCAAGGACTGGCCGTATGAATACATCTCGGCGGTTCCTCTGCATCGTGGCCCGTTCCTCAAGAACTTGGCGCTGCCCTTTAACCTTTCCAAGGCTCTGGTGCGTGCCAAGAGCGTCATCAAGAAGGTGAAACCCGATGTCGTCGTGGCGACGGGCGGTTACGTGTCGCTCCCGATCGTGCTTGCCGCAGGGACTGCTGGCATTCCCGTCTATCTGCAGGAACAGAATGCGGTGGCGGGCGTGGCGAACAAGGTGGGTTCCCGCTATGCGAAGACCATCTTTGTAACCTCCGAATCGGCATCCAAGTTTTTCCCTGCAGAAAAGTGCATGATTTTTGGAAACCCCGTTCGTGAACTTCCCGCGGAAGGTTCCATGGCTCGCCCTGCTGAATTTGCTCCGGGCAAGAAGGCCGTGTTTATCGTGGGTGGTTCGCAGGGCGCCGTCGGTATCAACAACAAGATTGAAGAGAGCATCAAGACGATTGCCGCTCGCGACGACGTTTCTGTCGTGTGGCAGGTGGGTGTCAAGAATGTGGAATCCATCAGTGAACGCGTGGGTAATGTGCCGAACGTGGCAATCCGCGGCTTCTTGGATGGAATTTATGCCTACATGATGCATGCCGATTTGATTATCAGCCGTGCAGGCGCTTCGGCTCTTGCCGAAATCCTTGCCTTCGGCAAGCCCTCCATTTTGCTTCCGTTCCCGCATGCGACGGCGAACCATCAGGAATTCAACGCCCGCGTTGTTGAAAAGGCGGGCGCAGCCCTTGTGGAACTCGATGCCGAAGAAAATCACCTGTGGGAAAAGGTGGAACAGCTCCTGGGCAACGAAACCCGTTTAAATGCGATGGCCGATGCGGCGAAGAAGTTGGGAATGCCCGATGCCGCTGACCAGATTGCGAAAGTGATCCTCTCAAAGGAGAATGGTTAATGCAGATTAATGATTGCAAGCGTGTCCGCAAGCTTCACTTTGTCGGTATCGGCGGTGCGGGAATGTCCGGCATTGCCGAGGTGCTCCATGCGAATGGCTTTGTCGTGAGCGGTTCCGACACGGGCGAAAGTGCCGTGATCGATTACCTCAAGGGTCTTGGAATTCGCGTGTTCTCGAAGCACGAGGCTTCCAATGTCGAAGGTACTGACCTTGTGGTCTATTCTTCTGCGGTTCCGCACGATAATCCGGAACTGGTTGAAGCTCACAACCGCCGTATTCCGGTGATTCGCCGTGCCGAAATGCTCGGTGAACTCATGCGCATGAAGTATACGCTTTCGATTGCCGGTACGCACGGCAAGACGACGACCACGTCTATCGTGGGCCAGATTTGGGAAGAAGCCGGCCTTGACCCGACCATTATCGTGGGCGGTGTAGTCAAGGGTAAGGGCAGCGGCGCTAAGGTCGGTAAGGGTGACTACCTGATTGCCGAAAGTGACGAATTCGACCGCAGCTTCCTTTCGATGATGCCGTCTTCTGCAATCATCACGAACATTGACGCCGACCACTTGGACACTTACGAAAATATCGAAGATATCAAGGATGCTTTCGTCCAGTTCGCGAACAAGATTCCGTTCTACGGTCAGGTGATTGTCTGCCTCGACGATCCGAACGTGCAGCAGATCCTGGCACGCCTCAAGAAGCCGGTGATTACCTACGGCTTTACGCGTCAGGCCAAGTATCGTGTCGATAATCTCCGTTTTGAAAAGGGCTACCCCGTATTTGAAATTTTGAATGATGGCGAAAGCTTGGGCGAATTCAAGCTCCAGATTCCTGGCCGTCACAATGTGCTGAATGCGACTGCCGCCGTGGCGCTCGCGATCGAAGAGGGTATCTCTGCCGATGTCACCCGCAAGGCCTGTGCCGAATTCGAAGGTGTCAAGCGCCGTTTCGAATTCATCGGCGAAAAGAACGATATCCTGGTGTTCGACGACTACGCGCACCATCCGACCGAAGCGACGGCGACCCTGCTCGGTTTCCGCGATGCTTTCCCGGACCGCCGCATTATCGTGGCTTTCCAGCCGCACCTGTTTACGCGTACCCGCGACCAGCATGATGCTTTCGGCGGTGCATTTGCCAACTGCGATGTCCTCTTGGCTACTGATATTTATCCGGCCCGCGAAAAGCCCATCGAGGGCGTGACCGGTGCGCTGGTGGCAAACAGCGCGACGGACCGCGGGCATCGCGATGCCCGCTTCGTGGGCGACCAGCTGAACCTGCTCCCGATTCTTAAGAAAGAACTTAAGCCGGGTGACGTCGTGGTCCTCATGGGTGCCGGCAACATCTGGAAACTCGGTGAGCGCATTCTCAAGGAATGCATCTAGGAGATTGGATTGAAGGAACGTAGTACCACATTGTTTGGCCGCCGCATCGGCACCAACGAACGCCAGCGAAGGGAAGAACGTGCTCGCAAGTTGAAGCACGCCTTTGGCTGCGTGTGGTGCTGGTTCAAGCGCCGGGGCTGGATATTCGGCGTGGTGCTTGCGGTGCTTGCGTTCCTTGCGATTCACAACCGCTTCTATTTGCAGCGCTTCAATCCGCTGGAACTGCGCTACTTGCAGTATGTGGAAATTGAAGGCAATCGTATGCTTTCGTGGGAAGATGTGATGCAGAATGCACAGGTGGAAACGGGAATGCGGATGTCCGAGCTGAACGAGGATTCCGTAGCGGCCGCCCTAACACAGCTTCCGCTGATCCTTTCGGTCAGTGTCGAAAAGAAGTTCCCTTCTTCGCTGTACATCAAGTTGCAAGAGGCGACTCCCGTGTTGACCGTGCTCGAAGGTGGCAAGGCGACCATCTATTCGGAAAAGGGCCTCCCGCTTCCGTATTCTGTGGCGACCGCCATGCGGCTCCCGGTGCTGGAAGTAGATGCGCTCGACAAGGTTAAGATGATGTCGCAGTTCTTGCTTACTATGCGGAATGCAGACCGCGAACTCTACGATAGGGTCTCGCAGTTGACGTGGTCCGAAGGTGATGCCGCGATAAAGGTTTTCTTCAGGGATGTGGGCTTTGTGGCCCTGTTCCCTGCAAAGAATTGGAATAAGGATATGTTTGTCTTGTATAAGGCCGTCGAAAATGGATTTGCTACCGATTTGCGGTGTGCAGGAGAACTCGATATGAGATTTTCGGGGTTTGCGTACGTAAGGAATTATGATAAGAGGTGCGTCAATGGATGACAGTAAACAGGAAAAGAGAAAAGAAGAATACATCTTCGGTCTTGACATCGGGGCTTCGAAGCTGAACCTGTTCGTAGGCATTTCGGAAGGCGAAAATGTCCGTGTTGTGGAATGCGGCGATTTCCCTCTCAAGAATGCGGACGAATTTGACTCGGTGGTGGAAACCCTCCAGCAGGCGGTCCAGGTAATCGAAAACTCGACGCGAGTCGATGTCCGCGATGTCTACGTGGGCATTGCCGGCAAGCACGTCCGCTCCTACAGTTTCCAGGGAATCGTGACGCTCCCGACGGGCGAAGTTCGCGAAGAGGATATCGACAATGTGCAGCGCCAGGCTAGCACGGTGCCGCCTTCCGCAGGCGAAATCATCCATGTATTCCCGGGCGAATACTCTTTGGACGAAGAAGAACATATCCGCAATCCCAAGGGCCGTTCGGGCCGTCGCCTGGGCGTCGAGGTCCAGGTGGTGACCGCTCGCCAGAACGCCATGCAGAACCTGGGCAAGATTATCAATCGCGCCGGTCTCAATGTGGCTGGGTTCGTGCTGGAGCCTCTTGCCTCCGCAAGCTCTGTCCTTACCGACGACGAACGCGAACTGGGTGTTGCCCTGATTGACTTTGGTGCGGGAACGGCGGATGTTGCCGTATTCGTGAATGACTCCGTGCGCTTTACGACCTCCATTGACTATGCCGGAAACGTCATCACGAGTGATATCAGCCGCTGCCTCAATGTCCCGATTTCTCTTTCGAAGGCCGAAGAGATCAAGAAGAAGTACGGAACATGCACCATTAATAATTTGATTGAGGACGAAACGTTCCCGGTCCCCGCAGTCGGTAACCGTGGCGACGTCCAGTGCTCTCGCAAGTTGCTTGCGAACATCATTACGGCACGCGTGGAAGAAATTTTCAAGTTGCTGAATGAAGAACTTAAAAAATGCCAGGTCGATACCATTATCAACGGTGGTATTGTCCTGACAGGTGGCTGCTGCGCCTTGGAAGGTATCGAGGACGTTGCGTGCAGGGTGTTCAAGAAGCCCGTCCGCATCGGTCGTCCCAAGGGCATGAGCGGCATTCAGGAAGCCTATCAGAATCCGTCGTATGCGACCGGTATCGGCCTCCTGTACTATGCGAACAAGCAGCACCGCGAAAAGAAGAGAAACGAGACAAGCAAGATGCAGATCCCGGATACAGTCAAGAAGGGATTCCAGCATTTCCTTGAAATCGTCAGGAAGTATTTATAACAACAACCAACACTCACTACCAGGGAGATAATTAACATGAGTGAAATCGACAACTTCAACTTCGAAGTAAAGTCTCGCATTATGGGCGAGGTTCCATCCTACAACAATGCCAAGGTCAAAGTGTTCGGCGTCGGCGGTGCTGGTGGAAACACCGTGAATCGCATGAAGGACATGAACATCGAGGGAGTAGAATACTACGCCGTGAATACGGACTCTATGGCCCTTGACCAGAGCAAGGCTGATCATACCATCCAGATCGGTGACAAGGCTACTCGTGGCCTGGGCGCCGGCATGGATCCTGAAATGGGTCGCAAGGCTGCCGAAGAATGCCTTGACCAGTTCAAGGAAGCCATGAAGGATTCCGACATGGTGTTCATTGCTGCCGGTATGGGCGGCGGTACCGGTACGGGTGCTGCTCCTGTCGTTGCCAGCGTGGCACGCGAACTCGGTATCCTCACGGTTGCCGTGGTGACCAAGCCGTTCCGTTGGGAAGGTAATGCACGTTCTTCGATTGCTCAGTCCGGTATTGCAGCTCTCCGCGAATGCGTCGACACGATCATCGTTGTCGAAAACAAGAAGTTGCTCGGTCTCCTCCAGGCCTCTAACCAGAAGGCTACCATGGAAGAAGCCTTCAAGATGGCTGACGAAATTCTCGGCAACGCCGTCAAGAGCATCTGCGGCATCATGTTCCACCATGGCCTTGTCCATGTGGACTTCGCCGATATCCGCAAGGTCATGCTGAAGGGCGGCACCGCTCTGATGGGTACAGGCTATGCCCAGGGTGAAAACCGCGGTATCATGGCTGCCGATATGGCTCTGGCCTCTCCGCTTCTCGAAGATATCAATATCGAAGGCGCTTCGGGCGTGCTCGTGAACGTGGCTCACGGCGAGAACTACTCCTTGCTCGAACATAACGATGCCATGGAGCACATCTACGAAAAGGTGGGTGAAGAAAACAACCCGAACATCATCGTTGGCGATATTACCGATCCGACCCTTGGCGACAAGGTTTGCATCACGATCATCGCTACGGGTTGCGGTGGATCTTCTAATAAGACCGTTACGAGCCGCGTGAACGTGGGTGCTCTTCCGTCCAGCTTCATTCCTCGTCCCACGATTCAGATGAATACTCCGGCTCAGGCAAATCCGTATGCCCAGGTGAACGTTGCCCCGACGGCTTCGGCTGCTCCTGCCGTTCAGCAGGCAACTCCGCGTCCGACCAGCGTGAACTTCTTCGCACAGCTCCAGGCGCAGACTCAGGTGCAGTCGCAGGTTCAGGCCCCGGCCCAGCCGCAGGCTGAAATGACCGCTTCGATTCCGTCCATCACGGAAACGCAGGTGGTTCGTTCGATCAATGCAGCCATGTTCAGCTCCCCGGATTTTAACGCGACTGCTCCTGCCGAAGAAGAAGTGGTTGCCCAGGGTTCCGATACCGCTGAATTTTCTGCTGTGGCCGATGAAGACCGTATGAACGGTGGCCGTGGTGGCGTGGAAACCAACAACGTTGGTCTCGAAACTGCAACCTTCACTGCCCAGAATGAATTCGACATGCCTGCCTACGCCCGTCAGGGTGCTACGATGGAACCGGCCATGGCCGCAGCTTCTCGCAGCGAAACAGAAACGGAACGCGGCGAAGTGGACTACCTCCAGCCCGCTTGGCTCCGTAACGCTCAAGGCAGCATGAACAACTTCTAATATGCGCTTGCTGATAAATTCGGCGAAAATATCTACGGGACTCACGTCTCGGTAGGTTTCGCTGGAATTCTCCAAGAAAATCACACACACAACGAGTGCGCGAGTGCGCACTCACCACAACACAAGGGGTTGCCCGGGACTCCCTGCCTGGGCAACCCTTATTGTAACCGCTCACGCTCAATTATGTGAATTCGTCCCCAGCGCGCTCGCTCTCGCGACCGCCACGGCTTAACGCCTGTGGCTTTGTCGCTCACGTTATACCGCTCGCGCCGAGTCGCTCGCGCTCAATCGTATAAGTTTTACAATTAAGTCATCCTGGAACCCGAAGGGTGACGGGATCCATTTTTTTTATAAATTTACCTATTATGCGATTCCGTGCTTTTTTGCTTGCTGTAGGCTGCTTTGTGTCCGTCGCCCTGGCGACGGATTCTGTGAATAATTCCGCCCTGGCGGATTCCTCACGCTACAAGGGCTACTTCCAAATTGGCACGGACTTCAACTTCGGCTTTAACGGCGGCCCGACCGACCCGACATTTGCTGTGGATACCGCCGAGACTTATGGCGGCAACTGGCGCGGGCTTCGCGTTCCGCTAGAAAATGCACGCAGCTACGAGGAACATATCGAGCCGTTCTTTACGCTTGCGTTCCGTGCGGGTTACGGCGATTTCCATTTCCTTTTGGAAGCCCCGCTCCGCAAGGATATCGAGGCCTGGTACGATAGTGACCTCAAGACGAACTTTACCTACAAACCGAGCGAACTCGACATTGGCGTGCCCATCAACGCCTACGCACTGTGGAATAATCCCGTGGGCTATGTGCAGTTGGGACGTTTTTCCCCCGACGATTTGAAGGTGTCTCCGAATGACCTGACGATTGGCGGTACGCCGTATCACGACGGTCTGCATTGGAAGTTCAAGGCGGGCATCTTCCGCTACGATTTCTTGCTTTCTTCCCTGAACGCGTGGCTCTTTGACGATGTTCCTGGCGAACCTGACGAAACGGGATGCCGCTATCCCGCTGGTTCCGAGGCCGCCGAGCAGAAGTGTCCCGAAAAGGACAAGCAGGCAGCCAACCAGCGTGACCGTATCTACGACGAGAACGTGAAAAATCTTGTGTACCACCGTATCGGTGTCGAAACTAAACATTTCTGGACTTATGTCATCGAAGAAAGTATGGTCGGTGGCAAGGATCTGGAATTCCGCTCCATGAACCCGTTCATGTTCCTGCACAACAATTTCGCGGGTGGCTACACCAAGGCGGTCACCTCGTTTGAACTCGGCTTCACTCCGATTCAGGGCTCCAAGTTCTACGGACAAATTTGCATGGAAGACGTCAACAGCCCCGTGGGCGAAGATGACGACAAGGGCACGAACCGCAGCATGATCAGCTATATGGCGGGCTACTACCAGGAAATCCCGACACACCGCTACGGAACGTTCTCGTGGCGCTTCGACGCCGTGCGTACTGATCCGCTGCATGGCAACGGACGCCTTCCGCTGCTGGAATATTCGAGCCGTCGCCTCTACCGCAGCAACTACCGTGAACAGGACGATCCCGACTACGCCGACATGTACTTTGTCGATTATCCCATCGGTTACCGCCGCGGCTCCGACGCTCTTGACCTGTGGCTGGATCTCGGCTGGAAATGGGGACGCCACGCCGCCAAGGTGACGCTCGCCTGGCTCCGTCAAGGCGACAAGGAACTCTACACCGACTACGACGTAGCCATCAAGGAAGAACATTCCCCGTCGGGAATCGAAGAAACTCAGTACGTCCTCGACGGCCTTTACTCTATGCAGTATAACAGCTGGTTTGGCTTCTACCTGGGCGGCGGTGTACGCAAGTACAGAAACCTCGCACATGACAGGGACGAAGACGGTATCGATGGCTGGATCCGCTCCGGCATCAAGATGACCTTCAACCCGGTCGACACGAAGTTTTAACTACGGTGGGGGAGGCCTCCCCCTCGCTCCTGTTTCGCCAGGCTTAAGGCGGCGTAAAGGTTGGTGAGCCTGTCGAACCATCCGCCACCCTCTCTATGAACTGACCCCAAAAAATGAACTTTCCAACTGCCCTTACTATGTCATATCCGACAATGTGGGTAACGTATATTTTCTTTCGCAAATTCCTCTAAGGGGGTAAAAAAATAGGATGTTCCAAT
>LVAE01000009.1 GCA_001603905.1 Fibrobacterales bacterium Fibro_02
AGTTCCTTCTTGGCCTCTTCGTAGTTGCCGAGCCTGTACTGGCAAGTTCCGATATTGTAGAACAGGAGCGGATTTCCGGGTTCGGCTTCACGGGCCTTCATGTACTTTTCGAGCGCTCCGGCATAGTCGCCGTTCTTGAACAGCTTATTGCCATCGTTGATGGGGCGCGCCCACAAGGCCACCGACAGCACACATACACAAATCAATAAAAAACGCATCTTCTTTCTTCCATAGGACACATTTAGTTCCTACATAGCAAGAATATACAAAATCACCGTGCTCAAGGCAAACGCCACCACAAGTGCGTAACCGAGCACTTTCCACTTGACCGAAGAGCCTTCCAGGGAAATTCCCGTCGCCATGAAGGGTATCATGCTCAACACGACCGGTGCAATGTACCTGAAGTCGTTGCTGCAAGAGAACGGCACCTTGATACGCAAGACCATCAACGCCGCAAAGAACGCCACCGCCTGCAGCAAAAGAATCCAGTGAATCACCTGCAGTTTCGTCTTCCAGAATCCGCGAATCGCATACACCATCAACCCAAGGAACGACACGCTCATGAAAGTCGCAAGGGTCCTTCCTGTCGCATTCCGCACGAGTTCAAATTCGCCGAACATGGCCGACTTGAAAGAATAGTTCCAGAAAAATTCGCGGCCCCATTCTTCTTTCCAGGCGCTCGTGTAAGGATTCGTCACAAAGGACTTCAGGTCAAAGAAAATGTAGTTGAACGCCTCGTTGCCCACCTTAAGCCGGCCATTCAGCCCACTCGCGTTACCGACCAGGTCCGCATCGCCCAAAAGCTTCTGCAAGGCGACCCCCGCAATCAGTAGGACGAACAGTCCCCACGCCACCACCTCGGATTTTGTCGGGTACGGGAATCTCTCATTCCTGACATAACCGCAAACGGTAAACAGGAACACCATCCCGATCGTCACCACGCCCGTCGTCTTGGTCCACATCGCAAGCGCCGCCGAAAGCACCGCCACAATCAGGAACTTGCCACGGCCTTCGTTGAAATACTTGACGCCGCCCCACAGGCAGAGCACGTGCAGCAGGTAGAACATCTGGTCGTTACCGATGCGCGGCGACACCAGAATCATCAACGGCCACAAGGTCCACAGCACCGCAGCGGTTCCAAACGCAGGTCCCGTCATGAAGGACTTCAGGAACATTATCCCGAAAAAGAGCGTGAGCACCGATAAAAGCAGGCTAAACGACTGTAGGCCAGCAGGGCCCGAAACGCCCGCCCATTCGCCGAACACGAAAGAGGGCGCCGCCGTGACATAGTAAACAGGCGGATGGTAGCAAGTCCAGCAGTCATCTACACCAGGAATGGCATGGTTGTCAAGGACGTACTGAACGTAGGCGACATGGCCATCGACATCGTTCGAGTAAGTCGTGTACGGCACGTTCGCAAAGAACACCGTACGGATGAGCACTCCCAGCAAAAAGAGAAAAAGGATCCCGTCGCGCAACTTGAACCGCCGCGCCACAAACATGCAGAGCAACGCAAAAAAGACCACCGCGCCGACATTCGCCACGCGTGTCAAGAACGACGTCTGGTAGATAAATACATTCAGTCCCGCATTTCCGCCGTTGTTCTTCAGGTAGAACGTATAGTGAGTCCTGTCGCCCACCCGATGCGGCGCAGTCACGCTGTCGTCCAGCAGGAAACCTTTCGTAAAATTACAGCGCCCCGGCTCCGACCTGATTTCCAGATTTTGTCCATTGATTACAATTCCCTCGGCGCAATCGTCGGGAACCACGCGCAGGTCGTACGGAGTACGGTAGACATTCTTGATATCCAGTTCAACCTGGAACACTTCCCCATCCCGCATTTTCTTGGTAACGGGAAGGCTTACTTTCTCCATAGAAGCGCCCTGCCTCAGCACGACGTTTTCGACCGAAACCCTCAACGCAAAACCGACGACGAGGCTTGCCGCCAGCAGCAATGCACAATAGAGTTCAGGGAGCCTGAAAATTCCGAGCAATTTTTTCATCAGAGGCTCCGCTACGCTTTCTTGCCTTCGTGGTATTCTTCTTCGCTATTCACGTTCCAGAGGGCAGTCTTGTCGGTAGAATTTTCGCGGATGCATTTTGCGACTTCCATGGCAGCGAGCATACTGTGGTCCATGTTGTTGTACTTGTGCATACCGTTACGGCCCATCAGGAACAGGTTCTCGATGGGGTCCACATAGGCGCGCACCTTGTCGAACTCACCATAGGTACCAAAGTAGGCAGGGTACGCCTTCTTGATATGGAACACCACGGAATCGCGGACGGACTCGGGCTTTGCCACGTGAATCTTGTCGAGTTCTTCAATCGCGAACTTGATGAAGTCCGCATCGGGCATGCGCCACATTTCGTCGCCCTCGGTCGCGAAATATTCGAGACCAATCCACACCTTGCTCGGGTCAGCCACCAGGTAGGGGCTCCAGTTGTTGAAAATCTGGATGCGGCCGAGCTTCACGTCGGATTCCTGCACATAGATCCAGTTGTCCGCCACGAACTTGAGCTTGCTTTCGGGAGTGCCGGGCTTCGCCGGGTTCTTGATGAGCAGTTCGTCGAGCAGGAGCCCCACGGTAATGAAGTCGCGGTACACAAGGCCGTCGGATACGCGGCGAACTTCTGAAGGCACCGGGTTCTTTTCATTGTCCATCGCAGCGACAAGTTCCTTCACAGGCATGGTGCTGAGGAAATAATCGCAGGCGACCGTCTCGGTCGAAACGTTTCCGTCTGCCGCACGGGATTCTACAACCACGCTTTCGATGCGCTTGCCGTCGGCGGAACGGTTCACGCCCACGACCTTCGACTTCATACGGATTTCGCCGCCCATTTCCTGCACCTTCTCGGCGACCGTTTCCCAAAGCTGGCCAGGGCCGAATTTCGGGTAAAGGAACTGGCCAATCAAACTCGTCTCAGTATCTTTCTGACGGATGTCCGCACTGTTGGCGGCACCCGCTTCAGCCTTTTTCTTGCCCGCAAAAATCTGCTTAAGGGCATGCACCACCGTCTTCGTAATCGAGAGGCCCTTGATGCGCTGACCGCCCCAGTCGGGGCTGATCTTGCTGCAGGGCACGCCCCACACCTTCTCGGTGTAGTCGCGGAAGAACGTGCGGTACAGTTCCACGCCAAAGCGGTTGATCATGAAGTCTTCGAGGCTTTTTTCCTTGCGGGCGGGCAGCAGCTGCACCTTGAGGTAGCTCATGCCGATCTTGAACATGCGCCAGAGTCCAAGGTTACGGATGGTGTCGCCATTCAACGAAACCGGATAGTCAAAGAGCTTGCGTAAGAAAAGGATGCGGGAAAGACGGCTGCGGCAAAGCATCACGTAGTCCGTCTTCTCGGGATCGAGGCCACCTTCGACCAGCGGCACCTTGCGGCCAATAGCAATGTCGTCCTTGCTCGCGGCCCCCTGCAACGGCAAGATTCCCTGCCACCAGTCCATCACCGTATCGCTCTTGCTGAAAAAGCGGTGACCGCCGATATCCATGCGGTTGCCGTTGTAACGCGCCGTGCGCGAGATGCCGCCGATAACGTCTTCGGCTTCGAAAATCACGGGTTTCACATCCGTCGTACGCAACAATTCCAGCGCACAGGTAAGCCCCGCAGGACCCGCGCCCGCAATCACGGCAATCTTCTTTTCACCATTTTCAGCAACCATAATCACTCCTTCCTTTCTCGGAACAGCATTAACTTACGCGCCCCAAAATTCCACATCAGAACAAGAATCGCGGCAATCATCTTGGAGACCATCTCGTTCCAGTCAAACACTCCCACCATCAGAAACATCAGCAGCTGATTGATACCGACACCAGCGATTCCCACAAGCGCAAACAGCGAGAATTCCATCACCTTGCGCTTTTCAAGCGTCCTTTCGCAAGCCGTGAACACCCACACGATACTCATGGTATAGTTGAGCACAAGCCCGGCGACCAGGCCCACCAAGTTTGCAAGCAGGTAATGCCAGTCAAACACATAAAGGCACAAGGCGAACAGGCCAAAATCGACAACGAAGGCGAGGCCCCCCGTCACCAGGTAACGCAGAAACTGCCCCAACAGGGACTTGCGCGGGAACCTGCCGCGAATCGCTTTTATCTTATCAGCAAACATGCGTGTGTAAATGTAACTAATCTAGGGCAGATTTGAGCTACCGTACAACGCAGAAACCAGTTTTGTCATTTTTTCGTGATCCGCAACGGCCGTCATTTCGCGGATGCTGTGCATACTGAGCATGGGTTCGCCAATATCCACCGTCGGAATCCCAAGACTGGCAGAAATGGCAGGCCCCACCGTCGAGCCGCAGGGCATATCGTTACGCATCACGAAAATCTGGTACGGAATATTACTTTGTTCACAAAGCAGCTTGAAACGCGCGTTCGAGAACACGTCGCTGGCATAGCGCTTTTGCGAATTCACCTTCAACACGACACCGCCGCCCAGGACAGGCGCGTGGTTACCTTCATGTTTCTGGACAAAATTCGGGTGACAGGCGTGCGCCATGTCGATGGAGAGGGCGAAACTCGACGAAAGAACACCCGCAAGCTCGCTACAGACGAGAGGCGAGACAGAATCCAGCACGCTCTTCAGGAAGTTTCCGGCGGCACCTTCGCGGGTCTCGGAACCGACCTCCTCGTTATTGAAGAAGGCGGCCACCTGAAAATCCTTTTCAAGGGCGTCCGCAGCGGCAAAAGCCTCAGCAATCGCATGACAGCTGCTCAAGTTATCGAGACGCCCCGAATAGATCCATTCATCGGCAAAGCCGCCACGGTTCGCCGGTTGCGCATCGAACAGTTGAATATCAAAATCCAGGAGCTTCGAGCCGGCAGGGAGTTCCGCCGAAAGCGCATCGACAAAACGTTCACGGCCATCCATAGCCGTCCATAGGGCGTTCAGGTCCGTCTGCGGGTTCACCTTGAGCCCTTCCTGGTTCACGCCGCGGTTCAGGTGAACCGCCAGCTGCGGAATACGGAACAACTTGTCGCCACGAACAAGCTTGGTCTCAAGCTTACCGTTCCGCTCGTACGCCAGCAGCCCTGCATAACCCAGGTCGCGGTCGAGCCAGCTGGTAAAAAGCGGACTGCCGTAAATCTCGGGGTGCAACGTACGCACTCCCGCCGAAGCGCTATCGGGATTCGGCGTAATCTTGAGCGTCGGGTAATCCGTATGCGCAAGGGCAATCCTGAATTTAGAGTCAGAACAAACTTCCTTCGGCGGACGGACGACAATCAGGGCGCCGCCGCGTTCAAACAACTGAACATTTTCGTCTTCCGCACAAGCGAGAAGTGCCTTGAGGCTTTCCACCGTATGGTACGGTGTCACCGATTTATTCAAAAATTCGAGAAAATCCATGAAATAAAGATAGATATTAGAAATTCTATTATCTATATTCTAGACATGGCATTCAAACCATTGAAAGGAATCAACTGGATGGAAATTTCCGGCCTTCTGGTCGGAGTCTTCTTTACCGTTTCCGTCATGGTGTTTGCTATAGTACTTTACGCAAAACTTTTCTCCGAAGGTATGATCGGTGTCGAGGAATACCGCCTGCACAGTACCTTCACGAAGGCGTTCGGCCTGCACACCGGCACCAAGGTCCAGATCAGCGGCGTGGACGTCGGCCAGATTGGCGAGATGGAAATCGGCGACAATGGCGAAGGCGTAAAGATGGAATTTGTTATCCGCAAGCAGTACCAGAACCTGATTACCGACAGCGCCCAGGTATTTGCCATCCGTGACCAGAACCTCATTTCTGCACGTGTTATCAATATTGACATTCGCCGTGGCAAGGGCCGCGTGCTGCAAGACGGCGACTCCCTGCAACCCGGAGAAGCACAGGATATCGAAACGGTGATTGAAACCGCCAACCAGCTCCTGGGTCGCGTCAACGAACTGATCGATGCCGCCGACACCCTCGTCAGCATGGCTCTCGATACAGGAACTACCATCGGCGCCCTCTTCGGCTCCCGCCTCCTTTACGACAACCTGAACCGCCAGCTCAACCGTCTCGACGACATCACGTTCGTCGGCAAGAAGGTGCTTTTCCAGGCCTCGGGCCTGTTCGATACGATGCAGGTGCAGGTCCCTGTTCTCCTGGGCAAGGTGGACGGAATCGCCGACAATGTCTCGGGCATGATGACCGAACTTCAGCCCATGCCGCAAAAGCTCGACAACCTCCTGGGAAATGTCGACGGCATGATGAACAAGGTGGACAACACCTTCAACCGGGTCGACGGACTGCTGAACGAAGTAAGCCTCGTGACATCCGGACTTTCGGACTTTATGGAAGCGACGGAGCAGACGCTCCAGAATGCAGACGACCTGATGGCAGGCGTTTCGAACATGTGGATCGTGAAGCGCTCCCTGCCTAGCAAGGACTCGGTGCCGTTCATGGTGGAGACCCTATGGTAACGCGCAGGCTTAAGCAGATTCTTGTAGCGATGCTTGCCGCAGGTGCCGTCGCCAGCGCCTCCGAATCGGGCATTCTCTCTTACCGAGCGCAGCGCTCCTTCGACAGCGGAAAGTTCGCAAAGGGTTACGGCCAGCTGGAACGCGCCCTGCTCGCAAGCCGCAAGGAAGCAGACCTCCTCTCTGAAGGCCGCGTGCTGATTGCCATGGCGCAGATCCGTACCATGAGTCTCGATTACAATTTTGCGGATTCCCTGCTTTCGGTCGTCCGCGAAAATGTCCTCGACAAGAACACTCGAATCCAGTTCGCCAAGACGAAAGTGGCACTCCTAAGCGCCCGCAATAAGTATTCAGCCGCCGTTAAGGTCTGCGACTCCTTTGACGACAAGTCGCTCAAGTCCGCCGACGAAAACGTGCAGGCAGCCTTCTACGGCGGATGCGCCATCGCCTATGCCGCAAACCGCGACATGAAACGCGCCAACGAATCGCTCAAGATGGCAGGCAAGCGTTCCGACAAGAAGAGCGGCTTCTACGCCTTCACCGCGGCACGCATGGCAGACCTCAGCGGAAACGGTGACGCCGATTCCCTTTACCGCGTCGCCGAAGAAAAGGCCATCAAGGCGAACAAGCCCTACAATACAGCGAGCATTCTCTACTACCGTTCGCAGCTGAAAAGCACCAGCAAAAAAGAAGCGGAAGATTTGAAGCTCCGCTGCAAAAATGCCTTCGAACTGATGGGCCTCCCGAACAACGCAAAGCGCTGCGAGGAATAATTTCAAGTTAATTTGCTGAGCTGTCTGCCGGAGCGCTAGCTGCGGCTGTTGTATCGACCGTTGCAACCGTGTCGACTGCGGTTGCAGTTGAATCTGTTGTAGCGGTCGTATCTGTTACCGCGGCAGAATCAGTAGCGGTTTCTTTCGCCTTGGTTTCCGCCGACTTCTTTGCTTCTTCCGCGAGTTCGTCGTCACGGATTTTCTTCATGGCGAGGAGCTCGCGGTAGACGATTGCCGGGTGGATCTTGCCGTCGGCCATACCGTCGACAAGCGTTTTCACCTTCTGGTAATGTTCGTCCTTTTCCACATCGTTAATCAAGCCCTTGTAGCCGATCAACCTTAGAATCTTTGAATAGAAGCTAGCTCGGAACTTCTTGAAGCGCGGCTGCATCACGTCATTGAGCACCGTTTCAAGAGCCGTTTCCGTCTGCATCTCGTCAATTTCAAAGCTGCGGTAAATCGTGCGGATATGGTCGGGAATCGTCGTGTCCGGGCTATCGAAATACTTGCGCATCACATTCGCCGCCTCGGTCTTGTTCGGGTACGGGCCGCGACCAAGGCGAAGCGCATAGTAAAGCGACAGGCGCCAGTTCTCAGGATACACGCGGCTTGCACGGCGCAACACAGAAAAGTCCGAAGTATCGGGAGCATCAATCGGAGTCACGCCACCGACAAAGTAATACGGCGTGTAGAACAGGGAATCGAGACTCGTCGAAAGTTCTGCCACGTGGCCCAGGTAAGCATATTCCTTACCGGTCAAGTAGCTTTCGCCGAGTTCCGTAAGTCCCTTGATCCAGAAGAGCCCCGCCACCGAAGCGTCGTGCCCTGCAGCCACATAATGCACCGTCGATGCCTTCGGCAAGAAAGACTCGTCGAAGTTCGTACCGGGAAGCGGCTTCGCGAAATGGAAAGCCGCCGCGATAACTGCGATAGCGAATAGAATGACCGCAAGGAAGCGCATAATTAGATCTGGCAGGCCTCCGCGAGTTTTTCCAGAGCGTCTACGCAATCGTTCGCGAAGTTCTCGGGATGTCCGCTGCGCTGGTAGGCAAAGTTGAGTCCGCTAGAGCTGTTGAGCACGTGGAACTTGCGCTTGCCGCCACCGTTTGCAATAGCGGTAAGCACCGTCTTGGCATCACCGCCCTGACCGCCCGGGACTCCAGGAATAGACACACCCGGAATCAGGAACGGAATTTCGTGCTTGTGGGCAACCGTGTAGGCGGTAATCTTCTCGAGTTCTTCAGGATGCGTCGCACCGACAACGGCACCGAGGTAGCCGAGGTTCGCGTCCCATTCCATAATCTTGTCAGCCACGGAATAGAAGGCTTCGGCGTTGTCGCGCGGGTCGTCGCTGCGGACCACCGGCAAGTCCTGGAAGTCATGGGCGCCCTTGTTGCTCGTACGGAGCAAGACGTACGCACCGTTTTCGGAATTTTCGCGAATGAACGGACCAACAGAATCGGCGCCCATCCACGGGGAAACCGTCACGGCATCGGCCTTGTACACATCGTAAGCGGCGGTTGCGTAGGCAGCGCTTGACTTACCGATGTCACCACGCTTCGCATCCAAAATAACGGGGATGCCTGCGCTGCGATAATCAGCAATCAGCTGCTGCAACACGAGCATGGCCAGCACGCTCACGCATTCGTAGTAAGCGCTATTCGGCTTCACCACGGCGGGCGTCACGTTACGCTTGAGACAGCATTCCAGAATTTCGGAATAGAAACGCTTGATCTTGTCTTCGGCGGAACCTTCGGGGCAGCACGGGTCGATCAGCTTCATGACCGGATCCATGCCGAGGCAAATCGGGTTGCCGCACTTGGCGATACGTTCTTCTAAACGGGCCTGAAAGTTCATTACTTCAAATCCTCTTGAATCTGGGCAGCTTCGTAGCTAAGGATACCGTGAGCGACAGCGACGTTCAGGGATTCGAGTTCGCTGCTCATCGGTATCTTCACCGTTTCGTCGGCGAGTTCGATGAAGTACGGGTTGGTACCTGCACCTTCGTTACCCACGAGGAACGCCATCTTGCGGAGCTTGTTCTGCGGAATCTGGCGCAGAGACTGCTTGGCGTGCAAATCGGTCGCGATAATGGTGTAGCCCTTGCTACGGAGGAAATTGATCTGGTCGACGAGATCGACGTCGAATTCGAAAGGCACGCGGAGGAAGGTGCCCGAGGAACCGCGCACCACCTTCGGGTTGAACGGGCTCACGGTGCCGCGTCCAAGAATCATGCCGTCGGAACCAAAGCCGAGGCTCGTGCGGAAAAGCGTACCGAGGTTACCCGGATCCTGCACGGCATCCACGAGCGTAATCACGCTGCGGCTGGATTCATAGACCGGCTTCTTGCTTGCGATACGGGCGACAGCGACAATGCCCTGCGTCGTCACGGTCGAAGAGATCTTCTTCATCTGTTCGTCGGTGAGCACGTTCAGCTTGATTTCGGCTTCGTTAATTTGTTCAATCAGAGCTTCGTCGTTGAAGGCTTCGGTCACGTACACGCCGAGAACGAGTTCGCGGTGATGCGACACGAGTTCCTGCACCACATGCACGCCTTCGCCGAGGAAGCGGCCTTCGCGTTCGCGCCCCTTTTCGGTCGTGAGGGCGAGCATGCGCTTGAACCAAGGCGGGTTGAAGTTGGAATCTTCGCTAGCCTCGACTTCGGCCACGCGGGCTTCGAGTGCGGCTTCGTCCAATACTTCTTCGATCTCTTCCTTCTGTTCTTCGGGGCGCTGGCGGTAAATCGGAGCACCTACAGATGCAAATTCGCGGCGCGGGCGACGGTCGCCGACAAAGGAGCGGCCCCTGTCACCGAACGGGCGGCGACCTTCGCGGCCTCCGAAGGAGCCACGGTCATCACCGTCGCGACGCGGGCGGCGTTCACGGTCGAAACGACCTTCGCGGCGGTCACCAAACTTCTTGTCGCCAAACTTGCGGTCTCCACGGTCGCCCCTGCGATCGTCGAAAGAACGGCCTTCGCGGCCACCGCGTTCTTCACGGTCGTCGTCACGGCGCGGACGACGTTCAGGCTTTTCGCTCACTCCGAACTTACGGTCCAGAGTCATCTTTACGGTGCGGTTTTTATTTTCTTCGCTCATACTTTTTCCATGATTTGTTTGGCGACGGATTCCCCGTCAATTTTCAAAAGCTTGAACAAGGCAGGAATTTCACCCTGTTCCACAAAATGATCCGGCAGGCCGAAACGCAACAGGCGCTTGTCGGTATAGCCGAGATCTGCAATAAGTTCTGCCACGGCAGAACCGAAACCGCCCACCAGCGTGTTGTCTTCGAGCGTCACAATCGTCTTGTGCGCATCGAAGAGCTTGCGGTAAGCCTCGGTATCCAGCGGCTTGATGATTCGTGCATCCACGACCGTTGCGCTCTTTCCGTTTTCGCGGAGAACGGCGGCCGTCTTCTTCAGTTCGTTCGTCATGAACCCTGCCCCCAAAAGCAAGATGTCCTTGCCTTCTTCCAAAACCTTCGGGAGCTTCACGTCCACGGTCTCGGGAGCGGGCTTCAGGTGTTCTTCGAGTGCGGTGCCGCGCGGGTATCGGATCGCGACAGGGCCCTTCATGTCGATAGCCGCGCGCACCATGTCGCGCAGTTCGTTTTCGTTGCTCGGCGCAAGGATGGTAATCCCCGGCACCGTGCGCAGGTAAGACAAGTCGAACGCGCCATGGTGAGTCGGGCCGTCGGCCCCGACAAGCCCCGCACGGTCAAGCACCATCACCACATGCAAGTTCTGCAAGGCAATGTCGTGCATAATCTGGTCGTAGGCGCGCTGCATAAAGCTCGAATAAATCGCGACCACCGGCACCACGCCATCGCAGGCAAGGCCAGAGGCAAACGTGAGCGCATGTTCTTCGGCAATGCCCACGTCAATCACGCGATCCGGGAGTTCACGGGCAACGATATCCATACCGCAACCGGTAGGCATGGCAGCCGTAATGCCGATAATGCGGTCGTCCTTCTTCGCGAGTTCAAGCAACGTCTGCCCGAACACATGCGTGAGCGACGGGTTCGGGCTCCCCGGAGAAAGCGGCAAACCGCTTTCGGGGTCGAAAGGTCCAATGCCGTGCCACTTGGTCGGGTTCTTCACGGCCGCATCCAGGCCGCGTCCCTTCTCGGTCAAGATATGCACCAGGCACGGGCCCGGCTGTTCCTTGACGCGCTGCAACAGCATAATAAGTTCGTTGATGTCGTGGCCGTCGATCGGTCCAAAGTAACGAATGCCCAAATCTTCAAAGAAACGGCCCGGCTTCACCACCGTCTTCGCCGCATTTTCCGCCTGCAAGAACAAGTCGCGGAAACGCGATCCCAAAATGCCCGGCAGGCGTTTCATCAGGCGGTCCAAGTCCGAACGCATCTTGTTGTAGACCGGGTCCGAAATCACGCGGTTCAGGTATTTGCTGAAGTTACCCACGTTCGGGGCGATGCTCATCTTGTTGTCGTTCAAGATGATGGTCATGTTCTGCTTCGAGAGCCCTGCGTTGTTGATGGCCTCGTAAGCCATACCGCCCGTCATGGAACCGTCACCGATGACGGCCACCACGCTGTTCTTGCGCTTGAAATGGTCACGGGCCACCGCGAAACCGAGCGCGGCAGAAATCGAGGTCGTCGCGTGCCCTGCACCGTAGCAGTCGTACTCGCTCTCGTTCCTCTTCAAGAATCCCGAAATGCCGCCCTGCTGGCGAAGCGTGTCGAAACGGTCGAAACGACCCGTCAAAAGCTTGTGAACGTAAGCCTGGTGTCCCACGTCCCACACGATCTTGTCGTCGGGGGCGTTGAACACATAATGCAGAGCGAGCGTCAGTTCCACCACACCCAGGCTAGACGCCAGGTGACCGCCATGCTTAGCCACTTGACCGATGATGGTCTCGCGGATCTGCGACGCCAGGTTGTAAAGCTCCTCTACCGAGCAATGCTTTATGTCCTGGGGGGACTTGATATTCTTAAGGTCCATTATTTAACCCTGGTAATGATGAATGCGGCAATGGAGCGCAGGATCGTGGTATCGCACTTGAGGCCGTCCAAAGCCTTGAGCGATTCCTCGTACAGTTCATGCGCACGTTCGCGGGACTTTTCGAGCCCCACCAGCGCCGGGTACGTCGCCTTACCCTTTTCGATGTCGGAACCGGCATCCTTGCCCAGTTCCTCGGTCGTCGAAACGATATCCAGAATGTCGTCCACAATCTGGAACGCAAGACCGATGGCGCGGCCGTAGTCGCGGATAATCTTGATGTCGTCTTCGCTTGCACCTGCAAGGCGCGCGCCCACTTCCAGGGAGGCCTCGATCAGGGCCGCCGTCTTGTGGTAATGGATGTAATCGACCGTGTCGAGGTCCACCTTCTTGCCTTCGCACTCAATATCGACCATTTCGCCGCCGATAAGGCCGTAGGTACTGAGCAGGTGCGCAAGCACTTCGATCGCCTTCGCGTTGCCAGTCTTGCCCATCAGTTCAAAAGCCAAAACGCAGAGGGCGTCTCCCGCCATGACGGCCGTAGCCTCACCGAACTGCTTGTGGCTCGTGGGCTTCCCGCGCCTAAAGTCATCGTTGTCGATGCAGGGCAGGTCATCGTGAATGAGGGAGAAGGTGTGGATCATTTCGAGGGCGCTCATGGCGTAATCCACCGAGTTGCCCGTACCACCGAACATGTCAAATGCAGCGCGAACAAGTGCCGGACGGAGTCTCTTTCCACCGGCGAACATCGAATAACGCATCGCCTCGTGGAGCCTTTCCGGACGGTCGGACACGGGCGGCAAAAATTCATCAAACTTCTTTTCCGCTTCCTTCGAGATGCGGGAAAGGTAATCAAGGGCAGCAGATGCTTCTTTTTCAAGATTTTCCATAAGCACAAAGATACTTAATTTCGGGCACCTATACAAGCCTTGACAAGCCGGAAACAATGCCAGAACCCCTCGATAACAGCCGTTTTTGCGTCCGCTTTTTGCAAGGGAATTAAAGCATTTCTAGGGCAGACGTCCCATTCTCGGGGCGCAAAAGCGATTCGGTCCACAACATGCTCTACGGACTAAAACAGAGCGCCGTAAAGCGTCACGTCGTCGATGTAGAACTCGGTGCCGTCCTGCACGAAGATATGGAACTGCTTGACATAACCCTTGATGGTGCTCCAGGTAGTGAAGCAACTTTCTTCGGTAGCGGTTCCCACGCAAAGTTCAGCCGGGTTCACGCTGATGCGGCTCCAGGTTTTCGAGAGCGGAATCCAGTCGGTCGCCGCCTTCAGATTCTTATTCGGGTCAATGTAGTTTTCCAGCGAAAGGCGAATGTTTCCGTCACCCTTGGCGTAGAACACGATAGAATCGATTGCGGCCAGATTCATGTAGTGTTCGAACGAGGTTCCCACCAGCACCCAGGCGTAGTCATCTTTTGCAAGCGTGTATTCCCCGTGGAACACCTTGGACTTGCGCGTCGAATCGTAGACAATGCCGTCCTTCACGAGCAGCGGGGAGAACTCGGTTCCCTTCTTGAGCGAATCCGTATTCTGGTACCAGCCCTCGCCACCGTTTTCAAAATCCTGCAAAATCTTGACAGGGCTCAGGAACTCCGTGCTATAGGGATCCGCAATCGTCTTCCATTCAGCGTAAAGATCATTGGCAGAATCCGCCGTCACAAAGTAAATGCCGAGCGAATCGTTCGCGGGAACATTCGGAAGCACGTAGGCGCCCGTCTTGTTCGTCTTGACCAAAAGATCCAGGCCATAGACGCCCACCCACAAGGTCGTATCGGAAGAACGGAGCGTCACCTTGCTAGAGACCGAGGCGGTAGCCGAAAGGCGGACCGTATCGAGAGCGGCGAGTTCCTTGGCGCCGTAGACCTTGGAGAACGCAAAGCCATCCTTCGCGACGGTCAGGCGGAAATTCCCCTTGGCGGGCCATTCCATATCGAACCTTCCCTGCTTATCGGCACGGAGGCTGGACTCGACCATCGCATTCTGAACAACATAATCATCGGCCATTGCATCGGCTGCGCGGAGTGCCACCGTCGCATAGGCAGCAGGAGTACCGTCACTCAAGAGGGCCAACACCTGCGGAAGCGTCTCGGCGGTATCGTTTTGCACCGTATCCTTGGACGAAGTGTCTACAGGAACCTTCACCTCGCTGCGGTAATCCTTCATCAGCGATTCATGCGGAGTCACGTAAACCGACTGCGCACCAAGATCCTGCGCGTAATCTTCGCTTACAAAGTAGAGCGAGAGGGAATCGTTCGCCGGCAGAGCAGAAAGGGCAAACCAGCCCGCAGCATCGGTCTTCACCAGCACATCGGTTCCGACAATGCCGACCCAGACAGAGGAATCGCCCTCGGGAATGTCGACAACGCCCGCCATCACGGCAGTCGCAGAAAGGTTCACCGTATCGGGCGACGTAGACTTGCCCACTACTGCAAATTCATCACGGGACAGTTCCTTGGAGTAGGCCACGCCATCGTGGAGCACCGTCAGGCGGTACTTGCCCTCGGCAGGAATTTCCACCTTGAAGTTACCCTTCTCGTCGGCATAGGAATCGGCCACCACCAGCGCGTTCTCTTCGACAGGCTGTTCGGCCCTGAAGTCCACCCTGCGGAGTGCCACCGTCGCGTACGACGCAGGCTTGCCATCGACAAGCGCGATTCCGTTCGTGGTAATGCTACCCGGACCGCCCGCTACATCATCGTTACTGGAACAGGCCACCAACCCCGCCATCGATAGCGAGAGCAAAGGCAAAAGAAAAAGCGATTTTCTCATTTTCCTTTCTCCTTTAGAGGTTTGGTGAACGCGAGCGGGAACATCTGGATGTTCAACTGGAACACAGTATCGTCATCCGTCCCTTCTTGGGATAAACGTAGTAAATCTTCACGGAATGCGTTAATCTTTTCGCGCAGGAGCTGGATATCGTCCATGCAAAAAGTCATCGTGACCGTGCTGATGTCGCGCAGGAACGGCTGGTGCCTATCCAGGGACTCGTCGGCGAGGCGGATCGTCTCGTGCTGGAAGGCGCGCACGGCCTGCGAGCGCCAGTTTCCGCCGGTAGACACGAAGGTATCATTCACCTTCCAGTATCCGTCGCGGTCCGTCGAAATCATGTTGAGGTCGGCCAGCAGCTTTACCGCGTCGCGGGCCTCCTTCTCGGTAATGTTCGGGGTGCAGCTTTCGGCGAGCCCCTGGTAATCATCCTTGAACTTGCAGATGCCTATCACGGAACGGATGGCGTTGTAGTACCAGTGACGGTAGAACTCCAGTTCCTTCTTCTGCAGCAACTTGAGCGAGACGCCCTTGAGAGCCTGCATGCGCTCGTAGTGCTGGAGCGCGTCGGCATCGGTCTTGGCTCGGCCGAAATACACCATCTCGGCCCAGTAGTCGGCTTCCTTGCCTTCGAGTTCGAAGAAGTCTGCAGCGGGCTGTATCAGGCTCAGGGGCAAGTGGATCTTGCCCTGCGATACGCGAAGGAGGTTGCCAGGATCGGCGCCCATCTTCATGGCCATGTAACGCCACGAAATGACAGTCTTGCGCTGCTTAAAATCCTCAAAAGCATCCCTCAACCACTCGCGATAGTCCGTGTATTCAAAAATCTTCTTCATACCAATAAAGATAAATCCTTGATACTCAAAATACTATGCCAGGGGCCTAATCTCCGTTGTCGAACTTTACAACGATTTTGAGGTCGGCATCGCAGGTGGCCGACCACCTGCATTCCGGGGCATCCGCCATCGACAAATCCGCGCAAATTCCGCGAAATTCGAGGGTTTCCGGGTTATTCGTGCTTCGGGAGATGGTGACCTCGTAGCTCAGTTCGCCCGCCTGGGAAGACTGCACCGGGGCTTCGCCCATCAGGCGCCCCGTGAGCAAAATCACACAGTTGTCCTTGCGGGGCATCTGCGACTCGTCTTCGCCCTCGGCCAGGTTCCAGTGTATCTGGACAGGCTTGAAGTCTACTTCAGGCTCCTTCTTGGCGCAACTGGATAATAGGAGAATAAGAAAAGCCAAGAGCACGCAGCTTCGCTGCTTTGAGCTATGAGCGCGGGGCTTACGCCCCTTTGAGGTCTTAAGAAAACATTTCACGATAAAACTCACCGCTCAAAGCCCCCATGGGGGCGTCCTCATACCTCATCACCTGGTATGGCGGAAGGTCGCGCTCGTCACGCGGTTACGGCCGTTCTCCTTGGAGGCGTACAGGGCCTTGTCGGCGCGTTCGAACAGGCGCTTCGGGTCTTCGCCAGCAATCATCTCGGCGATACCGAAGGAGCAGGTAATCTTCTGCTGCTTGATCAGCTGCGTATTCTCGATGGCCATGCGGAGCTTTTCGGCAAGGAACTGGGCATTCTGGATCGGCGTGTCGCCGCAGAGAATCACGAACTCCTCGCCGCCCCAACGCACGAGCGCGTCGGTATTGCGGATCTTGCTCTGGATGAGCTTCGCAAGGTTCACCAGCACCTCGTCGCCCACGATATGACCGTAGGTATCGTTCACCTGCTTGAAGTGGTCGATATCCAGGATCACGAAGGAGACCGGACTGTCGTTCTTGCTCAAGTTTTCCTGTTCACGCATCAGCACGGAGCTGAAGCCCGCACGATTGAGGCAGCCCGTCAGCGGGTCTTCCTTGCTGGACTTTTCGTATTCGCTCTTTTCGATTTCGAGGGCGCGCAGGTTCTTTTCGAGTTCTTCGCGTTTTTTCTTGTTGGCCGCACGTTCGCGGCTGTAGTCGAAAAAGCGGATCACGAGGATAACGAAGAAGGTGATGAACCAGAGGGCGACCAGCGCCGTCGCAAGCTCTTCCTTCTCGATCTTCTTGCCCTTGAAGCAGAGGCCCTTGATTTCAAGCGTTCCGTACCCAAGCGGAGCATTCGTACCCGTCTGGATTTCGATCAGCGGGACATTCGAAAGGTCGACCCTCGCCTTGTGGACGTTGATCTCGTTCTGGGCTACCCACCAGCCCGCCACGCGGAATTCCTGCGGCACGAATACAGCCGGATAGGTTTCTTCGAGCGGGAAGAATTCAATTTCGTTGAACTTGAGCGAAGTCTCGTCGCCCGGACGGGAGAACGTGCTGTCGTAGCCGCGCATGTAGAGACGGACCGTACCTTCGCCACGGGGCTTCACCCACACGAAAATACTGTCGAACCTGGAAAGGTCCTTGCCGCGCGTCTTGCCGTCACCCAGGAAAATCTTCACGCCCACGTACGGGTAGGCATAGCCTTCCTTGAGTTCGTAGTCCACGATAATGGAGGAATCGGTACGGGAAAGCTTAACGGCCGAGGCGCCGCCATCCGCAGAGTCCGTCTCCGCCATCAAATAAGGATAGTCATGCAGGTATAGAGGCTCAATGACATCAAGCCCATTCTGATATGCGAAAAGCGCGATGACCGTCACGGCCAACAGCACGAAAATCAGGATATTCATCCTGAACAGCACATAAATCTTTTCAAATACCCTAGACATAGACGATATCCAACATAAACCTAGTTTTAAATATATAAAAAACAAAAAAAAGGCAACTGTTTTTTCTCTTAACAATATGCCTCTTGACAAATTTATGTGATAAAACGACCCTTTTCGGGGACGATTAGCGCGAGAGCCAGCCGCCCAGACGCCCGACAACCGAGCGAATCGCCTTCACCATGTCCTCGTGGGAGTGGATATCCGGGTGTCCGAGGAGCCCCACGTTGGCCGTCTGGAGGACCATGAATTCCACGTCGCGCTTGCCCGCCGCCACCTCGGCATCGTAAATGGACTTTACCGTAGGAGTCAGGTCGTCGTTCGGCCAGACCTTGGTAGACAACAGCAGGAACTTCACGCCAGGATGCACCTTGCGCAGCTTTTCGAGCAGGCCCGCATAGGCCTTCTTGAAGGCACCCTTGTCGGCATAGGGCGGGTTTCCCTGGAAATCGTTGATCCCGATAAAGATGACAACCACCTGGGGGTGGAACGAACCGAAATCGTAACGCAGCGAAGCATCGGCGATACCATTCGCGATATCACCCGGGGCATCGCCCGGAACGGTATATTCGTAAAGACGCGGCACAGGCCATTCGGGCACGATGTTGTCGTAGTTGCGCACAAGTCCGCGGCCGCTAAAGGCATTCACCTGGAAGTCCGCCTTGAAGCCGTCGGCAATCAGGAAGGCGTAACTCTTGGAGGCATTCGTCTTCTCGAACACGAGCGATTCATCCTGTCCATTCTGGCCCTCGTTCCCGAAGCCGACCGTAAACGAGTCGCCGATAAATTCGATGCGGCGGTTACTCTGCTTGGGCGGTGCGGCAAACTTGCCCGCCTTGTCGGTAGAGACCTTGTAGAGGCACACGCTACCGGGATTGCTCTCGCTGATCTTGATCAAGCGGTAACGATGCGCGGAGCCGTCACCCGAGGTCTTTACTTTATTCACAGAATGCGAATTTGTCGTAAATACGGCAATCTGCTTTCCGTCTTCGTCTACGCGGAAGCGCGCCTCGCCTTCCAACTCGAATTCCAGTGACTTGGCCTGTGCATTGAACTGCACCATGGCGGCAGGGGCACTCGTGCGGCTGTATTCCTTGCCGTGTTCCCAGCGACCGCTAAACAACAGATTTTCGGAAAACTTGTCCACAGAGACCTCCGCTCCAAAAGAAAGTACAGATAGCAGGGCGATACCTGCCAAAGATGATTTAACCCTATTCAAACAACGCATGGGGTAATAGTAGTATTTTCTACATTACCTGATATGAAACTTGTTCGGTCGGCACTTGCAGGAATATCAATCCTGGCGGCATACGGAATGCTGCTGGGCGTTTCTGCCTTTGCCGAAAGCGATTCCGCCGCAGAGCAAAAACCAGCGCTCCAGCCCGAACCGGGTTCACCGGGAGACACGCTCACCCGCGAAGACGCACGCATGGCGCTTCTCGTGTACAAGTTGCTCGACAAGGACGGAAAAATCAAGGGCGCAAACATCACGCGCGGCAAGGAACTATTCTACCAAAACTGCAGACCCTGTCACGGAAGCGACGGAAAGCGATTCAACTTCGCGCCCTACTACGAACCGCCCGCATTCATCGGGCAACGCGCCCGCGAAGAAATGCCCACCTTCTGGTACCAGATGAACTTCGGCGACAAGGAACGCAGCATGGCCGCCTATATTGACGAGCTGGAGCTGCAGGACCTTATCGACATTGCCGGATTTGCGCAGACGCTCCCGTAGCGGGAGCGCATTATCCGAAAACGCGACGCCCGAAAGAGCGCCGCAGCAGGCCCACTACGGCTGCTTTCCGTTGTATACCTTGACTTCCTGGATAAACGAAAGCTCGAGCATTTCGGGAGCTTCGCTACCATAAGGCTGGATCTCGATGAACTGGGGAGACTTCGCGAGCTTGAGCGCGTGCACGAAGAAGTTCCTCTCAATTTCCTTGTCGCCACGCTTCGCGGGGTTCTTCACCTTCGCGCCGATAAGCGCACCGACGGTCTTCGCGTAACGCAGCACCTGCACCAGGTCGAAGTTGCTCAGGCGCTGGTAATTGTTGCCGTACTTCGTAGAATTGAGGGCCGTGCGGAGCGATTCCGAATCCACGATTTCCTTGAGTTCGTAGTCGGGGGCCTTCGCCTCGGGCCAGGCCACGGCAAAGTCCTTGCGCCATTCGTCGGCAGGAGCCGCCGTACGGTTCTCGCCATTCCTTTCAACAAAGGGACAGTAGCCGTAGTTTGTCAGAATCTCGAAGGCGCGACCTTCAAGTTCGGGCTTCAGCACAAAGCCGTAACCCGGAATAAACTCGTCGGCACATTCCATGAACTGCGGGAAGCGGGAAAGTTCTCCGAGGACATCCGCACTGTCAATCTTGAGCAGGCGAACGGTCTGCACCTTTGCGCCGTAGTAGGAGGAATTCCATTCGGCAAGGGTCGATTCCACGTTCACGGGCGGCTTGATCCAGCCCTTGAAACTTTCAATTTCAGATTCGGCGATTCCGCACTTGAGACCGCGCATATAGCTTTCGCGGTTCAGCGAGAAGCGCAGGTACATTTCGTCGTTCTCGACATGGGCGAGGCACGCCAGCATAAACAGGACGCGCGGCGCCGTGCCCGTAGAGGCAATCAGCTCGAAGTTCGGCAGGCACGAAATGTTCTGTTCGGGAATAGAGGCGATGGAGGAATCCAGCCAGTCCTTGCCGGACTGATCCAACACGACAGAGGCAATCTTGCCGCCAGAAAGCGTGATACGGACAAAGCCCAGGAGCCACAATTCGCGTAGGGCGCGGGGCAGGAAATCCCACGTGAGCTCGCTCCCCTTTTCCTGCAGCCTGAAGCTCGGATCGAGCACCCAGAACAGGCGGGAAGCCTCGAAGGCGGACACCGGCTTCTCGAGCATGCGCAACAGGCGAACGCAATGGCTGCGGTCGCCGCGGAAACGTTCCTTGAGCCACCAGGAAAGCAAGTCCTGGTGCAGGCGGAAGCCGTTCTTGCGGATAAATTCAAGCGACTTTTCCGACGGAACCAGGCACGATTCCTGCTGTTCCAGCCAGCCATTCCCCGTGAGGAAATTGAATATCAGCGAAAGCTCGTTTTCGGCAGCCTTGTCGCAAACCTGCTTCGCCATGACAAAGGAATCCGTGCAAATCTGGTAGCTGCGGCGGTGAAGCACACCGCTGTTGTTCAGCTTGAGGTCACCGAGCATGGCATTCGCAAGTACGATACAGATATGCCAATCCACCAAATTCTGGTAGGCAAGGCCATTCCCCGAAACACTCTCCAACGGAGTCACGGGCAGATCAAAGCAACCGGTAAAATTCGAAAAACCGTAATAGACCGTCGTGTTTCCGACGGCGGTGCGCCACAGCAAATATTCGCGGCACATCGAAAGCAGGAACGTCTGCAGGTCGCGGGCCTTGCTCACGGGAACCGTAAGGCGCAGTTCATTGTAGGTGAGTCCCCTGGACGCACTGTTGTAAATGAGTTCCATGCAGCGATGCTGCCACGGTTCCATCTTTTCGCACAGCGTCGCCACGCGGTTCTTGTCGTTATAAAAAGAAAGCGTCTCGTTCTGAATCAGAGCGTTGTTCAACAAGCCCTTATGACCAAAGGCCTTCGCATGAGCGTTGCGAAGAAGTGGCTTGGACATTCCGTCAAAGAAAGCATTCAAGTCAAACATCAATTCCACCCTTTACTAGGGTGGCCAAATATAGAAAAAAATTCAGGCGTTGCTAGTGCAGCGAGGCTTTCACTTCGTCGATAGAACCGACCACGGTCTGCTTGTTGTTCCAGATGCGCATGAAGCTCTTGCCGTAGTGTTCCGTCACGATGCGGTTGTCGAGAACCAGCACCTTGCCGGAATCCTCTTCGGAGCGGATCAGGCGACCGAGTCCCTGGCGCAGTTCCATATAGGCCTCGGGAACAAAGAATTCCTTGAACGCGTTCTTTCCTTCGGCCTTCATCTTGTTGGCGACACCCGCCACCAGCGGATCCACCGGGTTCGGGAACGGGAGCTTCGGAATCACGAGCAACTTCAGCGCATCGCCCGGAAAGTCCACGCCTTCCCACAGGCTCTGGCAGCCGAGCAGGCAGGCGCCACGGGACTTGCGGAACATCGCCACAAGGCCGTCCAGCGAACCGTCCACATGCTGGCAAAGGAGCAGCTTGTTCTTCTCGGCGAACACCGGCGCAAGCGCCGTCTGCGCCTTCATCATCGCCGAAATGCTGGTAAACAGCACCATCGTGTTCTCCTCGACTTCAGGGAGAACCGCCATAAGGGTCTCGTTCACGGCATCGTTGTATTCCGGAGCCGAGGGCTTGGGCAGGTATTTCGCGACAATGACCGAGCGGCGGTCATCCTTGTTTGCCGATTCGCTATAGACGCGCAGGAAGGGCGTCTTCTTGCCGTCCGGGAAATCCATTCCCATTTTCTGGACAAAGTAATTAAGGTCGCCCTGCACCGAGAGCGTCGCCGAGGTAAATGTCGCCGACTTAATCCACGGATAGAACTTTTCTTTCCACGGGGCAGATGCATCGAGCGGACTGGCGTGCAGCTTGATGGTATGCGGATTAAAAGGTTCCTCCATATAGAAGGCCCAATCGTCGCGGCTCGCCTTGACCACGAACTCGAAGTCCTGCAAGAAACGGGAAAGTTCCGTCATACGGCCAGCGATATCGCTCAACAGGCCCGACAGTTCCTTCTTAGAGGCTGCGAGAGCCGCATTCGCGGAAACCGAGGCGGAAAGGCTTTCGGCAAGCTTGATTGCATTCAGGCCCTGTTCCATGAACGTCGCAGGATCGGCATCGTATTCGGCCATGATGCCGGAAGCGTAGGTAAAGCCGTTGCGGTTGTTCTTCTGCTTCGCAAGCTTCTTGCCGATTTTCATGAAGAAACGGTGCAGCGCCTTCTCGGTCTCGGTGAGCGATTCCGTAAGGTTCACGCAGCTTGCGTGCAGTTCGGTCTCTTCGGCGGGAATGCGCTTTTCGAGTTCAGCGACAAGACCGTCGCGGTTTTCGACCTCGTGGCCTCTCGAAGGCACAAGCGTCTTGATGATGTTACGGAGCGCGAAGAAGGACACCGTGCGGCCGAACGCATTGCGGCTCACTTGCGGGAGGCGGTGCGCTTCATCGAACACGATATGTTCGTACAGCGGAAGCAGTGCAAAGTCGAGGCCCATATCGGCGAGGAACAGCGAATGGTTCACCAGCACCAGATTGGAATTCATCGCACGACGCTTGGCGGCGAGAGCCGGGCACTTATTGAAATGCGGGCACTTTTCGCCGAGGCAGGACTTTGCGGAGCTCGACATCTTGGACCAGAGAACGCGATTGCGGCCCTGGCTGAACGAATTGCACTCGTTCACGTCGCCAGTTTCAGTCGTGTAGACCCACGGCACGATCGCCATGAAGGAATCTCGTTCCTCGTTCAGCAAAAGGTTCTGCGGAGCCTTCAGGATTTCTTCAAACTTGCGGAGACACAGGTAGTTTTCGCGGCCCTTCAGGACAGCAGCCTTGAGCTTACCGTCGAACAGGCTTGCCACCAGCGGAATGTCCTTGCTCCAGAGCTGTTCCTGCAGCGCGCGGGTCGCCGTACTGATGACGACGCGTTCGCCCGAAACCGCCTTACATGCGGCAGACACCAGGTAGGCAAGCGACTTGCCCGAACCCGTCGGGGCTTCCAGTACGCAGAGGCCGCCCTTGTGCATGTTGCGTTCCACCACCGAGGCGTAATCCTGCTGGTTGTGGCGCACCTGGAAATTCTCAACCTTCGTCGAAAGGAGCCCACCCTCCTTAAAGAACTCGCTCACACGGGGGGCGCGCTCCTTGACCGGCGCATTTTCAAGCGGAACGTCCGGCAGCTTAAACTGCGGAAGCTCCGGGGCATTCTCCGATTCGCCCCATACAAGCGACCAGTCCGAACCCCTGGCAATTCTTGCGAGAACATCCACGAGCCACGGGTCCGAATTCGCAATCTTGTCGAGCGCCATCACAAACAGATGACCGCAGGCTTCGGCATCGGGAAGCGCACGGTGCGCACGGCTACGCTCAATGCCCAGCTCCTGCACCAATGTATCGAGGCGGTGATTCGGCACATCCTGGTAAGCAATGCGCGAAACCGTCAGCGAATCCCACACCGGATGGTTCTCGAACGAGATTCCCACCTTCGCAAAAGTCTGCTTGAGGAACTTGGAATCGAACATCGCATTGTGCGCGACAATCGGCAGGTCGCCAATGAACGAATAAATCTTCTGCGCCACGGCCGCAAACGGTTCCGCATTCTCGAGGTCCGCGTTGCTAATTCCCGTAAGCGATTCGATAAAAGGACGCAGCGTCACCGAAGTCGGCTTGACCAAATAGTCAACGGATTCTCCCTGGACTCCGTTTTCAAAACGCACCAGCGCCACTTCAATAATTTCGTCCTTTTCAAAATCGAGACCCGTCGTCTCCAAGTCAATCGCCACGAAAGATTTCATTTCCATTTCATTCCTCGTTAAACTTTTTGCGGCATTACAGCGAAGGCACCACCTTCGTCAGGCTATCCAGCACGTTCTCGCCGTTCTTTACCTTGAGCGTATCGCTGATGGCGCGCCAGGCGGAACCGTAACGCAGCGGTTCCACGGAGCCCGCGTCGGGCTGGTCCTTACCCTCTTCGGGATAGTAGTAATCCATCAGATAGGCGCCTTCCACCAAATCGTCAAAGCTGAAGCTGCCATCGCCATTGCAGTGTTCCATGTAGTACTGATTCGTCTCTGCAGAAAGCAGACGCACGATCGCCTTCGGGGTCGCACCCGGAATCCTTCCGCGGAGTTTCGCGAACTTGAGCTTGCTCACCGTCTCGAATTTCTGCAGGCGCTGGTACTTAAGAGAGATTACCGTGTCGCGTTTTCCGTTGCTGTCGGCGGCGGCAAGCGTCGTATCCATGTAACCCATCAGGAAAATCACCGAAATGTCGGTCTGCCAGGGCGCCGTATTCTCGACCGCGAAACGCACCGGGTCCACCTGCTTCACCTGCACCTGCGTCGTATCCTTGTTGACCGCCACGAAGAAAGTCTGTTCGAGCGAATCAAGCTTCGGCTTGTTGAAATACACCACCAGCGAATCGTCGGGGAACAGCGCCTTCGCCTTGGAATTGCTCCTTACGCCCGAAACCTTGGGCGGGAGCGTATCGGATTCCATCTTCTTCCATTCCCATTCGACCTCGTTGCGGAGCGTATCGAGCGGGCGGAACATCGAATCCTTCGCCGCATTGCAGGCGAACTTGTAAAGCACCTCTCCCTTGGGCGCAGGGTCAAAGTAGAACTGCGGCTTGTTGGAACTTGCGCCCCGATAAACCAGCCTCGGATAGAGCACCTTGTTCTCGGGAGAAGTCAAGTGGCAGTTCGCGGTATCGGCAAACGCGGAATCAAAGTACACGCCACGCGTAAAGTTCGCCTCGAGTACATTCGCAAAGGGCTGCGTCACCGACTCAAGTTCCAGCTTGGTCGTATCCATGTCGGCCACGGCAAGCCACAGCGTATCGGTCGATTCGGCGGTGAGGTTCAGGTCGCCCGTCCAGAGGCCCACCTGTTCCGTCGAAAGTTCCACCTTCTGGTTACCGTTCCCGTCGACAAAGGCGACCACGCGGTAGTGCCCCGCCTTAAGGCCCGTGAGCGTAAAGTGTCCGGCGCTGTCGGCGCGCGTCACGTACAGCGGAGGTTCCTTCAACAGCAACGGTTCCTTGCTGATTTCCTTGGTGGTCGTGTCGCGGTACTTTTCAAGATAATGTCTGGAGTTGCGGTCCTCACCCAGCAAGAAAAGTCCGATACTCGGGTATTCCTTCTTGCGTGTCATCGCCTGGTTCACGAGCACGCGGCCCGTCACCGTCAGGGAGTCGATAATCGCACCCGTCGAGAAAACCACCTGGAAAGGTTTCGCGAGCGCGTTCCCGTGCAGGTCCTTGATACCACCCGCAAACGTAATCGTGTAGGTCGTTCCCGTATCGAGCACAGCACGCGACGAAAGTTCGAGCGTATTCCCGCTCACCTCGAAACGCAATTTCTTGTCGATAGGCGGAGAAATCGAAACAGCGCTGCGCGGAATCGACGCATTGATCCACTCATCAAATTCGAGCCTCACCAAAAGTTCGTTCGGATGGTTCGTCGTCTTCGGGGCAGGATACACCGCCGCCACGCGCGGCGGGAGCTTGTCTTCGGGGCCACCGCCCGGAGCTACCTGTGTCGCACACGACACAAGGAGCAACGCGGCAAACGCCACGCTGCAAAATCCTGCGAAAATCGCACCGTATTTCGAACCCAGGAACTTCATCAGTCAATCATGTGGATAATCTTGCCGAGGCGTCCCCAGCGAATGCGGAACGGGAGGCGCCACCAGGTAAACGGATTCTTCAGGGCGAACGCCTCGTCGTCGTTCTCGAACGAGAAATAAATCACGAACGCCTTCGCACGGATGTTACGCAGCGATACAAATCCCCAGTAGCGGCTATCCGCGGAATTGTCGCGGTTGTCGCCCATCATAAAGAACTGCGGCGTCTTCACGACGTAGGTTTCGAGCGGCTTGCCACCCAAGAGCAGCCTGCGGCGAATTTCAAACTTCGACTTCGCCGGGGCATCGAGCGTATCGCCCGCAACCCCTTCCACCGTAGCGGCACCGTCTTGCGGAGCATCCACTTCGACCATTTCTACAGTTCCCGCGCTATCTTCTTCGGCCTGGTTCAGCAGGGCGACATTCCCTTCGAGGTCACGCAAGAGCGACCCTTCGAACGCCATGTAGCTCACCGGGCGCGTAAAGCCGCCCTGGATGTTCGGGTCGATCATCGGCAGGTAACCGATGCGCGAAAGTTCCTTGAAATACGCAAAGGACATCACGCCCGAAATCGTATCGCCCTGCGTAAGGCGCTGCTGCAGCACCGTGCGGTTCTTGCGGAAAAGTTCATTCAGCGCAAGGCCACGGTCATTCTCTACCGGAATCCTGAAATTCTCGAAGTCGTAGTTGTTGACCTCGACGCTGTCCTTCCACAGCGAAATTTCAAGTTCCACCGATTCATCCGGATTTTCCTGCGACACCAGCGAGCGCAGCCACCACAGCTTCTCGAGCGGCATATCCGCGACCGTAAACGTATCGCCCACCGACGGCACCACGAACGCATCGCGTTCATCGCGCGGAGAGAACGTACGCGCCGTCGCCGTGTACTTGCCGCGACCGGGCAAAGTATCTTGCAGCACGCCGTTAATGTAAAGGCGCCCCTTATGCACCGCCACCGTATCGCCACTTGTTGCCACGCAACGCTTGATGTAGTCCTTCGGACCGTCGGCGTAATGAACCAGGTGCGGCTGGCCAGCCTTCGGTTCGTGATCCCAGTAGAGGTTACCGAACATGAGCGCATTGAAAAGGTGCGTATAGCGCGTTGGGTTTCCGTCAGGATACTCGGGCTCGCCCGGGTAGCGGAAAATCACCACATCGCCCTTGGCCGGGTACGCATAGCCGGGGAACTTCTGGTTGCTGAACGGAATCGGCGAACCGTAGGTAAACTTGAGACCCAGCAAGAAATCGCCCGTATGCAGCGTATCTTCCATCGAGCCGCTCGGAATCTGAAACGCCTGGATCACATACTGGATAACAATCAAGGCGAGCGCCACCGGGACAATGATTTCCCGGAGCAGTCCCTTCAAGAACTTTTTCGCCGAAAACTTTTCTTCTTTATTTTCCATCGGGTATTCAACTATGAATTGCAATTAGAGATTGCGGATTTTCTTGACGAGCGAACGGCTTACCACCAGCTGGGTCGCCGCCTTGTCGCGGAGCACCATCACCATGCGGCCCGCATCGCCCTTGCGGCATTCGGCAATGTAGTCGATCGCCACGATATGCGAACGGTGCACGCGCGTAAAGTGCCTCGGGTCCAGTTTCTTTTCGAGTTCCACCAGCGGGGTATCAATCACGTACTGGCCGTTCACGGTATAGACCGTCGTGTACTTTTCTTCGCTATGGAAACGGATGACCTCGTCGATGTTCACGAACACAATGCGGTCGCCCACCTTCACCTGCAAGCGCTGCAGGTAAAGCGCACTCATGTCGACCAGGTTGCAGAGCTTTTCCCAGCTGAATCCGGGCGGAACCGTGGTATCGTCCACCTGCGGAATCATGCGGCGCAGTTTCTCGATGGCGGTCGCCAGGCGCTCCGGATCCACGGGCTTCAGCAAATAGTCCACAGTATTCTCTTCGAACGCCTTGAGCGCAAAATTATCGTACGCCGTCGTAAAGATGACCAGCGGCATGTCCTCGCCCTGCAAGGAATGCAGCACTTCGAACGCGTCCATGTCAGGCATCTGGATATCGAGAAACACGACATCGGGAAGCATCTCGTGAATCATCTTGACAGCCTGCGCACCAGAGCCGGCCTCGCCCAAGATCTCTATCTCGGAAGAGAACGGTTCCAACAGCGAAACCATGCGCTTGCGTGCAAGCGGTTCATCATCAATCACAAGGGCAGTACACTGCATCGTTACTCCTTCGAACTATCCGTCGTTACAGGCTTCTGTTCCGCAGACGAATCAGGTTCCGCCGAATTCCTGGCAACAGGCTTGAGCGGAGCCTTGTAAATACGTATAAAATCGGCGTGCAAACCGTCCTTGTCTTCGTAGGGCACGCCGGCAGATGTCATATAGCGCAAGTTACCGAATTTGATGCGCTTGAAATTCCAATGGAGCTGATTATCGGAAAGTGAAATCTTGATGGAGGAATCCGTCACCACGTATGTACCCCGGAGCGTATCCGTCACCATGGTGTCGCGCAGGGTCAGCTGGGTCGCAACAACAGAACTGTCTTCGGCAAGGGTCATACGGACCATACGGCTCGAGCAGTCGTCACACGGCAGGCGCCCCGAATAGAGCCCCGGAACATCCTTCGGAATTTCAACAGGCGGAAGGTCCGGCAACGGCTCCGACTTTTCTTCGGAACAGGCTACGAGCAGGGCTACGGCGCACAGCGAAAACAACAACTTTTTTCCACTCATGCGCTTAATTTAGAAAAAAGGATTATGTTCTGGCTCTTGGGACTAGGCGATAGCCTCTAAAAACCTTCGGAATACACGACCCTGAAACCCACCTTCTGGCTACGGTATTTCGGGTCTTCCTTGTCACGCTCGGCAGATGCAAGCGCAGGCGCCTTGTCAGGCCAGCCACCGCCGCGAACTACCTTGTAATCGCCACTCTTTGCACCGGTATAGTTTTCCTGGGCGGTCGTCGGATAGGCCGCATACCAGTCGTTCGTCCATTCGGCAACATTTCCGCCCATGTCGTAAAGGCCATACGCATTGGGCAGATATCCAGCGACCTCCACGGGGCCTTTACTTTGTGCGTAGTACGCATATTTCGAGGCTGTTTCCGTGCCCCAGTAATAGGTGGTTGACGTTCCCGCGCGAGCAGCAACTTCCCATTCCATTTCCGTCGGCAAGCGGACTGCCTTCGCTGCGTAATTTACAGACAAATTAGTCAAAGTTCCCTTCGTATCGACCGATTCATAAACATAGGCAGTATCGAGGCCTGCCAGCTTGGAAAGCGCGTTACAGAAGAGAGCCGCATCGTACCAACCCACGTTGAAAACAGGATAGTTTTCCCCCAGCCAATCCTCAACTTCACCCATCGCCTCGCGATAAAGGCCCTGCGTCACCTCCGTCTCGCCGATAGAAAACGCCGAGATCTGGTATTTTGCCGAACCCTTCGAAAGAGTCATCGCCGGGACATCGACCATATCCAGGTATTCGGAAAGGCGCTGCAGCGGCGATGCCGTCGAATCCTGGGTAGAATCCGCCTCGGCACCGGAACTAGAAGATTCAGCAACCTTGCTTTCACTCGATTTCGTATACGAACCACCGCCGCCACCCTCGGGGGCAATGGAATCCGATTCCACGGCGCTCCCGTCAGCAGAGCACCCGAAAACAAAAGCCAACAGGCTTGTCGCCAACAAACAAAAAAATCGACGTTTCATTCTTCAACCTCTTCATCTTTTACACAACGGACAGCAGAAAACCTAGTTTTAGAAGTGATGACGACTTCATAAATAGAACCACTCTCAGTATAGCCCAAAGAATTTCCCACGTACGCATCAATAATGCCCTCCTTAAAATTTTTTTCATCTACTAGCCAGAAGTTAGACGATCCCACAAGGCCACGACTCATTTCATCGTTCCAACTTTCGTTATAACATCCAGCATTTTGCAACTGATGCTCACCAAAATCGACACCCAGCGATGCTTTATGCCGCCAAAACATCAATCCTTGATAATCTTTGTATGTAGGTAGTCTCCATCCCTCTGGGCACACCCCACGAATACTTCCTTCTACGGGACATTTTTTCCATTCATCCTTTGTTACAAAATATCCGCAACCCTTCGTTTTGTCAGAAAAAATACCAGCACTGTCTATCATCGCTGACCACAAGTAATATCTTCCATACCTGTTGCACCCCTCAATCGTATCAAAATAGCACCAGCTAGAAGAGTCCAATTCAGCCGTCGGCTGTAAATAGGCATAATTCAAATTTTCCGCCATCCATGTAACATTATCATTTACTTTTACAGTCTTATACGTTTGTCCATCGCGTTCGTCCGTCATTTCGCCGTAAACAACTTTTATACTAGATGATGACGAGGAAGACGAGCTATATAAATAGCAGGCAGGTCCGGTACAACTTTGCGGCATCAAGGAAGAGCTCCATTCCATATCCTCACTGGACGAAGTAATCAAGGAAAATGATGAAGATTCCACTGCCAACGAAGATAGTTGCAAACCTGAGGACGATTCCTCTATAACGACCTTGGAACTCGAAGAAGCAACAGGTTCGGCAGAATCCGAGGAATCAACGAACGGATCTATTTCTGGACTGCTGGAATACGAAACATCGCCGGGGCTTGGTTTAGCCTCGTTCACGGACTCGTTGCCGCATCCGGCAAGAAGAAGGAGTATAACAAGAAGCAGACCCTTCATTGCTTTCAGCCCTAAAGTACTCCATTACTTCACCACGCCCACGCGGTAGAGTTTCTGCTTGGTCTTTCCACTTTCGAACTTTACCTTGAGCCGTGCTGTATAGACATCGGAACCGAGGTGCTTCAGGTCGAGATTCTCGAACTGGTTGCGTCCGCGCTTTGCATCGCTCATCTTCGTCTTGAACACGCAAAGTCCCGTAATGTCATAGAGCTCGAGCGTCGCATCCTTCGCCGCCGCGCCGATTTCAAAGCGGGCCTTGGCGACACCGCCGCGGACAGGGTTCGGGAACATGAAGAATTCCGTAATTTCGTCCTTCGCGACCTGCTTCTTTACATCTCCAAGCTTCGAGGCGTCAAAGTAGCCAGTACGCTCGTTGCCACCCGCCGGAAGCGCCCATGCCGAATTCGACGAAGCCGCATCGGCAGAAGCCTTGCGCAGGCGCAGTGCAGACAAGTTATTCCGATGCAGCGCGTAGAGTTCAGGACCAGCCGACTTCTTGTCAGACACGGCATTCGCCACAAAAATGCTCATGGGCTGGAGCTCCGCCACCGTTTCAACGTCCTCGTAGCTGCCCATCGCCATCGGGAAACCGTCCGTGACCGCCTTGCCCTTGCCCGTGTAAGCGTACACAAGACCGTCGCTGCTCGGCACCAGAATTTCAGGGACATCGTCGCCCGTCACGTCCACCAGAATCGGGTCGCTGAAGAATCCATAAATCGGAGCGCCGCGAGAAATCTTTACCGGGAAACCCGCCACGGGGAGCCCCGAACGGTCAAGCGCATACACGAGGTTATCGCCCAGGAACACGGCTTCAGGGTAACCGTCGCCATTGATGTCGCCCACCGCAATGCCAGAAGTCTCGTCCTTCAGGCCGCTCGTACCGCCTGCGCCACGCTTGTAGGACTTGCTCCAATTCAGGGGACCCTTGACGCTACCGACACTAGCCGCCGTCACCGTTCCGCGGCTGCCCACCGCCACCATGTCAACCGTATTGTCGCGATCAAGATCAGCGCAGGCAATGCGGAAAATTTCATCGGCCTTGCCACTCAATTTCACCTCACGGTCCTGCACATAGGCACTTCCCGAAGTGGTCACATAGGCAAACACATCCTTTCCATCTGCAGAACCGCAGTAGGCCAAATCATTGATGCCTTCGCGTTCCTCGACAAGCTTCACCTTCCCGTCATTCACATTGAAAGAGGCCAGTCCCTTCGATGTCGCGAAGTAGACAGCACCGCCGTACACCACAGGCCCCGCCATCGCAGAATCGATGTCCGTTTCCTGCAGCGTCGGAATTCCGCCTGCGATGCTTGTCTTGACAAGCTTTTTCCTGTGCAGGCTGTAAACATCCTTGCCGTCGCTTGCCATACCCACGAGCGGGCCGTAGCTTGCACCCACGCGGTAGAGCGGAACTTCGCGTTCAGCCGCGTTGCGAGTCAGGGTCTTCTGCACGATCGCCGTATCCGCAGGGAACAATGTATCGCCCAGCGCATTGAACACCTGAAGCGTACCGTCCGCAGCCCCTACGACCAGAAGCTTTTCGCCCTCGTTCTCGGGATCATCCACGAACACTACACCACGCACGGCGGCATCAAGGCCAATGTTACGCGGGAACTCGGAACCATCAATGCTTCCGTCATCAATGCTGATGGTCACGCTGATCGTCTGCGCCCCGAAATTCACCACGCTGTCGCCCATGAAGGCATTCGCAGTCTTTTCGACGCGAGCATCTTCCGGCACCTTCACCGCAATCTTGATCCCGGTGTAGCCGCCCTGTGTCGTCATCGTGTTTGCATAGCCCGTCGCGCCAATTGTCTTGACCGTATCAAACTTCTGCTTGGAATCCTTGTCCGGCTTGCGCAGATGCGGCAACAGGTCCGTACCCGAACCGTAATCGTAGGTGTCTTCACCGATCGCATTCTTGAACGTCTTGCCGATACTCAAGATACCGTCGGCCTCGACCATCGCAATCCCGAACTGGTGATCGCGCAATGTATCGCCGCCCCAGAAATTCGCAATGCCATATTCCAGGGTCTTACGCAAGTACCAGTCGTTCACGCGCCACACCACGATACCGCTCGCAGGCAGTCCCGCGTCGTAGCTGCTCACATCCAGAATAATACCGCTCGCCTTCTTGGTGTTCTTCTTGCACTTACCCTTGACGCAGACGCTGTCCTCGAAAACCAGATTCAGGCTGTCCACCGGCACCGTCTTGACAATCGTGTCGGAACTTTCGTCGTCGTCACCGAGTGTCACACTCACCAGGCCGTCCTTGTCCCAGCTGCGCTGGCGGTTTTCAATCAGCAGGTATTCGCTCGCGCTCAAAGGCACCTTCACAATCTCGGTGCCCTTGCCCGTTCCCGCCGCGGCAATATCCACCGTCACGGGCTTCCCTGCCACGGGGCGCACTTCCTTCACCTGCGTCCAACCCATATAGGCGCGTTCCCATGCCGCCGGCAGCGAGGGCAAGAAACCATTGCCCGCATTGTAGCCCGCAAAGTCCATCAGGTCGTAATAGCCCAGGCGGCTAATTCCCTTCACCACGTCGTAGGTGTTCGGGAGCCCGAGCTCATGCGCAATCTGGTTCACGATGTTTCCGTTCACGCCCCAGTTGAGTCCATCCTGCGAGAAGGTCTCGCTCGTCACCATGATCGAACGCAACGTATCGATAGAGGCATCCTTCAGCACCAGGCCATCGACCACCGAGGAATCCTCGCTCACCTTCAGGAGCGCGGCCCCTTCCAGCGACTTGTCCAGGTACTGCCAGTCGTTTCGGCTGATATAGAAATCCATAAAGTCGCCCGGCGTATCGGCACCGCGCGTGCCCATGCTGCCGCCATCCAGCAAGCGGCTTGCACCCGCGTGGATAATCATGTAGACGCGTTTCGTATTCGGGTTATTCGACAGCGGTTCGCTGAACGGGGAATCGCCCGACTCGTGCGCCGCCATCACGGCATCGTAAACGAACTGCAGATAATCGCGACTGCGGGCCTCGTCAAACTCGGCCGTCTTCTCGCCCTTCATCTTGCTCGTACGGTTATAGTCGATAATCTGCTTCTTCAGCTTGTAAGCACTCGATGTCGTGGGGAAAATATGCGCATCAATCACCACATTGCCGTTACTCGCCTTGTTGAAGTAGGCGTTCGCAAAATCGAAATGCTTCTTCCAGTAGGGCACGCTGTTGCGACGTCCCGAAGGGTCCAGCTTGTAGTCGCCCTTCTTCCCCTTGTCGGAATCGAAAAGGCCCGTTCCGGTCGTGAGGCTGTTGTCGTTAGGGGTTTCTTCCGCAAACTGCACGCGGATCGCATACACCTGCAACGTGTCCGCCGCAAGCGCCGGCACAAAAGAGAATAGCCCAAAAACCAATGCAAAGATCTTAGCATTTAACTTCATATCCACAATTTACAAAAGTAGGGACTAGAAAGTAGGCCGTCGGCAGGCCTTGGAATAGTCATTCCCCGACTTTCTTGAAGCTCCTGGGAATGTTCAGGCGCCAGGTCCCCGAGCTGAACGACTTATTGCGGGCAATCTTCTTGATGCGAATTTCGAGGAACTTTGCCCCGTCGAGCTCGAATACGATTCTAGACGGAGTCTCCACGCCCTCGAATTCCTTGAAATCATAGAAACGGATTGTCTCGATCTTGCCACCGACCCCCATGCGCGAAAGCCATACGACATGCGACTTTTCCAAGGCGCCCTCCACAGACTCGCGGGCAAAGGAGAACCTGCGTCCCGTCCTTTCTCGGGCATAGACAACCCCCTCGATGCGGGTCGAATCTTCCGGCGGCTCAATTTCTTCATAGCCTTCGGGGAGCAAGCGACCGTCAAAAATATCGGCCACCTGGTGGATATGCACCATCGGGAGCGCATCGCTGTTCAGAAGCCCCACCATGTAGCCCACGCCATCCATATAGAGCTTTTCCGTCGGGAAGGTCATCTGCCAGCCTTCCTGCAGCCACAGAAGCGAGGCGACACCGATACCGAGCGGTCCCGTGAGTTCCATACGGTAGCGCTTTCCCGGCACCGAGAAGAGGACCGCGTCGAATTCCTGCGTCGAGCTGTCCTGCACAATCGTCAGCTGAAATTTCGCACGCAAACTGTCACGCGGAGCCTCCGCCGAAACCCCGTCAGCAGACTTCGCGACGGGTTCCACCGCAGGCATGTTCCCCGCGCACCCGAACAAGGCACACAGCGCGAACAGGGCGACAATCTTTGCAGCAAACTTCAACAAGACAACCTTCCGTTAGTAATCCTTGAGGCAGCGCACGTAAAAGCCGTGATGCTTGTCGTTCAATTCGGAATACGCCTGAGCTCTCCCGCCTTCCATCGAGTACCGGTAATACCAAGCCTCCGCATTTCGCGAATTGTATTCATTGCGGATCCATATATTCGTATACGACTCCATAGCCTCAAAATGCATTACGCCGGTATATTCATCCGAGTCCCCGTATTCCGTTTCCGCATACGCAGCGCCACCAGGAATGACCGAAAAGCCGCTCGCGTTATCGGAGCCCGTCATAAAGGCGGACAGGGGCGAACCCTCGAATGTCACAGAATTCAGCTCCTCGTCCGTGGGAATATGCCAGCCTTCAGGACAAATGCCCTGGTGGAATCCCTCTTCTTCGTCATAAGAAGAATCCAGGAACGCCGACGGGAGATCCATCGCGGCACTCCAAGTGTACATACGGCCAAACACGTTGCAATTCGTCGAATCGTTGTCGTAGCACCAGCTCTGTCCCGCAAGGTTCGGAGTAGCGGAGCTGTCCGCATAGTTCAGGTTGTCCGCCATCCACAGCTTTCCGCCGATATTGATGGTCATATAAACATGGTGGTCACGATCGTCTATATACATTCCGTAAGTAAGATCCGGGTTGTACTTGGGCCCGATAAAATCTCCCAAATGAGCCTTGCGCCATACGGACTTGTCGCAGACAATCGATGCGTAGTAGTAATCTTCGTAACCAATCAGCTTGCCCTGATTTTCTGCCGTGCAGCGGTCATAACCTTCACCGTCGGCAAAGATCTCGCTCAGGTACTTTTCGTAATTCGTCACTTTCCCCGTAGGCGACTTCGCCTCGACAGCCTTGCGCAGGGAATCCAGCTTGTCGCCATACACGAGCCCCGCCACGTTCGCCGAAATTTTCTTAAAAGCCTCCTCCTCGCGGAAAAGGCCCGTCGCCGTATCCATTTCAAAAACCCGCCAAGCCCCGCTCATCACGCTTCTTTCAATCACGATAGAAAGCGCCGCAAGCATCGCATCGCCTTCGCTTTCGCCATACAGGGAATAATGGGTAAAGTCCGTCAAATTCTCGGGCATGTGAAGATTTTTCAGGAGGGATTTCGCCGCCTTGGACCAGGCTTCCTCATAAGCCATGCCCTGTTCCATGTAATGCCATACCGATTCGGTAATCAGGCTGGTCAGGTAATTCACGTTGGCCGTATCCGACTTCGAAACATCGAGCGCCGCCGACAGGGGTATATTGGAAGGGGAATAAAGTTCGGCATAATTGATCTTGAGTCCGACCACGCTCGCACTGAAGTTACCGGTACTATCGATACCTACGGATTCGCCCCATTCGCCAATCCAATATTCCGGCGCCAGACGGCTCCCCAACTGGATGGAATCGTTCGCAGTCGTCTCACCGAACCCGCGCTGCACCACCCCCGATACGATAACGGTCTTTCCCTTTTTCTTGCCGGGACCGAAAACATCTTCGGCATCGGAACCATTATCGCTACATCCGGCAAACAGCAAGGCCGCAAGTCCAAGAAGGTATAATTTTTTCATGTTCTCCACCATTTTGAATTTCAAATAAAATATACAATAAAAAACGGATCCGGCTTTTCACCGAACCCGTGACAAATCATAAAAGCGAATATCCGCTACTTGCTGTAAATCGCTTCCAGGGCAGCGGCGAGGTAAGCGAGAGGGGCGTTCCAGTTAATCGCCACTTCGTTCGTGGCATAGCTGCAACGGTTGTCAAGGTAGGCAAGAGCCGGCTTGTCGGCAGCGGCATAGTTCGGGCACTTCCAATGTTCCTTGCCGTCCAGGTTGATGTCCTGCTTGCCCAAGTGCGGGCCACCCACGAGCATTCCCGGCACCGGATCATCGACCATGTCCGATTCGCTCGGACGGTGGTGCGGATTGCGCGGACTACGGTAACCGAAACCGGTCACGTAGGTAATGTCCATCGGGTTCTTGCCGAGCAGGTAGTCGAGACACTGCTGGGCACCATCCACGTAGCTCCTGTCGCCGGTGAGCAGGTAGGCATGCACCAGCACCATCCCGTTGTTGGCCATGGCGCTATTGCTGCCCCAGTTCCAGCTCCACGGGAAAGCGGGCAGGCGGTAACCACTTGTATCGCCCACGGCACGGAGGTTGTTCGCCTCGTCCAGCACGACCTTCTTCGCGGCGGCCACCAGGTCCTTGTCGAAATCGGCGGAGTCCAGCGCCACGCGGAAAGCGGCGAGCATGTTCACGTTGCCCCACCAGGCGCCATCGGGCGTAAAGAGATTCGCCTTCAGGTCATCCTGGTAATTTTTCTTCTTGGTCGCACGGTAAAGTTCGGCTGCGGCCCAGCGGAATTCATCTTTACCATCTTCGCCATCATGCATGTAGTTGCCCGTCTGCACGTCGGCGGGCTGCTTGTAGAAAGCCTTCGGGTTCTTCTTCGCCCAGGCATAGGCCTTCTCGGCCGCCTTGAGCACCTTGTCGGCATAAGCCTTGTCCACGTTACGATACACCACGCTCGCCTGCGCCATCACCGCCGCAAAGTCAAGCGTCGCCGTCACGTTCTTGAGAATCGCGTAACGCGGGGCATCGTCCTTTTCGGGCATCACGCTACCGCCAAACTTGAGTGTCGTCACCTTGTGGTAAACGCCGCCGTCCTTGTCCTGCATGGTAAGCATCCAGTCCAGGTTGTAGCGCACTTCTTCGAGGATCTCGGGATACTTCGCAAATTCACGCGGAATGTTCCAGGTCAGCGAATCCAGGTACTTCGGGAAATTCTCGTAGGCCTGCAGCAGCGTAAACACGGTGATGCCAGAGTTCACGATATACTTGCCGTAGTCGCCCGCATCGTACCAGCCACGTGTCGACTTGATCGTCTTGCCGGCACCCTTGCCTCCGGTCACCTTGTCGGAACCGTAAATGATAACCTTGTCGTCCTTATGGCCAGCGGCACGGGCCCACTTGCCGGCATACTGCGGATCCAGCGCCATACTTGAACGCTGGTAATAGAACCACTTGAGGGCAGCCTTTACCAGGTCGTCGTAGACGTTCTTGCCGACCACGATCGGGGTACCCACGTATTCGCCGCCACGGAACAGGCGATACGTTCCCGGAGCCTTCAACGCAGAAATATCGAAAGTCTGCACTTCTTCGCCACTGTAATCCCAGTCGTAGACCATCGGCGCATCAAGTTTCAGTACCGTCTTGCCGTTCAAGTCGCGAACTTCGAGACCGTTGGCGTCACTACCGGGGTAAACGACAATCTTTTCTGCATCGGGAGCAAAACCCAGCTGGTTTACAAGGGGGCCTGCAAAAGCAGACGAAAATGACACAGCTACAGAAGCTGCACCGGCTAAAAACGCACTTTTAGAGAAATTCATACCTAGAATATACCTAAAAAACCCCCGGAATGAATATTCCAGGGGGTGATTTTCTGTTTTCAGTAGAAAACAGGATTGTTAGCCTTTCTTGCTACGATGGCTGTTCTTGATCCATTCGGTCTTGTGGACTTCCGGGATATCGTCGAGCAGCTTGAGCGTGTGCGGTTCGGTCGTGTTGTCGAGCACTTCGGCAGGAGTACCCTGGTTCACGATCTTACCGTCGTGCATGATGAAGATACGGTCAGAAACGTAGTTTGCAAGACCGATATCGTGAGTCACGAACACCACGGTCATCTTCAGCTCGTCTTTCAACTTGCGGAGGTAATCGAGGATGTTTGCACGCACACAGGCGTCCACCATGGAGGTAGCTTCGTCAGCGATCAACACCTTCGGACGGAGCGCGAAGATACGGGCCAAAAGCATACGCTGCATCTGACCGCCGGAAAGCTCGAACGGGTACTTGCCTTCGATATCTTCGGGCTTCACGTTCACAGCCATCAGGCCTTCATCCACGCGGCGGCGGACTTCTTCCTTGGAGGGCTTGTCCTTGAGGATGTTCATGGCGTCTTCCAGCTGGCTACGGATGGTAAAGAACTGGTTGAAGCAGCCGAACGGGTCCTGGAACACGGACTGCACTTCGTTCCAGTGAGCCTTCAGGTTCTTGATGGGCTTGTCGCGATACAGGAACTGGCCGCGAGTCGGCTTATAAAGACCGAGCATGATCTTGGCGAGCACGGACTTGCCGCAACCCGAACCACCCACGATGGAGATGAACTCTTCGTCATAGATGTCGAAGGACACATCCTTCACGGCGGTCTTCAGGGTCTTACCGGCACCAAAGTCCTTGCTGATGCGCTTAGCGGAAAATACAACGGGTTTATCAGACAGCATAATCGCACCTCACTTGACGGTCGCCTACAATGCGGATGTTCTGGGTATTCTTCTTGCAGTCGGGGCATGCCTTCTTGCAACGGGGTGCAAAGCGGCAACCCACGATCTTGTTCTTGAGGCTCGGAGGAGCACCTTCGATAGCCACCGGATGACGGGTACGCTGGGAAGCTTCGGTAGAAAGCATAGCGCCCATCAGAGCCTGCGTGTAGGGGTGACGCGGGTCCTTAACGACCTGGTCAGCCGTACCGTATTCCACGATTTCGCCGGCGTACATGATGGCGATATTGTCGGCCACGTGGTACAGGAGCGGAAGTTCGTGGGTAATGAAGATCATCGTGGAGAAGATGCCCTTGTCAAGAAGATCGAAAATCATCTTGATCACTTCCTTCTGGGTAGACACGTCCAGAGCGGAAGTCGGTTCGTCGGCGATCACCATCTGCGGGTTGAGCAAGGTGGAAATGCCGATCACGGAACGCTGGCGTTCACCGGCGGTGAGCTGAATCGGATAGGAGTTCAGCACGCGCTTGGTGTCCATTCCGAACAGGTCGAAACGTTCGCAAAGGCGGTCGTAGATTTCCTTGTGGTCGAGCTTCTTGCCCGGCTGCTGGTGAGCAGCAATCACGTCGGCGGCGATATCCTTGATCTTGCGAACCGGGTTCAGGGCGTTGAACGCACCCTGCGGAATCATGGAGACCTGCTGGGCGAGCACGTTGGCACGCACGTCTTCGAGCTTGCGGTGCATCAGGGATTCCATATGGTCACCCACGCGAACGCGCACGTCACCCTTTTCGGGGTAGAGCGGCGGGATGCACATGCCCATAAGGCCGGACACCAGAGTGGACTTACCGCAACCGGATTCACCTGCGATACCGAGGATTTCGCCCTGCTTCATGGAGAAGGACACATCCGTCACGGCATGAGTCTTGTCGCCGAAACGGCCAAGGTAATAGAGGCCGAGATTTTCTACTTCAAATACATTTTCAGACATTTCGTTACCTCTTATTTGCGCAGACGCGGGTTGAAGACGCCTTCCATAGACGTGTTGATGAGGTAAAGGGCAAACACCGTAAGGGTCACCACGAGGGTCGCCGGAATGAAGGCAATCCAGATGGAGTCGGCCAGAGCGCCGTTGTCCTTCGCCTGGTTCAGGATGATGCCGAGGCTAGTCGTATCGACAGGGCCAAGGCCAATCATGGAGATGGAAGCTTCGGAAAGAATACCCGAACCCACCTGCATGATGAACACCATGAACACGTAAGAGAGCAAGTACGGAAGCACGTGCTTGATCACGATCGTAAGGGTCGATGCACCGTTAATGCGGGCAAGGGCGATGTGGTCGCGGCTACGGAGAGAAGAAGCCTGGGCACGCACGGCACGGGCAGACCAGCTCCAAGCGGTAAGACCGATGATGAGGCCGATCAAGGTGAGGGAACGGCCATCCTTCACGGCAGAGCTGATGAGCACGAGGATAACGAACTGCGGAATCACGATGAAGAGGTTCGTGAACATGTTCAGCACTTCGTCAATCCAGCCGCCGCGGAAACCGCCGAACAGACCGATAAGCACACCGATCGTCGTCGCGATGATACCGGCCACGAAACCCACATAGAGGGAGCTGCGGAGGCCAGCGATCAACAGGGACACATAGTCACGACCGAGGTGGTCGGTACCGAGCAGGTGTTCAGAAGAAGAACCTGCATACGGGCCAGCGAGGATGTCACGGGCGTGAGTATCGACGTTGTAGAAGAGAGGTCCAAAGAGCGCGATCAGGAGCGTGAGCACGAAGATCGAGATACCGATGACGAACATCGGGGACTTGAGAAGGTTTCTAAGAAGCTTAATCATAATTACTTACCTCCCATTTGGAGACCGGCCTTAACACGCGGGTCGAACACGGCGATAAGCACGTCGACGGCGAAGTTAGCAACGAGCACGCAGGTAGAGATCATCAAGGTGCAACCCTGGATGGTAGCGTAGTCGTTCTTCTGGATGGCGTTGAGCATTGCCATACCGAGGCCCGGATAAGAGAAGATCATTTCGGTAATGAGTGCGCCACCCACCATGGCACCCAAGGACTGGGCAAGACCGGTGAGCTGCGGAAGCATGGCGTTACGGAACACGTAGCTAATAATCTTGCCTTCGCGAAGACCGAGCCACTTGGCGTACTTCATGTAGTCGGTACCGAGTTCATAAATGGACATGGAGCGCATACCCGTTGCCTGACCCGAAAGAAGAATCGGGAAGCAGCTGAAGAACGGGAGGATGTAGTACCAAGCGACGCTCTTGATGCAGGTCCAGGAGAAGGTGAGTTCCGGAATGTCGGAGCTGTAAGCACCCATAGCCGGGAACCAGCCGAGAGTAATGGAGAAGAGAGCCACCAAGAGCATACCGAACACGAAGTACGGCACACCGTTCAGGAACATGGCGCAGGGGAAGAACACCTTGTCGAAGATGCCGCGCTTGTAGGCAGCGAAAGCTCCGAGCAGGTTACCGATAATCCAGCCGAGCAAGATGGTCGGGGCCTGGATAAGGAGCGTCCACGGGAGGGACTTCTTGATCACGTTGGTCACCGGTTCGTTGTTCTGGTAAGAGAGACCGAGGTCACCCTTGAACACGTTGCCGATGTAGCGAAGGAACTGAGAGAAAGCAGAAGAGAGCTTCGGATCGGTCTTGCGCAGCACAGAATCAACCATGACCGTGTCCTGACGTTCAGCCTGGACCTGTTCCATGACAGCGACCTGTTCGATCTTCTGGACCTTCTTCTTGCCCTTCTTTTCCATCACGGGCTTGCCCTTGGCATCAACCACGGGCTTTTCTTCGAAGACCGGCTTGCCATCGGCGTCAACCTTCTGGCGTTCGATCATCTTCGGGGTGCCATCTTCGTTGACATCCTTCACAGTCACCAACACCGGTGCGCCGTTTACGACCTTCGGGACTTTCACGGTCTTCATGTTGCCGTTTTCATCGACTTCCGGTTCGTAAATGACCTTACCCTCGTCATCGAGTTCGGCCATGCCGAAGGACACCAGGAGTTCGGCCTTCTTCTTCTGAGCTTCAGTCGGAGAAAGACCCTTACCGGCCTGACCCATGATAATGTCGACCGGGTTATTATCGCCAAGACGCGGCAAGGCGAAGTTCAATGCCACTGCAAAAACGAAGGTCAGGAGATA
>LVAE01000071.1 GCA_001603905.1 Fibrobacterales bacterium Fibro_02
AGTTATAGACTTTATTTGCCATGGTTGTGTTCCTTTTTGTTTTGCCCCGCATGGTTTACGGGACTCTTAAATTACGCGCGTAAAAATAGCAAAATACGCCCCGTTCGGCTACATCAGAAGCAATAAAAAAATTTGATGGGAGGGTATAGAAAAAGCCCCGTTTGGACGGGGCTTGTCAGAATGGATTGAGATCCTTCGACGGAGTTTACCCTGAGCGTGTCGAAGGGCCTGGATGACACTGTAAATTACACGCCGAGGGCTTCGATAGCGGCTTGGTACTTCTTGAGGCGGAACTTGGTCTTGAGTTCGCGGCGTTCCTGGCGCTTGATGTACTTGTCTTCCAAAAGAACGTTCAGAATGGCGCTCTTGGCCTTGGCCATCAGCGGATCGTTCTTGAGGGTGCCCATGAAATTTACGAATTCCTTTTCGCGGGCTTCGTAGTTAGCTTCTTCGGCGGGGACGCCTTCGGCCATAAGCTTGCAGCTGTATTCGTCGATCCAGCCCTGGTTCTTGTGGTAAGTCATCTTCTGGATCTTTTCGACCATGTCGGCCGGAACGCCCATGGCAATCACTTCTTCTGGGGTCTTCTTGGTAGAATCGGTAATCAGGTCCTGCAAAATGGCGAGGGTCTGGACTTCTTCGGATTCACCCTTGTTCTTGAGGTAGTCGGCGACGTTCTGGAGGAAATCGATATACGGACCGCCGGCCTTGTCAGTCTGGTTCTTGTGGACTTCGGCGGCGATTTTATAAGCTTCAGCGTAAGAGAGCATAATGATCCTTTTAAAAAATAAAACCTTTGGTGCATTTCACACCACAACACCAATATATATAAAGATTTCCAGAAAAAGTGTCACGTTTTTGTCTTTTTTTTGATTTTTCGAAGAAAAAAGGGCCGACAGAGTGTGTCGGTCCGTTTTATAAGAGATTATTCCAAATTGGAATAGGGCGCGTTTTAGGCGAAGTTCTTGCCGAGAATCGCGGAGACGTTCTTGAGGATTCCTTCGGCCACGTCGGGCTTGTTCATCGAGTACACATGCACGTTCGTGATGCCGTTCGCATACAGGTCGATAATCTGGTCGGTCGCGTAGATGATGCCGGCCTGCTTCATGGCGTCGGGGTCGCTGCCGAACTTGTCCACGAGAGACTTGAATCGCTGCGGCATAAAGGAGCCAGAAAGCTTGATGGCGCGTTCCACCTGGTTTGCGTTCGTAATCGGCATAATGCCAGGGAGTACCGGACAGTTGACGCCTGCGTCGCGGAGCTTGTACAGGAAGTTGAAGAATAGGTTGTTGTCGAAGACCATCTGCGTGGTGAGGAAGTCCGCACCTGCGTCCACCTTTTCCTTGAGGTGCTTGATGTCGTCAGCCTGGTTTGCGCTTTCGGGGTGCTTCTCGGGGTAGCAGGCGGCTCCGATGCAGAAGTCTGCGTCTGCGGCCTTGAGCTCACGGATGAGTTCCACGGCGTAGTGGTAGTCGCAGTTGTCGCGACCATTTGCGATCAGTTCCGGCGTGAGGTCGCCACGGAGCGCCATCACGTTCTTGATGCCTGCGGCCCTCATATCTTCGATGCGCTGGCGGATGGTTTCCTTGCTGCTGGAAACGCAGGTGAGGTGGGCGAGCATCGGGATGCCGAACTTTTCCTTGAGGTTCTTTGCAATCTGGAGCGTGTACTGGCTCACGCCGCCACCGGCACCGTAAGTCACGCTCATAAAGGCGGGACCGAGAGCTGCAATCGATTCGGTGGCGGCCTTTACGTTATCGAAGCTTGTCTCTTTTTTAGGCGGGAAAACTTCGAACGAAAGGCTCATCTTGTCTTGCTTCAGAATGTCTACAATCTTCATAATTTCTCCGTGGGCGGGCGAACCGGCACCCTAAGTCTATGCAAATATGTTAATACACGCATAAATATAGTAAAAATCTAAAAAAAAAAGTTTAATCCGCGCAAAGTTTGCCGAGTTCATCCTTCTTTTCGAGGATGGTATCGAGCAGGCTTTTGTAATCCATGTCGGATTCGCTGCGCAACAATTCGGTGATTTCAACAACCGGCGTATAAATCGGCGTGAGCGAGAGGTTTCCGAGAACACCCTTTAGCGCATGGGCCGCCTCGAAAGCTGTTTTCGGGTCTTTCGCGGCAATGGAATCCTTGAGTTTGTCGAAATTGCCCTCGCCGGGAATGGTCGCCACGAGCTTCAGGTACAGGGCCTCGTTTCCGAAACAGCGTGCAAGCCCTTCGGCGGTATTTGCTCCAAAAGTGTTCAGTTTTTCGATAGTAATCATGCGCCCCTCCGGTGTTCAAGTTCCTTTTCGATGAAGGGCGCAAAGTCCTTCGGCGGAACCGGTTTAGAGAAGTAGTATCCCTGGATAATCTGGCAACCCATTTCTTTGAGTATTTTGAGTTGGGAGGCTGTTTCCACGCCTTCTGCCACGGCAGGTATCTTGAGGAATTTTGCAATGCCCGCCACGAGTTCCACGAGCTTCAGGTTGCGTTCGTCCTTTTCCATGTTGCGTACAAACGACATGTCGATTTTCAGGATGTCGATGGGGAGCGTCGTAATCATGTTCAACGAAGAATATCCGGCGCCGAAATCGTCCATCTCGATGCGGAATCCCTTCTTGCGCAGGTTCTCGATGACTTCGATAAGGCGCTCCATGTTTTCGCAATAGGGCTCTCGGTCACTTCGAGCATGTATTCTTCCGGGGAAAGGCCGTTTTCATCGAGGAGCCGCAGGAGCTTCGTTTCCAGTTCCGGATCCAGGAAGTCAATGCGGGACACGTTCACGGAAACGGGTACCGTTACGCCGAATTCGTCCTTCCATTTCCGAATTTGCTTTGCCACTTCATTCCAGACAAAGTTGTCTACTTTTTGTATAAGTCCGTTTCCTTCGAACAGCGGAATAAATTCGCCCGGGCTAATGAATCCGAGCGTCGGATGTATCCAGCGGATAAGGGCTTCTGCACTGGTGAGCCGCGGGGTGTCGCCTTCAATGTTAAACTTGGGCTGGTAATAGACAACCAGGTTCTTGTTGTCTATGGCACTTTGCAAGTCGCGGATGAGTGTTTCCTCGAACATGTAGCGGGAATGCATCTCGTTGTTGTAGCGGGTGAACGACTGGCTTAGATCGCCGCGGTTCCTGTCGCAGGCGGCTTTTGCGCGGTCAAACCAGGCCTCGATTTCCACGTTGCGGTCCACGTTTTCCCAGAGGCCGCAGCGTACGCGAATGTGGTTTACCTCGAAGAATTCTGTAAGGATTCCTTGGACGATGTTGCGGATGTTGTCGTAGCTTTCCTGGTGGGTTGCAAAGATGTAGAAGGTGTCTGCATCCGCACGGCAGGCGATGGCGTTCATGGAGGCGAGTTCCTTCTGGAGAGCACTGCCGATTTCTGCAAGCAGGTGGTCCCCAAAGTCCCTTCCGCAGAATTCGTTCACCAGGTGGAACTGCTCGACGTCGAAGACAATGGCGTCGCGGGGGATGTAGCCGCTCCACAGTTCGATCTGGCGGATGTATTCAAAGAAGTAGTCCTTGGTGTAAAGACCGGAAATATGGTCGCGTTCCGTCTGGCGGATAATATCCCTGTCTTCGCAGAGCTCGATAATCCTTTCGCAGCGGGCGAGAACCACCTCGGGCATGTCGAAGGGCTTCGCGATAAAGTCGGCGGCACCCAGTTTGAGACTGCGGACTTCGGATTCCTTTTCGGAGGTCATCACGATGACCGGAATGCGCTTGAGTGTTTCGGTGGTTTCTCTTTTTTTCAGGAATTCAAACCCGTCCATCACGGGCATGAGCAGGTCCAGCAGGATAAGCGAGAACCGCTTGTCTTGCCTGGAGAGTGCAGCGAGGGCTTCCTTGGCGTTGTCGGCATATTCGACGTCGTAGTTCACGGAAAGGATATTACCCAGGATTTCTCGGTTTACCACCTCGTCGTCTACGATAAGGACGTGTCTTTTGATGGTAGTGATCTGGCGTAGTTTTTTCATTTGAAAAATTCCTTGTATCCGTAGATAAATATATGTAAAAAGAAACAAAAAAGTAACAACATGCGCAGCAAAGAGTTTTTTTTAGATATCTTTAAACTGAATTACCAAATTACGAGGTCTCCATGTTCGGTCGTCACCTTCCCCTGAGCGAGCAGGCATTGCAAGTTATTGAGCAAATCGGCGAAGATATGCCGGGCGGCTTTTTTATTTACAAGGCGACAGGTAACGAGGAACTGCTTTACGCGAACAAGGCCGTGTTCAAGATTTTTGGCTGCGAAACGCTCGAAGAATTCAAGGAACTCACGGGTTACACTTTCAAGGGGATGCTCTGCCCGGACGACTACGAGAAGGTTTCTGGTTCCATTGTGGACCAGATTGAAAAGAGTCAGGGTAATTTGGACTACGTAGAATACCGCATTGTCCGTAAGGATGGCAAGATCCGCTGGCTCGATGACTACGGTCATTACGTGAACTCTGATGTTTATGGCGGGCTGTTCTATGTGTTTATTTCGGACATTACCGAAAAGCGCGTGCAGATGGAGGCGGACAAGGCCGTATACACTGCGGTGATTGACGCGTTGAGCCGTGCCTACAATGCCGTGTGGCTTATCAATGATATTGCGACCGGGAGTTTTTCGCTGTTCCGTGCCGACACTTCCGAAGGCAGTATCCACACAAGGCCCACCAAGGAGGCCCTAGAACAGCTCACCTACGAAGACGCCAAGGCAAACTACATCAACAACTTTGTCGCCCCGTCGGACAGGGAACGCTTGAGAAAGGAACTGACGCTTGAAAACATTACCGCGAACACCTCCAGCAAGAAGGTTTTCGGCGTTGTGTTCAAGCGTGTCGTGGGCGACAAGGAATGCTACTACCGCATCGAGTTTGCGCAGGTGCAGCTCCCTAACGGCAAGACGGGTATTGTGGCGGGTTTCAAGGACGTGGACGAAGACGTGCGCAAGGAACAGGAAATACAGCAGGTGCTGCGCGATGCCATTGACACGGCGAATGCCTCCAGCAAGGCAAAGAGCGACTTCCTTTCGAGCATGAGCCACGATATCCGCACGCCCATGAACGGGATTATCGGAATGACGGCAATCGCGACCGCCCATCTGGATGACCGGGAACGTGTGGAGGACTGCCTCAAGAAAATTTCGGAAGCCTCGAGCCACTTGCTTTCGCTCATCAACGAGGTGCTTGACATGAACAAGATTGAGTCGGGCAAAGTGGAACTGAACGAGGAAAACTTCAACCTCTCGGAGCTTGTGAACACGCTGCTTGCCATGACCAAGGCTCAGCTCGAAAGCCACCGTCACAAATTGAAGGTGAACATTGCGGATGTAATCCACGAAAATGTCATCGGCGACAGTCACCGCATTCAGCAGGTGTTCGTGAACTTGATGAGCAATGCTATCAAGTATACACCCGATGGCGGGACCATCTCGCTTACGGTGGCGGAACGGCCTACCAACGCCCATGGTATAGCCTGCTATGAATTTGTCTTTGAAGACAACGGCATCGGCATGACAGAGGAATTCCAGAAGCACCTGTTCGAGCCGTTCACGCGCGCAAACGACAAGAAGACTGCCGCCATACAGGGAACGGGGCTCGGTATGACAATCTCGCAGAGCCTGGTGCGCATGATGGGTGGCGACATCCAAGTGAAAAGCAAGCCCGGAGAGGGCTCTCGCTTTACCGTCACTATCTACCTGAAGTTTGTGGACGTGCAGAACGCGGAATCCCACAAGGAAGACCCGCTCAAGAATCTGGAAGACTTGAAGTTCGAGGGCAAGCGCATCTTGCTGGTGGAAGACCACCCGGTCAATGCGGAAATCGCGAAGAACGTGTTGCAGATGACGGGGCTCGAAGTGGAATGGGTCGTGGACGGCGAAGCGGCTGTAGAACGGATGGCAAACAGCAAGGAAGGCGAATTCGACCTGGTGTTCATGGATATCCAGATGCCCAACATGGACGGTTACCAGGCGACTGCGGCCATCAGGGCCATGACGACCTATGCAAGGAGAATCCCCATCGTGGCGATGACCGCGAACGCCTTTGCCGACGATATCCGCAAGGCGAAGGAAGTCGGCATGAACGACCATATCTCCAAGCCGATAGATTTCAAGGAACTTGCGAAAATTTTGCAGAAGTGGATAAGGGTGTAGCGTTATGTTGTCTGAAAAACACAAAAAAATGTCCGTTTTGAGTGCGTGGGCGCTCTCCTTCGGTTGTGCCGTAGGCTGGGGTGCATTCGTGATGCCCGCGACAACGCTCCTGCCGATTGCGGGCCCCCTGGGAACAGTTATCGCCCTTGTGCTTGGCGCCGTGCTGATGGGTGTTGTCGCCTACAATTTCCACATCATGATGAACCGCATTCCCGGCACGGGGAGCGTATTCTCCTTTACCAAGCAGCTTTTCGGCTACGACCATTCCTTCCTTTGCACCTGGGCCACGGCGCTTGCGTACTTGGCGGTATTGTGGGCCAATATGTCGGCCTTTGTGCTGTTTATCCGTTTCTTGTTCGGACCCGTATTGCAAAGGGGCTTCAGTTATACCATCATGGGCTACGAGGTCTGGGCAGGCGAGCTGTTTACC
>LVAE01000072.1 GCA_001603905.1 Fibrobacterales bacterium Fibro_02
GGGTTGCGCAATGAATATAGTAGCTTATGCTACCCTCTTATTAAACTCCTGCATGGTCCACTCGTTGTGTAGTTCTATAATGAACAATGTTACACCGCTATCGCTGGCTAACCACTTGCTAAAGTTTGTTGCGTTATTTGTTACACCGTCACACTTTGCAGATCCGTTTATATTGAGAACATCGCCTTCGTATAAAGCTCTATTTAGGGCGTCTCGTAGGTTATAGAGCTTAATTAAGTCCAATTTCTGTTTTGTTCTTTCAATGTAGTCGGTGAGTTGTGGCACCGCAATGCCCGAAAGCAGGTTGATTATGATAATCACTACCATCAGTTCTACGATGGTAAAACCGCTTTTCCATTTGTTGCTGGTAGTCCCTTGAGGGGCTTTGAGCGAACAGAAGTCACCTAATTTCTTTAAAATTCCTCTCAACATGATGAACCTCCTTCTTGACTGAGGCCTGATAACATAAATATAAAATAAAATTTTACATGATGGTGTGAGGGAAATCAAAAAAAAGAGATTGTCTATATTCCAAGTTGGAATATTGCGAACCGTTTTACAGCTCAATATAGTGCGGGATGATGTCCTCGTAGCTCCCGTTTTTGAGCATAAATCCCTTGGGGATCACGCCGAGCTGCGTAAAACCGAGTTTTTTGTACAGTTTTAAGGCTGATGTGTTCGTCGCGACAACCGCATTGAACTGCAAAATCCTGAAGCCGATTTCCTTAGCCTTCGCAAGGCAATCCTTCACGAGAAATTCACCGATATGCTGACCGCGCTTGTTCTTCTTGACTGCATAGCTCGCATTCGAAATATGCCCGCAGCGCCCGACGTTATTCGGGTGGAGAATGTATAGCCCGACCACCTCGCCAGAGTCCGTATCAACAGCGATGCCCGTGAATGACTGCGACTTGAAAAACGCGTCGCCCGTCTGCGGGTCAAGCAATTCCTTTTGCGGAAACGCGATGCCATCTTCGACAATATCGTTCCAGATTTCAACCGCCTCGTTGATATACTTTGTACTGTATCCTTCAATTTTAATCATGAGAATAATCCTCTAATTTCTTTTTATTCCCCCAGCACGTGCCGGAGCGTATCGAGGAAAAGTTCGCCCGCCCGCGTGAACTGCTGGCCCCGCCGCCAAATGATGTACATGTTGGTGGTAAGCTCGGGCATGAGCGGCCTGAAACACAGGCGCGAACTGCGGCTCGTATCCACCAGGCCGTCGAAAGTGAGCAAGTAGCCCGTGCCCTCTTTGGCAAGCACCGAACCGTTGTACGAAAGATCCAGCCCCACGATTACGTTCAGCTTCGCGATATCGTCACCGAACCATTTCGGCAAATCCGCCACCATCGCCTGGCGCGACGCCAACAGCGGCTTGTCGAGCAAGTCCTTCGGCTCGATGAAATCCCGCTTGGCCAAAGGGTCGTCGCGACGCATCACCACGCCCCAGCGGTCCACCGAACGCACCGCAAGGCAGTTGTACTTTTCCAAATCAACGTTATCTACAACCACCGCGAAATCAAAAATGCCCTTGTCCAGCTTTTCCAGGGCGCGCTCGCTGTCGCCCGAATATAAGTTGTACTTAATCTTCGGATAGTCGTCCCGGAGAATCGCGATGCACTTCGAAAGAAAATTCACGTTCCGCGATTCCGCGCAGGCAATGGCGATTTCACCCACCACCTCGTCTTCCTTCAGCGACTTGAAATCCTGCACCGTCCTGTCCGCCATCGATAGGATATCCTCCGCACGCTCCCGCAAGAGTTCCCCCGCAGGCGTCAGACGAATCGCGTAGTTCGTGCGCTCGAAAAGCTTCTCGCCCAGCTCCTCCTCCAACTCCTTGAGCTGGCGACTCACCGTCGGCTGCGTCACGCAAAGATTATCCGCCGCGCGCGAGACATTCCCCAACCGCGCCGCCTCCAGAAAATACCGTAAAACTCGAAGTTCCATACCCGAAAACTAATAAAATTCAAGCCCCGCAGGTATGAATTTGCAAAAACAATGCCCGGAAGGAATAACTGATTGATTTGATGGTGGGGGATGTCTCCCCCTCGCTTCCATCGTCAGTCCCAGTGACAAAGGTCCCTGAGCCTGCCGAAGGGCCGCTACCCCCTCTGCGGGCGCTCAGACGCCGCCCCGCAACGCCCCGGCTTGTCCCGTCCACCCGCCCTAATGTCATGCCCCGCTTGACGGGGCATTCCCCTTTTATCGTCATTCTGAGCGTAGCCGCAAGGCGATGTCGATATACGAAACCCAAAACCTTAGTTTTGAGGTTGAGTTATGCCCTTTGGGTAAGAATCCAGTCACTTTTTTACTACTATTTCCCCATGACATAGCCCCATTCCTCGCGGTTTGGGGCGCATAGAAATTTGAGTTATTGCTCTTATTCTCACGACTGAAATCTGGTAAATTTCAAAAAACTAGCGAGAATAAGGCAGACACTCACGCACCCTGTGCGTGGGTCGTTTGTGCTTATGCTAGTATAGGTTTACCAGAACCTCAGTCGTGGTAAGTGCATTCGACGCCACGCCTTTTTTGTTTGGTATTGAATGCACCAGTATAAGGGCTAGCAAATGAGGCCCTTATGTTTGAGCAGACTTTTAACAATATCGATGACATCCTCTGGAAAGAGGGTGGTTGCAGCAACGAACTGGATTACGTGGAGCAGACCTCGTGGGTCCTGTTCCTCAAGTATCTGGACAACCTCGAAGCCGAGCGTGAAGAAGAAGCCGAACTCAGAGGCGAAACCTACGAGCGAATTATCGATAAAAAGTTCCGTTGGAATACCTGGGCCGCCCCGAAGACCAAGAACGGCGAACCCGACCACGCCAAGGCGCTCACCGGCGATGACCTCACGGACTTCGTGAACAACAAGCTGTTCCCTTACCTCAAAAAGTTTAAGGAAACCGCCACCACGCCGCAATCGCTGGAGTACAAGATTGGCGAAATCTTCGGTGAACTCCGCAACAAAATAACGAGCGGCTACAACCTCCGCGAAATCTTGTGGTATGCCGACGCGCTGAGTTTCCAGAGCAGCGAAGACAAGCACGAGATGAGCCACTTGTACGAAGACAAAATCCGCAGGATGGGTAACGCAGGCCGTAACGGCGGCGAATACTACACGCCGCGTCCGCTTATCCGCACCATCGTCCGCATCATCGACCCGAAAATCGGCGAGACCGTGCTAGACCCGGCTTGCGGAAGTGCTGGGTTCCTTTGCGAAGCCTACGCCTACATGAAGCAGAAAGTCAAGAGCGTTGCCGACAGGGAAACTTTGCAGAAGAAAACCTTCTACGGACAAGAGAAAAAGGGCCTTGCCTACATCATCGGCATCATGAACATGATTTTGCACGGCGTGAACGCCCCGAACATTTTGCACACAAATACCTTGTCCGAAAACATGGCGAACGTGGAACAGAAAATGCGTAAGGACGTCATTATCGCGAACCCGCCCTTCGGTGGCAAGGAACGCGCCGAGGTCCAGCAGAATTTCCCCATCAAGACGAGCGAAACTGCCTACCTCTTTATGCAGTATTTTGTCAAGCTGCTCAAGGCGGGCGGCCGCGCGGGCATCGTCATCAAGAACACCTTCCTTTCGAACACCGACAACGCGTCGGTCATGTTGCGCAAGGAACTCTTGGAAAATTGCGACCTGCACACGATTCTCGATTTGCCAAGCGGCGTGTTTACAGGCGCAGGCGTAAAGACCGTGGTGCTCTTCTTCGAAAAGGGTCGCCCCACCGAAAAAATCTGGTACTACCAGCCGGACTTTGGCCGCAATCTGGGCAAGACAAACCCGCTCACCGAAGACGACCTTGCAGAATTCGTGAAGTTGCAGAAGAAAAAGACCGACAGCGAAAAATCGTGGACCATAAACGTCAAGGATTTGAACCCCGAAACATACGACCTCTCGGTGAAAAATCCCAACAAGAAAACCGAAGTCGAACTCCGCGACGCCAAATCCATCATCAAGGAAATGCAGAGTTTAGACGAAGAGAATAGGAAAATCCTCGCCAAATTGTCGATATGAGAACTTTGTCATTCTGGAGCGTAGCGATAGAATCCAAAGCGTTAAACAAAGTGTCACCCTGAGCGGACCCTGGAGCGTAGCGATAGGGAAAGTCGAATGGGTCTAGGCAACCGGAGAATGTTATGAGCAAATGGGAATGGAAGAAACTGAAAGATGTTTGTGAAATAGAATTTGGTACAAGAGTTGTAAGAAAAAAGGATGGCGGTTCCATATATCCTGTGTATGGTGGTGGCGGTGCTACTTTTAAAATGGATTCATTTAATCGAGAAGATTGTCTTATCGTTTCAAGATTTGCAATGTCTCCGCAATGTACTCGAATTGTAAAAGGAAAGTTTTTTCTTAATGATAGCGGACTTTCTTTAAAATCAAAAGATTTGTCGGTCTTAAGTGAACAATATTTGAATTCAATAATTTTAGGCATAAACGACGATATTTATGCTCTTGGCAGAGGCACTGCACAAAGAAATTTGAATGTAGAGGCTTTTAAGGAATTGAACATTCCCATTCCACCTCTTTCAGAGCAGAAACGCATAGTCAAATTTCTTGACGAAGAATTCTCGAAAATAGACACGCTCAAAACAAACGCCGAAACCAACCTCAAAAACGCCAAAGAACTATTCGAAACCACCCTTGAAAAAGAACTGAACCCACTATCACGTCATTCTGAGCGTAGCGAAGAATCCAGTGCAGAATTGCCCTCCGGCTGGGAATGGAAAAAACTTGGTGATTTATTTAAAATGGTGAGGGGTCCCTTTGGTGGTTCGCTAAAGAAAGAGTGTTTTAAAAAAGAGGGGCATCCTGTCTATGAACAACAGAATGCGATTTATTCCAAATTTGAGTTTAGGTATTTCATAGATGACAAGAAATTTGAAGAAATGTCAAGATTTCGTGTTGAACCAGGTGATTTTATTATGAGCTGTTCTGGCACAATGGGAAAAGTTGCGATTGTGCCGCCTGAATCGTCGGTAGGAATTATTAACCAGGCGTTATTAAAGATGAGTCCTCAGAAAGGGATAATCTCTACCTATGCAAAATATTATATGATGAATTCTTCGTTTGTTGATAGCCTGTTAAAAAATGCACAAGGAGTTGCTATAAAAAATGTTGCTGCAGTAAAAGAGCTGAAACTTATTCCATTTGCGCTCCCGCCTCTTTCCGTCCAGAAAGAAATCGTCGCCCGCCTAGACAAACTCTCCGAGAACGTCAAACACCTCGAAGTAAACTACAAGCAAATTATCGCCAACTGCGACGAACTCAAAAAATCCATCTTGAAGAAAACTTTTGAAGGAGATTCCCGGTCAAGCCGGGAATGACAGCAAGTATGAACGAGTCCGATACCAGAAGAAAGAAGATTGACCCCAAGTTGAAAGAAGCCTTGTGGGAAGTGACGCCGGACAGCGCCATTTATACGGAGCAGTCCGCTTACGAAATCGCGCCGGGGCGAATCGGCCATGCCGAACGCAACCCCAAGAAAATCGACTACCTTCTGGTTTACAGGGGCATCAAGATTGCCATCGTCGAGGCGAAAAAGGACGAACTTGATGTAAGTGAGGGCGTGCCGCAGGCCAAGGAATATGCGGAACGCATGAACATCCGCTTCACGTATTCTTGCAACGGCGATAAAATCTGGGCAATCGACATGCAGACGGGTGAGGAAGGCTTTGTCGATGCATTCCCGACACCGCAGGAACTTTGGAATCGGCTTTATCCTGAAAACAATCCGCTCCGCGACAAACTGAATGCCGTTCCGTTCAACAGGGATGGCGGCAAGTCTCCGCGCTACTATCAGGAAATCGCCGTCAATAACGTCATGGAAGCCATCTCTCGAAAGCAAGACCGCGTCTTGCTCACGCTTGCAACGGGAACGGGCAAAACCTACATCGCTTTCCAAATCTGCTGGAAAATTTTCAAGGTGCATTGGAATGTCGATGGAACGGAACGCTTGCCGCGCATCTTGTTCCTTGCCGACCGCAATATTCTCTCGAATCAGGCTCTCAATGATTTCGGGCAATTTGACGAAAATGCCATGTGTCGCATTACGTCGGAATCTATCGCCAAATCAAAAGGCGTGCCCAAGGGCCCGAGCATCTATTTCAGCATTTTCCAGACGATGATGACCTCATTGAATGGAAAATTCGTTTATGAAAATTACCCCGAAGACTTCTTTGACCTTGTCATCATCGATGAATGCCATCGCGGTGCCGCCAATGACGAAAGCCGCTGGCGTGATATTCTTGATTATTTCCAGCGGGCGTATCACTTGGGCCTGACGGCAACACCCAAGAAAAATGAAAATGCCAACACCTACGAGTATTTCGGAAAGCCTGTCTATGTGTATTCGTTGAAGCAGGGAATCGAAGATGGCTTCTTGACGCCTTACCGCGTGCGTATATCGACAAGTACTATTGATAATTATGTTTATGAATCGGATGATGAAGTTGAAAGTGGTGAAGTGGATCCTAATAAGATTTATACAGAAGCGGACTTCTATCACGGCAACATCAAGATTCGAGAACGCGATGAGTTTAGGGTAGAAGAATTCCTGAAGCAGATTGACCCCGACGAAAAGACGATTGTGTTCGGTGCGACGCAGGCCCACGCGGCCATTCTGCGAGACCTCATCAATCAGCATTCTCGCAAGCCCAACGTGAATTATTGCAAGCGAGTCACCAGTGACGATGGCGACAAGGGCGAAGCTGATTTGAAGACTTTCCAGGATAATGAAAAACTGTTGCCCACGATTCTCACGACATCGCAAAAACTCTCGACAGGTGTAGATGCCAAGAATGTCCGCAATATCGTACTGATGCGACCTGTAAACAATATCATTGAATTCAAGCAGATTATTGGTCGTGGCACAAGACTTTTTGACGGAAAGTATTTCTTCACGATTTACGACTTCGTGGGTGCAAGCAGGAACTTTAGCGACCCCGAGTGGGATGGCGAACCAATTGTAGATACGCCGGAACCACCCGATGGTGGAAAACCTGATGGAGGCAACGGCTCTAGCGGCGTGCCACGCAAACCGAAAACTTGCAAAATCTGTGGCAATCTTCCGTGCACATGCGACGCAAACATGAAAGAAAAAAATTGCGTTGAAATTAAACTTTCTGACGGGCATGTTTTGCGTTTGCGTGCCCAGTGGCAAGAAAAGTTCATGTTCGATGGCGAACTCATAACGCTCGAACAGTTTATCAAAATCCTCTTCGGCAAGATTCCGGAGTTCTTCAAGGATAGTAAGGATTTGCGAGCCCGCTGGTCTGACCCCACGACCCGCGAAGCGTTGCTGCAGAACTTGAGCGACAACGGATTCAGTAAAGAAAGGCTCCGCCAAGTGCAGGCCTTGACGCAGAACGAAAAGTGCGACCTGCTCGACGTGCTGGAACTCATCGCTTACAACAAGAGCCCCATGGAGCGCGCCGAAAGAGTGCGTCTGATGCACGAAGAAATCCTGAACGAAATATCCGAAAAGCAAGTCCCCTTCATGGAATTCGTCTTGCAACAGTATGTGGAAAACGGAGTCGATGAACTTTCGCTGAACCAGTTGCCCGAACTTGTCAAGCTCAAGTACGGCACCATCAAAGATGCCTGCGATAAAATGGGCGTGACCGGCAAGGATTTGAAGAAACTCTTCACCGATTTCCAGAAAACGTTGTACGTAGCGTAATTTTTTGTCAAAACCTCTTGACAACCGCCATATAGCAATTTATATTTAGTGCACAAACGTGTAGAAAATTATTTGGCTCTGTCGGGCTAAACTGTACACTTGTGCCCGGCTAGCAAAAAATCCTCAATCCGTAAGCCCTTCCAAAACTGTTTTTCGGCTGCATGACCGATGTTTTTACGCTGAAATGACCGTTCGGCGGTCCGCAGCATGTTCGCAGCTATACGGCCTGGCCTAACAGAGCCAGAGGGTCATTTTCGCAGCGTTTTCGCAGTTTCGACCCCAAAGTACGGCCTGGCCCGACAGAGCCAATTATTTGGCTCTGTCCTATATTTAAAAGAAACGAAAATCACTCCTTCATTAGTCTATTTTTAGAAATGGGTAG
>LVAE01000073.1 GCA_001603905.1 Fibrobacterales bacterium Fibro_02
AATAGACTAATGAAGGGGTGATTTTCGTCCTTTTTAAATATAGGACCGAGCCTAGCATTTGGCGCTTGCGCAACGGGTGTAACAAAATTTTACATAATGAGACGAGTGCATTGGATTTTAGAATCACAATGCGATCAATCCTGCGAGTTCGCTTTGCGCGGAAGGATTATTTGCGTAGTTTCGCATGACGGATTTCATATCGAGGAGGATGCCCGCTATCTTGTGGTATGAACGAGCATCGGGATCTTTCCAATTGCCAGAACAATGTCCGATAAATTGCATCTTATATGACAAATTGTCACTCTGGAGCGAAGCGATAGAGTCCACTTCATCATCCGCACAAAACGGCATAATAAACGCATTGTAAATGTCGCCCGATGTCATCCCCGCGAAGGCGGGGATCTCCTTTTCTTGCATGAATTGTTCCACATACTCCGCATACGCGATTTGCTTGCAGATTGAGCCAGAAGAGGGCAAATCCATCGGGTTACGCGTCAATCCAAACTTGTAGTATTTCGCGTCAATAACGAATATGCCTGATGAAAGCGCCATAATCGTATCGGGTCGCATGGCATAATTGGTATTTTCATACCCATGTACTCCAGAACTCAGATCCCATTCACAATGCGGATTAAATTTATCCTTGGCGACACCCTGCGGCAACCTTCCGAATATTCTATCCACCATCGCTTCCCACACGGGGGCGAACTTGTTGACTCCGAAATAGAATTCGTTTGCAGTCTTTCCGTCTTCGGTTTTATGCCCGGCAAGATACTCCACAATTCGCGCCAAGTCGGCGAGCAAGCGTAAATCGCGGTCGTTAAACGTTTTCGCAAGCTTGGAATGAATTGCGTTACAGAACAGGTCATAATCAAAATCCAACTGCGGCTCTTCGGACGGATCTATGCCGAATAAAAAACCGAGTTTCACAAGAGCGTCATGAACGCAGAACTTGTGGACCTGCGTAATGAGCGTGTCTTCGTTATAGCAGACTTTACGGGCGACAAAATCCAGGTACACAAGATTCTGTTCGTTTTCAGTAATGACGGGTCGCACGGCCTTGATTGTCCGGCCCCAATTGATTTTCCCGTTCGCGCCCTTTTTGTACAGAATTTCCTTTTCGTCAAGGTAACCGAAATCAAGAAAATTCCGGATAACATTCAAGTACGAAACCATCGGGAATTCAGATGCGCCATGTTCCTCCGCGAATGTGGAAATGGACGAATCCTGATTAATCTGTTCCTGCAACGAACGGTCGGAAAGCACCGTAAAAAGATTGACGACACATTCCCGCAATTCTTCTTCGGGAAGTTCGCGCAAAGCCGAATCGTCTTTGAAATATCCCAAAGGAAAGATGATGCTTGTTTCCAGCGCACCACCTTCCTTTGATTTTTCACAGCGAATGCCGACGAACTCGGTCTCCGAATTCGCCTTGGATTCGCAGGAACATATTTCGTTCAGTTTTTGCATCAAGGATTACAGCGTTGGCGATGCTACAAATGCGACAAGATTCGCCTTGTCCTTGAAAACGTCAAAGCGTTCTTTCCCTTCAGATGGTTTTTCAAAGGAGTTGATCAACTTTTCCAGAGTATCAATTCCTTCGGCAAATACTTGCGGACGCTTGAATTTGAAAACGTCATCCCACAGGAACTTTAGGACCTTTTCTGCAAAGACCTTGTCGTCAATAATACCGCCCATGTTGCTCACGAACCAGACTCCGAGCCGCTTGTCTTCAGTGCTGGAAAGACCCTTGAGGGTGGCCGTAATTTTGGCGTTGATCCATCCCCAGAATTGTCCCCATTTAATACCGGTGTCGTCAATTTCTGCGTTGTACTGAGCATTGACGGCAGGCTTAGTGAGGTCAAATTCGTTGCGGACTAGTTCCATGTCAAAACGACGCTGGAAGGCATTATCCAACGTGAACACATTTTGGTCGCTGGTGTTCATCGTTGCCAAGATGGAAAGGTTAGGCGGTAGGCGGATCGCCGTATTTGAATCAAAGCGGATGTTCCCAATCTGAATGCAATTTTCAGTTCCGCGAATATAGACGTTCACATCATCGTTCTGGACAAAATACTGGCTCCAGCCTTCTGTAAACGTGTTTACAGAAGCATTTGCAGGGTCATTGCCGAGAGAATCTGTTTCTCCCGCCTTAAGCCTATCTAACAACTGGAAGGTGTCACCGAAAATGGCGGCCGCATTACCGCGGTTGATTTCTTCGATAACCAGATAAAATTGTTCATTGGGATTGAGATAAGCCCGCTTGATAATTTGCGTAAACGGCCCGGGCGTAAATTCGTAGGTGACGTGACCGTTCACTTTCGGTAAAATCTGACCGATGAATTCGGCGTTGGTGTATTCCGGGTGGAACACGACACGAACCTTGTTTTTCTCAGGAACATTCTTCAATTGCTCCCTGATTTTATTGCTCTTGCCGCACCCCGGAACGCCATAGTAGATAATTTGGGTGGGGGTGAAATTAGGTAAACTAGAGCCAAGGCCATTATCTGTCCCTGAATCATCTTTTTTCACATCATTGATGGTTGTGTCAGCAACCTCTTGAATACTGTCAAAAAAATTTTTTAACGTTATTGCGTCGTAAATCTTTCTGGGATTATTTGGGGAATTTCCTTGATAAACTTCCCATAATTCGCTTTCACGATTTTGATGAACTAATACATATTGATCAGCTCGTAACTGTGTAACTCCTGAAAAAGTTTGATTTGACAAAGGTTTGCCATTTAAAGAATCTAAAAGTAGTAAAAATTGATTGCGTAAAATTCCGCTATTCAATCTGTTTCGGCTTGAGCCAATATATTCATTGGAATCAAATGCTTTCGCTGTATTGATGATGGTCTCATCATTTTTTTGTTTTTGATTAAATCCATATTGACTAAATAATCTATCTGCATCGTATTTTCCAAACATCACGCGCCCCACTTTTTAAGATTCTCTTTTTTCTGCGGTTCAGGGGAACTTGCACCCAACGGGAATCCCATCAAGTATTCAGCATTCTTTGGAGCCGGTTTTCCAAAAACCTCTTTGAAATTTCTACAACCTTGATGTTTCATCATTGATGGAGCAGAGTAGTTTGCCATCGTAGTTGGCGTATGAACTAACCCCATCTCTTCACCATAGGTTTTCCTTATCCAAGTTTTCTGTTTTTCAAAAACCTGGGATATTTCTTTTTCTGAAACATCTTCAGTATATGTTCCATTTTCAATGTGGCGATTTACCAAAATCCTAAATGCACTTGCGGCGACAAAAGGCGATTGTGCGTTTCCGACTCCTTTCAGTTGTTCTCGGCGATCCGCTACAGGAACGTCAACGCCAAGATCATCCGGATTCTTACTCCAATAACAACCTTTAAATTTGGGAAGACTAATGATGTGGTCTCTTATCTTTTCAAAAACTTTCTGATTCTTGACTGCCAGCAACCAGAAACGGTTACGCTGATGGTCAGCTCCAAGATTGGAACAGCTCAAACGACAAAACTGGACCTTATATCCAATGGACTCTAAATCATCCTTAGCTTTAGAAATAGCGCGTAATACAACATTTTCACCGAAAACAACCGGAGCGTCAGATTCTTTGGCGAAGCGCAACATTTCATCCCAAAGGTTTTTCTCTGCGATATTTTTACCATGGGCCGCAGTACTGAAAGCCTGACAGGGAAACCCTCCGCACAGGACATCAAATTTTCCTTTAAATTCTTTGCCATTTAATGCGCGAAGATCTCCGTAAATTTCAAACGGATTCATCCATCCGTCTTTTTGACGTTGTTTCAAAACCTTCTGACAGAAATCACTGATTTCAACGCCTGCACAACATTCGTGGCCTAATAGTTCACCTCCATAAATACCACCACCAATTCCAGCAAAGAGATGAAATTCTTGGATTTTGGCTTCGGTTGTTGCGGCTTTTTTCTGTGCCATTTTTTCGCTCCGTGTTGAAAGTGAACGAGTTCACTCTCGCGGGAGCGGTTCTAGCCGATTCGCTTGGCCGGGGTGCGGACAAAAAGAACGGCGGGGAGCCGACTCACTCCTCGCCTAAAAACGCGACATTTTCAAAAGAATACAATACACCCGCATAATCTTGCAATGGATTGCTTCACCCTTTCAGGGTTCGCAATGACGTTGCAAAACAATCCCGGGCGGATACACTACGCCCAGGGTACACTACGCCCATGCAATCCACGGGCGGTGGCGAGTCATTGCCTTATTCCTTGTGTATGAAAGTGTCGAAGTTTCAGTTAGAGGACAAGAGCAAAACTCAGCGAGTCTACCCTTGTCCTGCACCTGTCCAGGCTTTTTCGAAAATAAAAAAGGCGTGGAGTTGAATGCATTTACCTACCTGAGGCCTTCGACTGCCCTACACAAATAAACGCAAACAACTCACGCCCCAAAATGGCCGTTTGCCTACAGGCAGATTTATCAAATATGCATGTACCAAAACGATGCGGCAGGCTTGCGCCGGTCGCAGACGTGAGCGTCCGTCTTATTCCCTGTGTATGAAATTGTCGAAGTTTCAGATAGAGAACAAGAGAAAACTCTATTTGCTTGAAATATAGATTTTTGGAATGGCAAAAGGTGACACTTGCCGTTTTTGTTGCAAAAAAGCGACCTAAAATAGCAAAACCAGCCCCTGCGGACCGATTTTAAACAAAAAAGTGCTCCAAGGCCCTAGTTAAAGGAGCCCATGTTCCTTGAGAATCTTCTCGTACTTATCGGCACGATTTTCTGCAGCATCCGCACGAGACTTTTCTTCGTCAGCGCGGGACTTTTCTTCGTCAGCACGAGTTTCAGCCTCGCTGGCGCGTTTTTCGGCAGCTTTAGTGCGCTGGCGTTCATCGTACACCAAGTCATCCAATTCCTGTTGCCAAGTCATATAGCGCTTCCTCGTTTCGTTGTCCGACAAGTACCATTGCCGCTGAAGTTCGATGTTCTTTGTTCCCTTGGATGTTGCCTTGTTGGTCGCAAAGTATTCGAGATACTCCTTGACCGACTGCTCGGCGACATCCCTGTACTTATTGAATATATAAAAATTTTTGTAACAGAGGTCACCCAGTTCGTGTTCGGGATGCCCTTTTTCCAGATTCTTGAACCTGTAGACGGCGCGATCCTGCTTGAAGATGTCGTCAGGACAAATAAAGATGATGTACTGTTCCTTGAGGTTACGGTAGGATTCGCCCTTGTTCAGGGCTTCTGAATCGCACAGTGCCTGGTAGTAGCGGGCACGCTTCGGAAGTTCGTGGGTGTCCTCAATCTGCATCTCGATGTCGAAGGTGCGCATAATCTCGCCATCGGGTCCCTGTTCCTTTACGAACACGTCGTAGCGGACGCCCTTGTTGAAGGGGCTTGTTTCGGTGGATTTCTCCGGCTCCGGTTCCTGCAGGTCAAAAATTTTGATTCCGAGGATGGCTTCCAGGAAAGGCTTCGCGATATGCTTATGGCTGAATACCAGCGCGAACATGAAGCGGTTCGTGATGGGCAGTTCCTCGAACGGAACGTGGTTTGGATCCATAATGCTCCTTTACGCGGCTTGCGCCGCGCGGTAAAAACAAAAAAAGAACCGTCCCTATGTCATATAAATAAATATGATATAGAAAACGGCTCTTTTGTGAGCTTGGCCAGCTATTTGCTGGTTGTTTAGAATATAGCAAACAACGCTGTAGAAAAGTATTGTTTCATAAAAAATTTTTCATTTTGCAAACAGTTGTTTGCAAAACTTCCATTCGCCTCACATGCACTCTACATACTTCAAAGATAATTACAAAAAAAACAACAACTAATCCTATCACACGCTCATCATTGCATCAATCAATTTTTCTTGATTGCCTTGCAGCAGATACTGTTCCGCGATTTTTCCGTGCTCCATGCGAATGACGGACTGGCAACAGTTTAGAATGAATTCGGGATCGTGCGTAATCACGAGCAACGTTTTTCCGCTTGCGGCAAATTTCTGGAGTGTTGCCGACACAGCCAGCATCTGCTTGTAATCTAGGCCGCTGGTCGGTTCGTCGAACACGACAATTTCGCGACCGCTAGAAACGCCGCTGCCGATAGCGACTCGCTGCTTTTGCCCGCCCGAAAGCGCCATCGGGTGGCAGCTAGCATAATCTTTCAGGTTAAGCCGTTCAAGGATTTCTAGGGCGGCGTTTTCATCTTGCGAATTCATGCCCAACAAAATTTCGTCAAGGACGCTTTCTGTAAACAGCTGGTGGTTCACATCCTGCATAATCAAGTATGCGCCGTATTTACGCGCCTTGCGTTTTTGCCGCCAAGTTCCGCGAAGCCCACACAGCACCTGGGCCAACGTTGATTTTCCGGCACCATTATGCCCGATAATGGCTGTGATTTGATTGCGCGGGAGTGAAAGCACTGAAATGTCTAAAACCGGGAATTTGCGATTGTAGGCAAAGTGAAGGTCTTTGAAGACCAATGACTCTTTAAGAGTTCGCTTCGCAGGCTCCTTCGAACTTTCCGGCCCTTCGGCAAGCTCAGGGACCTTATTTTTAAGTTGTTCCAAATTCATGCAGCGCAGTCCGAGGCTTGCCGCATATTCCGGGCCTTTCGCTTCGAGTTCCGCAGGAGTCCACTCGTACGCAATGTGGCCATCTTTTACATAGCAAATCCGGTCTGCAATGTCTCGCAGGTAATGGATGCGGTGCTCCACGATAACAACGGTCTTGCCGCGAGATTTCCAGAACTTGATGATTTCAGCGAGGTCCGCGACGGTTTTCAAGTCAAGATTAGCCGAGGGCTCGTCGAGAACGAAAATTTCGGGGTCAGTCGCAGAGACCGAGGCGCAGGCGATTTTTTGCTTTTCTCCGCCAGAAAGGTGGAAGATATTTCGGCCCGCCAAATGTTCTATGTGGAATTCCTTCACGATGCGATTCACTCGTTCCCTGATTTCCTCCGGATCCATTCCCAAGTTTTCGCAGCCAAAGGCGATTTCACTGTCGGTATCGATGTTGAAAAATTGCGAACGCGGATTCTGGAAAACGGAACCCACGTGCCTTGAAATTTCTGCAAGCGTCATGTCGGCGGTATTCTTGTCGCCGAGCAATACGTCGCCCGCCATCGTTCCCGATTGATAAAGCGGAATAAGCCCGTTAATCAGTTTGGAAATGGTCGTTTTGCCGCAACCCGACTCCCCCACAAGCACAACGCATTCGCCAAACTTGATTTCAAAATTCAAGTTCTTGATGACGGCGTCGTCAAGAGATTCTGCGTAGGAGAAGGAAACGTTTTTTAAGGCAATATTCATAATAATGGATTCTATCGGTCGGCCCTTCGGCAAGCTCAGGGACCTTCCTCCAGAATGACAGAAAACGGAGTAATACCACAAAGCAGTGCTACAACGGCCAAACAATAAACAAACACGACAACATCTTGAACATGGAACCCGATTTTGACAATGCAACTGCGTCTCGTTTCTGGCGAAAGTCCGCGCGTCGTCGCCGCCACCGAAAGTTCATCCCCGATTTTCGTGAGTGACACCAACAACGGAATAAGTCTGTATTCCAAAATGGCAAGCGGGTTCTTTAATGTCCGCAGGCTGAACAGGCGAATGCCCCGCATGCGCATTGCATTCCCAATATCGCGGGCTTCATCGAATACGGTCGGGAAAAAGCGAATCATCACCGCCAAGGGAATCGTCACTTTGTTAGGAATATGCATCTTCGACATTCCTGCCATGAACTCGTTTACCTTGGTAGTCGTCATGACATAGTAAAAAATAACGCTTATCGGCATCACATGCGAAACAAGCATCATTGTCGAGACAAACAGCGTGCCCGCGAGCCCGACATCCATCGTTTTTAAATAATCAAAACTGAATGCAGATATTGCGTACAAGAAAGAAAAGAGCAGGGAAAACCGCCATCTTTTTTCAAGCACCAATAAAACTGCCGGCAAAACAACAATCATAGCGCCGTAAATTACTGGTGCGGAAAGAATGATGCTGTTTCCCGCAATCGTTAAGAACAGTTTTGTCCGAGGATCCAATTTCACCGGGCAAGACCGATCCGTTCAAAATGCTTTTTCATGATGCGGCGAGCCACGAGTCCACCGATAACGGCACCCAAGATGCCGAAGGTGTAAATTCCGACCAGGGGCCAGATACTGTTAGAAAGTTCCGCCAACTTCGCAACGTAACCTTCGTCGCACATGCCACGGATATATTCCAGATATTCCTCGGTATAAAGCCAAAGCGGAAACATCATTGAAGAACTCATTAGGCTCAAGACAATGTTTGCCATGTACAAGCCAGCAAAATTTTTCCCTATGATTTTCAGAATTGTTCCCGACAGTAGCCCAACTGCAAGGCTTATCGCAAACATGATAATGCTCTGACCCATCACTAACATTGCGCCCCCGAAAATGCCGCAGAAAAGCATGCAGCACAGAATAGGCCTTTCTATTTTCGAATAAAACAGGAACATGGGAACGCTCGTCACAAGCGCGATACTCGCGGTCGAAAAAACAATAAGGGCAGGAATGTAGCCGATGCTCGACGACATAAAACCTAGCACGATATAAAGTGCCGAAAATATGCCCACGTTCACCAGGTCACGGACCAAGGTATTCGATGATTTTTTCCCGGTCGATCTTACATTACTCATAAAAGTCTCCAATAGCAAACAATTGCACGCCAAATAGAGTTTTTTGATGCACTTTTTTCTACTCCAAATAGACAGAAAAAGGACCGCGGCATCGCCACAGTCCCCTTTTTGCGCATTATGTGAGGTAATTAGAAGCTGTACACCGTTTCAAGACCGAAACGCAGAGCATCGTCGTCTTCGTTATCCTGCACGGCAACATCGACCATGCCGAAAGCCGTGAGTTCCAGGTTTTCAATCGGAGTGATATAGATGCGACCACCGACATCGAACGTTGCGGCAGTTTCGTCATCATCATCCAAGGTGTGCGTGTGGTATTCTACAGGGATACCGAACTTGATGAATTCTGCAAGCTTGAAGGCGGGTTCGGCATACACGAAGAAGTATTCCGGAATTTCGCCGTTGTCAAGGTCGCTTGCATCTTCGGCGGCATCGCCCCTGTCAACAATGGCATAGAAGGCGGTCGTCTTGATATCGAACATACCCACTTCGAAAGTCGGTTCAGCCAAGAACGTGTGGGCGGTAGAAGTCCAGTCCTGATCCTTCACCACGTCGCCATCGTCCATCAGGTAATCGGCATGGAAACCATACACAGCCCTGAAGCCAAAGCCACCGAGAGAGAGGCCCGCTTCTACACCGGCATGGAGTTCGTTATGCTGAACGCTCTGATAGCTCTTGTAGTCCACATACGGACGCAAGTGCTGACCGGCGTAGTCGAATTCGTAGGCGGCATGGACATCGTAAACCTTGGCACCTTCTTCATCGGCCCAGTCGTTATCGCCGCTGCCAAAGCCGAAGCCAAGGATAAAGCCAGCGAGGTCGATTTCAAGACCGCGGATGTCGTGTTCCTTCATGCCTGCGGCATTGTCGGCAGGATCATCATAGTCATAGTAGGCGACGAATGCTCCTTCCGAGAAGGTCAGGTCACCCAGCTTGACCGCGAAGAAATCAGCCGGCTGGTACTGAATATAGGCGCCGTTGTAAATGGCGGCCGGATCAGTTGTTTCGCCGTCGGCTTCGAGGCCAACAAATGCAGACCACTTTTCGTTGAACTTGACTTCAAAATTCAGGTCGAAGGTAGAAGCGTAGGAATGGTTCAGGTCATCTTCTGCCCAAACATTGCCTGTGTAAGCATCAAATTCCACTTCGCCATTGTACTTGACTTCCATCTGGGCTTCCGAAGTGCCTTCGTTCATGCTAGCCTTGAGCATGCCGAGTGCGTTACCGGCGGCGTCAGCGACTTCGCCCGGGTTAGTGTTTTCGGCAGGAGCGGATTCAGCGGTTTTTTCTTCGGCAGGAGCGGCAGCGACAGGAGTTTCCTGTGCCGGAGCGGCGGCAGGGGCTTCCTGGGCAGGAGCCGGAGCGACCTGAGTTTCAGCAGGGGCAGCAGCGGGAGCTGCAGCAGGAGCTTCCGCAACAGGCGCTGCAGCGGGGGCTTCGGCGGCAGGGGCGGCATCCTGAGCAAATGCAGACACAGCAAAGAAGGATGCGGCTGCAAGACCGAACAAAAGATTAGACGTCAAACGGTTTTTCATTTTTCTCTCCCTTGACGGATTAATTTTCTGTTTTTGTAACACTCCGTCAGGTTTTTTACAAATAGTGCTACAAAAACGCTTGGCTATCGCCTTCTGTGTGCTATTGTTGCAAAATGCGTGCCAAGATGTTTCAGTTTAGTTCCAAAAATTAGACTAATCTAATTCAAGGTTTTTAATGAAGGGCTGGCTGGTTTTGGGCCTACCAGCCCCGTTCTTGATTCCAAAGGTTAGTCTTCGAAGCGCTTTTCTTTATTCGCCTTCATGCCGAAGAGCTTGAGGAAGATTCCCGTACCCACGAGCACCACGATGGCGGCGACAATCCATGTCATGTTTCCGCCAACGGGGACCTGGTAGAGGAGCACGGCAATCGCCCAGGCAAGGAGCGTCTGCACGGTCGCCATGAGCACAGCGAGACCGAGGCCGATTTCGCGAGCGACCACGCCCATAGCGGCAAGGCACGGCACATAAAGCAAGATAAAGATGAGGAACGCAAACACCTGCCAATTGAATCCGTCCACCGGGTTACCGTTCTTATCCGGATTATGGAAGTAAGAGCGGAGGTTCGCGTAGATGTCGGCGGTTTCGGAAAGGTCGCCTTCTTCGAGAGCGCCCATTTCGTCTTCGGAGAGTTCGAGGCCTGCGGCAGCGAGCTTAGCAAACACGGCTTCGCGGGTCTTTTCGTCCTCTTCTTCTTCGCCGAAGGTTTCGATGGCAGCATATTCTTCACAGGTCAGCACCTTGGCATCGGTAATCTTGTCAAGAGTTTCCTTCTTGAGTTCGGCAGCTTCCTGGCCTTCCAATTCGCCGGTAGTTCCGAGCGGGTCGGTAAGGGAGCCAAAGACTTCGGCGAGGTTGGCAGGAATCGAGCCGAGTGCTTCGAGCACAGCGCCCTTGATGTCGGGAGCGCCTCCTTCTTCCTCTTCTTCGGCGGGGCATTCGTCGATGCCTACGATAAGCGGTTTTTCTTCTGCAGCAGGTTCCGCGACGGTTTCTTCTGCGACCTTTTCTTCAGCGGAAACTTCGGCAGGAGCGGCTTCGGCAACAACTTCTGCGGATTCAGCAGGTGCTGCGGCACTATCGGTTGCAGCGGAATCAGCAGCGGCAACAGTCAAATCAACCTTCACGCTATCCGTAGCGGCAGAGTCCGCTACTGCCACTTGTTCCGGAGCAGGCTTTTCAGCCTTCGGTTCTTCAACAGGTTCCGCAGCTTTGTTTTCTTCTGCAGGAGCCTCGGCATTCTCCCCCGCCATAGAATACAGCGAGTTCATGGTACCGATAACGGCTTCCTTGGCCAACAGGCCTGTGAACAGCGACACGGATGCGGGCCAGTTTTCCTTCTCGACGCCGAAGGGTTCAAACACCGGCGTAATCGCCTTACCGATAACAGAGAGCAAGCTGTTTTCGGAGTCGCCGTTACCGGCGGTAAATTCGTTGGACTTGACCACCTTGGATTCATCGACCACAAAGCCTTCGGGGAGCGCCACGTTTTCTGCCTCTCCAGCTTCGTTTTCTTGAACCATCTGGTAGCCTTCATCGGCCTGGACGATTTCGGTCGTCTTGCCGTCAACATCGACATACATCTTCTCCACAATGCCGAAGCTATTGAGGAAGCCAAGTATTGCAACGGCAATGGTAATCACCTTACCGGCGCGCCAGATGTAGTCGCGCAGGCGCTGCCAGCAGTGAATCATCAGGGACTTGAACTTGGGCAAGTGATACGGCGGAAGTTCCATCACAAAGTTGCTGGCCTGGCCCTGGAAAAGCGATTTTTTCAGGAACAAACCGTAAGCGATAGCGAACAGCACACCGGCGAGGTAAAGCAGGAACACGACCGTGCCCGCCATCTTGCCGAAGAATGCAGCCGCAAACAGCGCATACACCGGGAGGCGTGCACCGCAGCTCATAAACGGCACCAAGAAAATGGTGAGGAAGCGTTCACGCTTGGATTCCAGCACGCGGGAGCCCATAATGCCCGGCACACCGCAACCAAAGCCCACCATCATCGGCACAAAGGCACGACCCGGGAGCCCGAGGAATCTCATGAAACGGTCGGCGACAAATGCCGCGCGGGCCATGTAACCCGAGTCTTCCAAGAACGAAAGGCACAGGAACATGAAGAAGATGACCGGAATGAAGGTCGAAACCGTCTGGATACCGGCACCGATACCGTCGGCGAGAATTGCCGTGACAAACGACGGGCAACCGAGTACATCGCCCAGCACATAGCCGAGGCCATCCACGAAAATCGCACCGAAGAGCACATCAAAGAAATCTATGAACGCAGAACCGATCGTCACCGCAATCCAGAACACCAGATACATGATGACCAGGAAAATCGGGAGAGCCGCCCAGCGGTTCAAAAGAACTGCATCAAGCTTGTCCGAGAAAGTCTTCTTGGCGCGCGCAGAAACAATCGCCTTGCCAGCCACCTCGTGCGAAATGGAATAGCGGTTTTCGGCCATCGCGAATTCCGGTTCTTCGCCCAGAATCTTCACGACTTCGGCCTTGTCGAGCTTTACGCCCGCTTCGGCGAATTTGTCTGCATAGCTCTTCTGGTTGCCCAAGTACATGAGCGAAACCCAACGGGAGTCCGCATCCAAGAGCTTTGCGACCGGAGCCACCTTCGGTTCCAAAACCTTCACGGCCTCTTCGACCTTGTCGCCGTAAACCATCTGCTTCGGGAGCGGCATCGGGCTCGCAAG
>LVAE01000010.1 GCA_001603905.1 Fibrobacterales bacterium Fibro_02
GCGCAGAAGGAGTCGCCGGTATGCACGCCCACCGGGTCGATGTTTTCGATGAAGCAGATGGCGATCATCTGGTTCTTGGAATCGCGCACGACTTCGACTTCCAGCTCTTCCCAACCGAGAATGGATTCTTCGATGAGGCACTGGTGCGTCATGGAGAGTTCAAGACCGTTACTGCAAATGGTGCGGAGTTCTTCCACGTTGTAGCAGAAACCGCCGCCTGCACCGCCCATGGTGTATGCCGGGCGAACGACGACCGGGTAGCCGATTTCGGCCACGATCTTTTCGGCTTCTTCCACGGAATGGCAAATGCCGGAACGCGGGGTGTCGATGCCGAGCTTCTGCATGGTTTCCTTGAAGATTTCACGGTCTTCGCCGCGTTCGATAGCGTCGAGGTTCACACCGATGACCTTCACGCCGTACTTGTCCAGCACGCCAGCCTTGCTCAGAGCAGAAGCGAGGTTCAGGCCGGTCTGACCGCCCAAGTTCGGGAGGAGGGCCTGCGGGCGTTCCTTTTCGATAATCTGGGTGAGGCGGGCGACGTTCAGCGGTTCGATGTAGGTGGCATCGGCCATGACCGGGTCGGTCATGATGGTAGCCGGGTTGGAGTTCACGAGCACGATCTTGTAACCCTGTTCGCGCAGGGCCTTGCAAGCCTGGGTGCCGGAATAGTCGAATTCGCAAGCCTGACCGATCACGATCGGGCCAGAACCGATGATAAGGACTTTGTCGATGCCTTCAATCTTCATTTTTTATCTCCGTTGATACTAATTATTAAATCCTAAAAAAAACGCTGAACTAAAAAGTCCAGCAAAATCAGAAAAATTATCAACCTTGGAAAAACCCGTTGCAGTTGCACAGTGGATTGCGCAGGTCTCGCAGCTCTGGGGCTTCGACATTGCAAGATTTTTGTTCATCTTCCTGTCTAATTCGCTCAAGGTTTAAACTTGCGCAAATATAGACAAATATTGTAAATCTTTCAATGTCTTATACTAAAATATGTAAAAAAACAGTCGTTACGGTTCCACTCCGTCCGTCAGGACGTCATCCGTTTTTTCGACCTTGCAATTCACGGATTCCGGATCCTTGGTGCATTCGTCGTCATCGGAGCCGGTGCTGGAGCTACCACAACCGATTGCCGCCATCACAAAAGCGGAAAGGCAAAGCATTCCCAAAAACTTACGAATCATATCATCCCTCTCTAATTAGTTGACATTCAACACTTTACAAGAGTAATATAGTAAAAAGGCGAGTGCTGCGGCAAAGCATTTATGCTTTGTCATAGCCGAGCCGAACAATATGCGCTCTGCAAGAGCGCCATATAGGTAAAAGTTGACAGAACTTAGAGCTTAGAATTTTGCACATCAAGCCTGTCAAACGGACTCAGGACACAACATATCAGTTCTGAAATAAATAAAAAACACCCGGGAGTATTCCCAGGTGCAAGCAAATCGCTTAAAAACCAATTACTTCTTGATCTTGGTCTTCTTAGCGGTTTCCTTGAGGCCAGCGCCGACCTTGAAGGAAACAGTCTTGGAAGCCTTGATCTTAATCTTTTCACCGGTGAGCGGGTTGCGGCCTTCGCGAGCAGCACGTTCCTTAACAGAGAAAGTACCGAAACCGATCAACTGAACGAGGCCGTCCTTCTTGATACCGGCGGTGATGCCGTCGAGCACAGCGTCAACTGCGCGAGCAGCAGCAGCCTTGGATTCAATGCCTGCTTCCTTGTTAGCGAGGATGGCTTCGATGAGATCTTGCTTATTCATTTTTTACTCCTTGAGTAGGTTAAGAATTTTATGATGATATTATACTTTTTTTTTTGCGTCGTGGCACATTTTTTTTGAAAATTTTTTGAAAAACCCTATAAAATCAGGCCTCAGGCGGTGGTTCGACATCCGACTCCACGATAGCATCCGCTTTCTTCTGGATTTTTTCAATATAAACGAGGCACAGGCAAGTAAAGGGAATCGCGACAATCAGGCCCAAAAATCCGAGGAGTTTGCCCCAAATAGAAAGGGACAGGAGTATGCCCACCGGAGGCAAATTCATGGACGACCCCACAATTTTGGGCACCAGAATCATATCCTGAATCAGTTGCACCACCAGATAAATCACCAGAACAATGATGGCCACTTCCCAAAACGGCATCCCCTTTTCCAAAGCGTAGACCACCGCCAACAGCAACGCCAACGGAATCGTCGTGAGCTGCAAGTAAGGGATCATATTCAGGGCGCCCGAGAAAAGGCCAAAGGCAACCCCCATAGGCAGTCCGATGACGCCGAAGCCGATTGCATACAAAATACCTACCGAAAGAGCCACAAACGACTGCGCACGGAAATAACTGCCCATGAAACGGTCCATTTCCATCGCGAACTCCGAAGCTCTCTGCCTATACCTTGTCGGGAACAGATTCTTGACCCCCTTACGAAGTTTCGGCATATCAAGCATAATGAACACGAGATACATAAAGATGAGGCCCACGCCCGACAGCCACATTACCAAGCTGGAAGTCTTCGTCACCACGCCCCAGGCACTCGGCAGGACCTTCCCCGCCACGGACTGTGCCGCATTCCAGAAATCAAGGCTCTGCATCGCCACCGCGACCTTGTCCCAAGAAATCAGGGACTTGAATTCCCGCCACAAGTCCTGAGGAACAAAGGCTGAAAGACGTTCCATCCAAGTTGAATCACTGAACAATTTCTGGATAAGCACCCCTAAATGTCGAACTTCACCGACCACCATCGGGATAAAAATCCACATTGCCCCGCCGATTACCAGCACTATCATCGAAATAACAATTGCCACGGCGACGACACGGTACTTTACTTTATTTTGAATTTTACATACAAGCGGATCAAAGATATAGGCCACCAAAAAGGCCGCAAAAAACGGCGCGAGTACCGCGCTCAGGTAATTCAGTATCCAAAGCAGGATACCAATTCCCGTCGCCATAAAAAGGAGCCGCATGACACGGTCAATCGTCCAAATACGTTTAATCATTTTTGATTCCTATAGTCTAAGGGCTTTACTCCGTAGATTCGGACAAAGTCTTTTTCAAAAGACGACGGACTTCCCGCCCCGACCGCAATCGCAATTTCGGCCACCGAGCGGTCCGACTCCCTCAAAAGTTTTGCCGCCGAGGCCATACGGGACTTCAGGTTCTCCTCTTTTTTCATCCGTTTTTTCACGGACCATTCCGAGCCGCGAACGGCTAGAGCGACTACACCCGCATACACAGCGGCAATTACCGCCAAAGCGACATACATCAGCGCCTTGAACGTCCGGTTTTCGCCCCACAACTTTATAGAGCGTACCGTAATTTCGTCCGGGATGCCAAGCATCGTTCCTTCGCCATTCGTAATTTCAAACAACATTCCGCGGTTCATGTAACGCAGGCCGTCATCCTTTTCGAGCCCCTGCATGGCAAGCCACCATTCGGGAACCTTGAAGTCCAGCATCGACACGGCAACTCCGTTCTTGCGGACCTGCACCTGAGAAACCATCGGTCGGTAACTCCGGTAATCGTTTTTCTGGCTATAGACGGGATCGTCGTTTAAAATCTTGACTCCAATTTTTCTCATGCGATCCGTTTCCGCATCGATGATCAAGGAATCATAATCCGAAAAATCAAAATATCCTGACGCCGGGCGATTGTGGATCGAAAGCAAGTTCACGCCCATGCCAGCATAGGGATACGCCATACCGGACCGGATATTGACACGGGCCGAAATCACAGAATCCGACTGAGAAAGTTCCACCGTCGAAAAACCGCCGACTGCAGAATCCGTCACCGGATAGACCTGGTAGGTTCCGCCCGGAAACAGCACCTGTTCCGTAGACCTGAAAGTAACAAACAAGGCTACCCATAACGCAATCAAAACGACAAGCGCCGCAGAGGCTAGGACGATTCTTTTCATGCGTCAGATTCCGTCTTCTGGGTTTCGTTTTCTTTGTTGTAGGAATGAGTCCGACCGATAGCCACAATCATAAGGCCGAGCATAATGAACATCACAACGCCAAACGAAAAATTACTGAGACCCTTGACTGCAATTTCATGGACTTTCAGTGAGAATTTCTTTCCGCGAGGATGATTCCAGCCGGGAGCGATTTCTATGCGAGCCACCGTTTCTTGATGACGGTCGATCAAGGAGGGATCCACGTGTTCGTCATTGAACCAGAATTCCGGCGTGTAGAACTGTTCCATCGGAATAGAGATTCTCTGGCGACCGGCCACAAGCGGGATTTCCTTCATCAACAGACGGAAGGTTCGTGCCTTCAAGGTATCCGTGACATCCGGATCATATGTCCATATTTTCATAAGGACCTCATCGGTTCCTTCGGCGTACAGGTCTAGGATGACGGAATCGACAAATGTCCAGTCGCGATACCGTTCTTCGCCATTTTCGCGCAGGTCTATCACAAAGCCACACCAGGCAGACTGACCTTCTTCGCCCCCTAGGGTACAGCTGAACGAAAGCGAGGAGTCCGCCTGCGTAAAAGCCACCTGGGAAGAACCACCGTCGTAGGTGTCGTCGTACGCAACGACAGACGCATCCCCATGCAACGGGAACACCGAATCAATAAAGTAACGACTCGGCATCGCAAAATAGCCAATAATTACCGCGACTGCGATTGCGATGATTGTAATATAGGTTTTAGTCATTTGAACTTTCGGGTTCCAAAATAGGCTTGAGATGAAGACTATACTGCACCAAGTCCAACGGATCTTCGTCAGGCATCTTCTCGCCAAAGAATCGGTTTACCAGGGCATCGAGCAAGCGGATAAAGAAGAAATGATGCTTACCCTCTTTCGCCGGTTGCTGGAACGGGTGTTCCAAAGTACGTTTTAAAAGCGTGATGGTCATGGAAGGCGGCATGTGGAACATCTTGCAGCAAGTGGTGACTTTGCCGTCATAACCGTAATCCGGGAGTTTTCCTTGCACCAGAGGTTCGCCGTGATCAATGCAGCAAGGGTCTTCGCAAACGGGGTCCTGCACATTCTTGGCAAGGAGCGCCTTGAGCCAGAGCTCGCGGGACTTGTCAGTGAGGTCGCTGCGGAAGGCCATCGTCTGGTCGCACGGGAAAAACGTGGAATAGCACTTGGGGCAAATACGCAAGTCCAGATGCTGGAACTTGATCTGCGCCACCTCCGATTTGCAATAAGGGCAAGTATTCATATGATTGAATATAGTTATTTCTATATTTAGAGTATGGCTAAAGTAGTACAGATTACCGCTGAAAATTTTGAAACCGAGGTCGCTCAGGCCTCCGAAAACCGCGCCGTAGCGGTGCTTTTCTCTTCTGCAGAGTACCCCGACTGCGCACCGTATTCCCAACTGTTGGGATCTCTTTCCACCAGCATGGACTTTACGCTCGGTGTCGTGAGCTGCGACGAACGCGAAAACATGCAGCTGATCCAGGCGTTCCGCGTGCGCTCGGTGCCCGAAGTTCACATTGTCGACAAGGGCCAGATTGCAGACGTCATCCAGGGCGTGTTGCCCGAAGCAGACCTCAAGAAGCGTCTTGAAAAATTCTTCGTTTCGGACGAAGCACGCTTCCAGATGGCCTTGGAAGATGCCATCGCCCAAAAGAATTTTGACCAGGCACTCCCGATGCTCGACGAAGCGCTCGCCAAGACCCCCGACGACAAGAAGCTGCAGCTCTTGTGGGCCAAGGCAAGCCTCGGCATGGGCGACACCGAAAAGGCGAAGGAAGTTCTTGCCAAATTCACCGAAGCCGACGACCAGTACCGCGAAGCAAAATCGCTACTGGAACTGCTGGACTTCCACGCCGAAGCCGCCAAGAAAGACGTTCAAGGTAAAGAAGCAATCGTGTACCACGAAGCATGCAAGCTCGCTTGCGCCGAAGATTTTGAAAGTGCCTTGCAGGCGTTCCTGAACCTGTACGTAGAAGCCCCTGAATGGAACGACGGTGCCGCGAAGAAGGCGATGCTTACTTTGTTCGGAGTACTCGGTCCGAAGCACGAACTCACGTGGAAGTACCGTGCCAAACTCAACACGATGATGTTTATCTAATGAATATCGACTTTAACCGCAGACTTTCGATTGCCCCGATGCTTGACTGCACCGACCGTCACGAACGGTATTTTTTGCGGTTATTGTCGAAGCACATCCTGCTTTACAGCGAAATGGTCACGACCAATGCGCTGCTGCATACCGATCCGGACCAGTTCCTGCGCCATCAGGAATTCGAATACCCCGCGGTGCTGCAACTGGGTGGCTCTAATCCCGCCGATTTGGCCAAGTGCAGCAAGATGGTCGAGGAATCCGGTTTCCAGGAAGTCAACCTGAATTGCGGCTGCCCTTCGGACCGCGTGCAGAATGGCAACTTTGGCGCATGCCTCATGAAAGACAAGAACCTGGTCGCCGACTGCTTTAAGGCGATGCAGGACGCCGTAAGCATTCCCGTGTCTATCAAGTGCCGCATCGGTGTCGACGAATTGGACTCCTGGGAATTTTTCCGCGACTTTATCGGCACCATCGCCGATGCGGGCTGCCGCGTATTCATTGTCCACGCCCGCAAGGCATGGCTTAAGGGCTTGAGCCCTAAAGAAAACCGCGAAGTACCTCCGCTAAACTACGATACCGTACACCGACTCAAGGCAGAAATGCCGCAGCTGAACATTTCAATCAACGGCGGCATCAAGACACTCGACCAGACACTTGAACTGCTCCAGGATTTGGACGGCGTCATGGTGGGTCGCGAAGCCTACGAAAATCCGTGGTTCCTGCGCGATGCCGACGAGCGCATTTTTGGCGACAGCGAACCGCCGCGATTCTCGTTACGCAAGGAACTTCTCGAAGCCTACCTTCCCTATGTAGAGATGGAATCGGCCCGTGGCACCCCCGCCACGATTCTGGTGCGCCACATTTACGGCCTGTTTAACGGCAAGCCCGGCGCACGCAAGTTCCGCCAGTACCTCGGCGAAAATGCCCCCAAAACAAACAACCCCGCGGAAATGATCCGCAGGGCTATGGACTTGGTTACGGAACCTTAAGTTCTACTTGATTAGAACAAAGCAATGCTATACGGAGCCTGGGCACCCTTAGGCTGTTCCAGAGCGGTGAGCTTGCCATCCTTATAGAAATACACCTTTTCTTCGCCATAAGTATGGTCGCCCACATAGAGAACGCCATTCTTAACAGCCATCGTCTTCTGGGCATCAGCGATACCCTCAACCTTTTCAAAGGTCTTTTTCTCAAGGTCAATCTTTACAACCGGAGTGTTTCCCCAGCCTTTATAAATGGCGGCATAGGCAGTTTCTTCTTCAGCAACAAAGCCATAGATACCGGCGCCAAGTTTTTCACCAGAGATAATCAGTTCGGACTTCTTGGCCTTAAGATCCACCTTTTCAACACCACGATTATCGTCGGCCTTACCATCATATTCACCCAAAGAGGCTACATAAAGGTTGCCATTATACAAAGTCATTGCAGTCGGATTATTCGTCACAAGCTGAACTGTATCCTGAAGTTTGCCGGTTTCAGCATCGTAGATTGCCACGAGGCCTCTCGGATAGGTGAAATTGTATTCAGCATCAGCACTATAACGTACGAATAATGCGTAGAGTACACCTTTAGCAAGCTCGATATCGGCAACATAGGGAGATTTTTCTTCTTTAGAAGCGAATTCACCAGTCTTGATCGATTTCAGAACCTTGCCGTCCTTGGTGGAAATCAGCGCGAGAGAATCTGCATTTTGAAGAGCGACCCAAGCCTTTTCGCCATCAAAAGCCATATCAACCGGGTTCGCATTTGCAAATTTTTCCTGCCAAGCCACAACCTTTTCTGCACCTTCTTCGATAAGTTCAGGATTGACCTTGGAAATATTATCTGTTCCGAGACCTTCCAAAACGTACACATCGGCACCATTTGTAATTACCTTCGAATCCTGATAGAACGAAAGGCTCTTTTCAGAAATCTTTCCATCCTTATCAATCCAGCGAAGTTCACCTTCCTGAACCTGATAATCACCGCCATCGAAAACAACACCGGCATAAGCCGAGGTTTCTTCGTCCGGGGCCTTCGTAGAAGAACTGGAATCATCACCGCAAGCTACGAGACCAAAGGCAAGGCCAGCAGCAGCAAGGGCTGCGAGAGATTGTTTTTTGATTTTATTCATGTTTTTTCCTTTTCTGGCTTTACGCTTTTAAGCGCGGGGGCTAGAACCCCTGTATGATTGTGAACTTGTATTCTCTCCCAGGCATGGGAAAAGGCGTATAAAAATTTCGGTACTTTTCGTCAGTAATGTTATTCACCGCGAACATCAAACTAGTCTTTTCAAATGGATGATACGAAAGCGATGCACGATGGGTCGCAACGGCCGATTGTTCCGTCCTGTTCGCGCGATCGCTATACATAATGCTGCGCCAATCAGAAGCCCAGCTAAAGTCAAAGTGGAACGGCAGATGAAGCGTCGCCTCGGCAAAATAATTTCGATTAGGTTCTCCAGGAAGCATCTTTCCATTAAATGCATTCGAATGAGAGCGATCCTCCGTCTTCTGAATCGTGGCCCGCAGCACAACATCTAAAAACTTTGAAGGTCTGCTATTCAGTTCCATTTCTACACCACGAATAAGGGCTCGCGCAACATTGATGGGACGCAACAATTCTACCGAAAGAACCCAGCAGATACCATTTTCAATGTGAGATTCAAAATACGTTGTCTGAAACGAGGTGTGATTGCCAGGGAATTTATAATTTGCAGAAGCTTCAAAACGGGTCGCTTTTTCACGTTCCAAATCAGGGTTGGAAATGGCCCCGGGGAATGTTCCATAAAGTTCCATCAACGCAGGCTGCTGATAAAAACGGCCTATGGAAACTCCACCTGTCAACGGAGACGACTCTGTACCGAACCTAGAATAGAGACGTCCTGCAAACGTAGCATCTCGTTCCTTGGCCTCTTCCAAAGTGCGCCCGCCTGTCGGCAGCACAAAGGTTCCTTCATCTAAATGATCCTTCAGAACAGTCACCGAGCCTTCGCCGCCAAATCCAATGTATTTAAAAAACTGATAATACAAATCTCCGGAGCTAACGAAAGTCTTCCGATCAAGAGCCCAATCCTTCGAATTGCCACGAGCTTCGGCACGTTCCCATTCATACGCAAAGCGAACCATTCCTGTCGAACGATCCACCGGCGTAAACTCCGCCCATAATTCAGGAACAAACTTGTACGTAGCAGAGCCATATTCCATAAAGACATTGTTGCCAAAACCGATGTGGTCTAAGGGGTAATACGAACTCGACATATTTTTATCGAACCGAGCCGAAAGTCCGCCATACAGGAACAACTTGTCGTCAAAGTAACCGACCGATTCCAACCCGTAACGGATCAAGGCCGATTCACCGACAAACTCGGCCACCTTAGTCTGGCTCTGTTCTTTACCGGGATTCCCCCCCTCGTAGCGGCTTGCCGTTACCGCAAGCGTTGAAAAATACCCGTTTCCGTGCAACATTCGGAACTGGACATTGCCTGATACATCGGTGTACTTGGCATTTTCTCGCGTTGCCGTATAGTCGTCTTCGTCGTTGTACTGCGTACCATTACGGTTCAGGTATTCATAGTCATTATCGCTATGGCGTGTCGCAAAAGACGAAGCAAACATAATGCTGTCGGTCACAGGAGCCGCCACCTGGAACGAGCCCTCCCACGTATTGTGGTTTCCGTAGGCCGCTAAAACTCGTCCGCCCTTTTTCACGGCATTTTTCGTGACAAAGTTAATGGCACCGCCAAGCCCCGACACACCAAATTTCGCCGGGACATTATTCTTGTAGACTTCGACTTTTTCCATTTGGTTCAAGTCGATGGAACCTAGATTCACAGCTCCACCACTTGCATCGTTCAAGGGAACTCCGTCGACACAAATCATGATGTTGCGCGCCGCAATTCCTCGTATCGAGACCGTCTGAAAGCTACCAAGCCCACCTTGCCTGTACGACTGGATTCCAGGAAGTGTCGAAAGCAAGTCCGCTGCAGAAAGCGCCTTTCCTTCCCAGGCCGCAGCGGTAATTTCGGTGTAATTCGCATCATTCTTGAGGATTGCTTCGCCCTCGGTCACCACATCGGTCACGCCGAGGTCACGGACGACCGTCGCATCATCAACGGCAACCGACTTTGCAGAAACAACTGAAATATCCTCCGGAGCATTTTCCGAAGTTGCAGCCACGGCATTACCTGCGCCAATGGCAGCCCAACACCAAAGAACCGCAGTTCGTGCGGCTTTGCAGAATGACGTCGTTCGCATCGTTCCTCAACATAACATTTCCCACAGTTCTTCTGGCTCGGGGATCAACCTACTTCCGGCTCCTTCACACATGTATTCCCTTTCGGTTTCCACGCATTGGTTTATGCCAGTTTCGTCCTCCCTTACAGCGGCGCGACCGCTCCCGGCTTTCACGGGATTCTCTCCTTGCCGCACCCGATTAGGCAACGGCAAGAGCTTTTCAGGGCACAGGAAATTTTGGCAACAAATATAGTAATAACGGACAACAATTTTTATATTTGACCCCATGAGAGCTTTTCTTTTTACCCTCATCGCATTTGCTGTACTTTTACACGCAGAAAACCAAGCGGTCCCCGACTCCGCCAAAACCGCCAAGAGTAGCGGTCTTCTAGAAGCACTATTTGCTGTCGAACCCGACGAATCCATCGCCAAGGGGCACATCCTCACTGGCGCCACGTTCTCGCTCATCCAGGGCAGTACCGACGATGACGCCCTGGACATCATCATCGGAGACATCTACAAGGCAGAAGGTTCGATGTTCTCGATCGAGGCTTTCGGCGGCTACTTCATCCGCGATGCACTCGCCATCGGCATCAGGGGCGGCTACTCCCGCACCAAATTCGACATTGACTTCACCCTGCTCGAAGACCTCGGCGACCTCAAGCAGCACCGCCAATATGTCAGCAACGGATTTTTCTTGCAACCTTTCGTCAAGAACTACCTGAAGGTTCTAGATTCCAGGACTGTCTACCTATTCAATGAAACTTCGGTTGCCTTCGGCTATTCCTACGGAATTTCGCAGACGGATGACGGCGAAGATCTCAACAAGACCCGTAGCAACACCTGGTCAATTCGAATCGGACTTGATCCGGGACTCTGCATCATGATCTTAAACGGAGTTGCCATCGAAACATCCGTCGGACTGCTCGGCTTTACGACGAGTGTCATTGAAGTCGAAGAAAACAACGAGACCCACAGCGAAGTGGTCTACAACATCGCAAACTTTTCCATCAACTTGCTAGCGCTTGACCTGTCGCTGGTCTACTTCTTCTAGGAGCTATCATGGGGATCAAGAAAACTGTTTTAAAATGGGCCGCCATAGCGGGCATCCTAGCCACAACCGCTTCGTGCACCGCCGATATTGACACTTTCGGAACATCCGACTACAGAGTCCTCAACGAGATTTCGTTCGAGGAGCAGGACGGAAGGCCATCCATCAGTGCTAACGAGCAGCGCATCACGGTCAAGCTCGCCTCCAACGAAAGCTGCACCTGGGACTCCGTCACCATTGACGACCTGAGCATCAGTTCTCTCGCCACATTCCACACGGTCTTAGATTCCATCGGTTCATTCCCCAAGGATTCGACCGTACTGGATTCTTTGGCACGCAAGGTCAGCTACGAAAGCAAAAAAATCAAGATAGGCTCCAAGATAGAAATTCCCGAAAACGACACTCTTTACATTGTCGTAGTCTCGGAAAGTGGCATTCCCGCCCTCTGGCAAATCGCCTTCTCGAAGCCCACGGGAGCTTGCGACGAGAAATCCAGCAGTTCCGGCAAGGAGGGCGACAAGGAAAAATCTTCTTCTTCGGCAAAGGGTGAATCGTCGGAGAAGTCTTCGTCTTCGACAGAGAGCGACACACCCAAGAGTTCCGCTTCGTCATCATCTTCAGAATCGAACAAGACTCCTGAATCGTCGGCATCAATGGTTTCGGCCGACGCCCCCAAGATTCTTTCGCTCAAGATAGCCTCCATGAATGCCACCATCGACAGCGGCAAGATTCACATTCATCTGGACACGCTCCCCTTCCTCGCGGATCTTTCGAACCTGGAACTCACCGAACTGGAACTTTCTGAAGGTGCCTCCTGCGAAAGCCACAAGACCGGCGAAGCATACGATTTCGGCGCAGGGCAGGAAATCGTCGTCAAGAACTCCGACGGCGAATCAACCACCTACATCGTCAAGGCGGGCTACCAGATTCCGGGTTCAAGTTTCAACGACTGGAAAGGTAATGACATCATTCCCGATTCCCTCTGGGGGAACGCCAACACGCTCCTCACGACTACCGAAAAATACACCTCCGGGTCCATGACCGGAGCGAAAATCGCCACATCGGCATTACTCGGCAAGACCGCAAGTGGAAGCCTGTACACCGCCGATTTCAACCCGAATAACGTCGGTACGCTTTCGATGGCCAATTCTTCGACCTGGCCCGACGGCAACGAGCTCATCGATTTCGGCAAGCACTTCAACGCAAGACCTGAATACGCCGAAGTCAAGTTCTCCTACGACGGCAGCGGGGACAGCTGCGACATCTACATTCTCCTTGAAAGCCGCGATGGCGACAAGAACATCAACCGGGGCGCAGACAACGAAAACCTTCTCGTCGCAAGCGCCTGGTACCGTTCCACCACCGACGACAACACTGGCCGCGAAAATCCAGACGTCGTCAGCATTTCGGACAAGGACGAAAACGGCATGCGGACCCTGCGCCTCAAGTTCCGCTACGGCACGCCACTCGAAAATTCCCCTATCGAAAACTCCTCCACTTTCGCCACCTCGCTACAGTCCTCGAATAAGTCTGCCATCGACAATTCGCTGATTCAAGGTGAGGGGAATGAATCCGTCACCCATATCCGCGTCGTTTTCGCCTCGAGCGCCGACGGAAACCATTATAAGGGTGTGAAGAACGCGACTTTGATTATCGACGACCTGAAACTTATCTACTAGCACTTTCTATATTTACTCCTATGACCGCAGAAGAACTTTACAATCGTCTCAAGACCATTCAGCCGGGCGCTGTGCTTTGCACCTATTCCATGGAAAAATGCGAACAGATGCTCCCGCTCATCAACGAAATCAACGAACTGAAGAAGGAACGCGACGCCGTGATCCTCGCCCACAGCTATGTGGCCCCCGAAATCATTCTGGGCGTTGCCGACTACGACGGCGACAGTTTCAAGCTGAGTCAGGACGCCACCAAGGTGAGCGCGAAGACGATCGTGTTCTCTGCCGTGCGCTTTATGGGCGAAACCGCCAAGATCTTGAACCCGACCAAGGACGTGCTCATTCCGGGCCCACTTACGGGTTGCAGCCTCGCCGACTCCATTACCGGCGCCGAGGTCAAGGCACTCCGCGAAAAGTACCCCGACCACACCTTCGTGTGTTACATCAACACCACCGCCGACGTGAAAGCGAACTGCGACGTGTGCGTCACCAGCAGCAACGTGATGAAAATCGTCTCTAGCCTCGAAAACGACAAGATCGTGTTCGTGCCCGATGGCCTCATGGGCCAGAACCTGATTGACGAGATGAAGAAGCGTGGCATCAAGAAGGAAATCGTACTCCACAGCGGTTGCTGCTACGTACACGAGACCTACGATTCCGAACTCATCAATTTCTTCCGCAGCCAGAATCCGGGCCTGAAGGTCGTAAGCCACCCCGAATGCCACCCGGGCGTCGCCCTTTTGAGTGACTACGTGGGCAGCACCGGCCAGATGGTGAGCTATATCAAGGAACAGCCCGAAGGCACCCCGTTCCTGCTTCTCACCGAATGCGGCCTGAACGCTCGCATGCAGTATGAATTCCCGAACAAGACCTTCATTGGCAGCTGCAGCATGTGCAAGTACATGAAGTCGAACTCGCTCGAAAATATTCTGGAGACGCTCCGTCATCCGGAAAAGGCACAGCACGTGGAACTCGAAGAGAGTGTGCGCGTTGCCGCCAAGAAGTGCATCGACGCGATGTTCTACTACGCAGGAAAGTAGTCCTGTTTAGGAAATTGGGTTGGAGAAAATTGTCATGAAGAAGTTGAAAATAATTGCATTGTTGATTTGCCTCTGTGCAGGATTCACTTTTGCCGAGGAATACTATTGGCCCCGTTCTTATTATGTAAGCGCAGGTTTTGGAGCCCAGGTTTCCAAGGGTGATTTCAACGAGCGTGCCATTTCTGGAACGGATTCCGCAGGAGTCAAGGGATACATACACCCGCCTGCACTCGAATTCGTCGCGACCCCAGACCTGATGGTAGGCGTCAACCTGGGAGCATTCTCGCTCGGTCTCGGCTTTCAGTATTGGACATCAGAACAGGTCATGGCTGGGTTTCCCGACGAATCTTACAGACAGGACACCCGAATCTGGCGAGCGAGCCTTGAGGTTACATACAACTTATTCTGGCCCGATTTTTTCCAAATTGGCCTCGGCCTCGGATATTCCTACTCTAGCGTAAAGGCAGAAAATGCGGCAATCTTCGGCACCGACGCTTACGACGCGGAATTCATGGGATCGGCCGTGGCATTTATCGCCAACATCCACTATTATATTACAGACCATCTTTCCATGGTTCCCGCCCTCAAGTTTTACGAGAACTGGTTCAAGAACGTCCACTGTTCTCGCATAGACAACAACGACCTGGATCCGTACCTGTGGCAAACCTTCGTTCTCGCCACCGTATCTATCCAATACCAGTTCTAACTCTGGGTTAGCAGAGTAGAATAGTTTTTTCTATCTTTGGGCGCGGTATGAAAAAATCCGCGCTTTTAGCATCTATTATTTTGGGTCTCGGCTCCGCATTCGCCACCGACGAAGACGGCTGGGCCTCCACCTACGAATCTCTCTCGGCTTTCCAGAAAAGCCCCGTTTCCAAAGACGGGACCTTAAACCCCTACGCCAACCGTCCCGGTTACGTCAAGCCCATCATCGACAACCTGGGCAACGTGCTCAACAGCAACTGGTATGTAAGTGCCTCGGTGCCGCAAAGTTTCGCCTTCGAAGCGGGCCTCCCCATTTCAATCATTTCTATTGGCGATGACGACCGGAATTACACCGAGAATGCGGAATTCCTCGGTCAGTCCATCGCCTACGAGACACCGACCATTTTCGGCGAGCACCGCGACATGACCCAGGCTGACGACGGAAGGATTTACGGTAACAAGACCCTGAATGGTCTCGGCGTGTTCACCTACCCCTACATTCAGCTGGGCGCAAGCTTCTACCATGCCCGCGTGGTCTTCCGCGGAATGTTCCTGCCCTCGATCAGCGAACTGACCAAGTTCAACCTGTTCGGTTTCGGTCTGCAGTACAGTTTCGGTCACTTTTTCCAGTACATGCTGCCCCCCGCCGCCCAGCCGCTCGATGTAAGCATCGTCTTTGGCTACAACACCAGCGGCATCGGCTACCGCCCCGAAGACTACGAAGGCGAACTCAATCTCGACGTTTCTACGACAAACTTCGCATTCGTCATCGGCTACAAGCCCGTCAGCTTTATCGAAGTCATGATGTCCCTCGGATACCAGAGCGCCGAAATGAAGTCCTCGGGACACCTCAAGTGCGTGGCCAAGGAATTCGGCAATCCCGACTACTCTCGTGGCTACGGCGCCACCATCGATCCCGACATTACCGTCGAGGGCAACAACGGTTTCCGCTTCGGTCTGGAAGTTGCATTCCAGTTAGGCAAGTCCTTCCACCCCGTTGTCGGATTCGATTATGCAGGCAAGTCCAGCTGGACGACCAACGTCCTCTACTTCAAGCAGCAATTCGGCGAAGACAAGACCCCCGACGAAATCGCCAAGGAAAAGGGATTTGTCCGTGGAGCAAAGAAGTCCGAGACCGCAGCAGAAAGCGCAGAACCGGCTAACGAGACACCCGTAGACAACACCTACGAGCAGCCGGAAGACTCTGCCGAAGCAGAAGAGGCTTCCGCAGAAGAAGCTCCTGCAGACGACTTCTCCGAGGATTCCTCTGACGAATAGCAGACTTTAACCAAAAACAAAGAAGGCATCCCATGATTACATTCCTGATTGGTATCGCGATTCTTATCGGCGGATACTTCACTTACGGAAAACTCGTTGAACATGTCTTCGGCCCCGACGACCGCAAGACTCCCGCCCTCGAAAACCCGGATGGCGTTGACCGCGTGGCACTCCCCCACTGGAAAAACATGCTCATCCAGCTTTTGAACATCGCAGGGATCGGTCCTGTGATTGGCGTGATTTTGGGCATCAAGTTCGGCGCCATCGTCTTCATCTTGCTCCCGCTCGGAAACGTGCTTGGCGGCGCAGTACACGACTACTTTAGCGGCATGGTGAGCATCCGCAACAACGGCATGAACGTTCCGGCGCTTTCCCGCAAGTTCCTGGGCAAGGGTCCTTCCAAGGTCGTGATGACGCTTATCTCGGTAGCCCTCATTTTGGTGGGTGCAGTGTTCACCAACACGCCCGCTGCTTTGATTAACACTCCGATTCTTGCGGGCTCTGCCGTGTCGCCCACGCTCTTCTGGGTTGCGGTCGCCTGCATTTTCGCCTACTACTTTATCAGCACCTTCTTCCCCATCGACAAGATTATCGGCCGCATCTACCCGATTTTCGGAGGACTCCTGATTCTCGCCTCTATCGGCATCTTGGCCGGCATCGCCCCGCAGCTGAACGTGCTCGATGAATTCTGCCTTTCCGACATCGCTTCTAACTTCAACAAGCATCCGGCCCACCAGCCGATTATCCCGATGCTTTTCGTGACGATTGCCTGTGGCATCATTAGCGGTTTCCATAGCACCCAGAGCCCGATTGTCGCCCGCACCGAAGTCACCGAAAAGACCGGTCGCCAGACGTTCTACGGCATGATGATTATCGAAGGCCTGATCGGCATGATTTGGGCCGCCGGTGGCATGTTCATTTACCATCAGATGCCGGAACTCATCACCGGGGCCTCTGGCGTAAAAGTCTTGAGCGAACTTGTCCACACCGTGATTCCTTTTGCACCGGTTTCGATTCTCGTGGTCGTCGGCGTGATTATTCTCGCCATTACCAGCGGCGATACGAGCCTTAGAAGTCTCCGTCTCACGATTGCAGAACTCACAGGCCTTGAACAGACTTCCGTCAGGAACCGTCTGATTCTGACGATTCCAATGTTTGCCATCTGCGCCCTGATTATCTTGTGGAGCAACATGAACAAGGACGGCTTCAACATCCTGTGGAACTACTTTAGCTGGGCAAACCAGCTCATGGCCGTATGCAGCCTGAGCGTTTCTGTCGTTTACCTGCGCAGCAAGAAGAAGAACTTCTGGATAGCGCTTTTGCCCTGCATGTTCATGGCCTTCATCACGTTCGACTACATTCTGTGGGTAAGCCCCGAAAACCTGAAGGGCGCTCCGCTCGGTTTCGGTCTCGACTACAAGACCGCCCTGGTACTCGCCCTCGAAAACGCAGGCCTGCTCGGATTCTTCCTCTGCACTCGCGGTAAGATTCTTACCAAGATGGAAGACTTTGATCCCGACAAATGGGACCCCAAGCGCGACCTCAATCGCGACGAGACCAACCCCATCGTGCAGGACAACAAGGTCTAACCCTTTGACTTCCACGTGATTCTCGAAGGAACCGTCAAGTCGATTACCTTTCACAGTCCGCAGAACGGATTCACCGTCCTGCGGATTATTGATAGTAATACCAAGAAGGTAGTCGTCGTCACGGGAACCTTGCCAGAACTTTCTGTCGGAGAATCGCTCCGATTCGAAGGAGAATGGGGGCGTCACCCCAAATTCGGCGAACAGTTCAAGGCAATCCACTTCGAAATTGTAGAAACAAGAAACAAGAACTTCGCCGCCTATCTCGGCAGCGGAATCTTCCCCGGCATCGGCCCGAAGACTGCCCAGACGATGGTCGATACCTTCGGAGATGAGCTGCAGGACATTCTTGACTACGAGCCCGACCGTTTCCGTGCCAAGAAAATCAAGGGACTTTCGGCGGCGAAAGTGGAACAGTTCCTTGCGCGCTGGCAAGAAAACCGCCACAGTCGCGAGACCTTGTTGTTCCTGTACAATCACGACATCACAGGCTCCATCGCAAAAAAGCTGTGGATGAAGTTCGGGCAGGACACCGTCAGTAAAATCCGCGAGAATCCCTACATTCTCTGCGAAGAAATATGGGGAATCGGATTCTTGAAAGCCGACGAAATCGCAATGAAAGTCGGCATTCCCAAAGACAGTCCCATGCGCCTGCAGGAAGCGATTCTTTACTCGCTGCAAGAGGCTTCACTTTCGGACGGACACTGCTACTTACCCAGCAACGATTTAATCGGCCGTACCCTCAAGAATTTGCGCATCAATGTCACCGATGACGATGCCATCCAGAATCTGCTGGAGCAGTTCAAGCGCATCTGCGAATCGGGCCGCATCAAGCGCCACGGCGACGACTGCTTTTTCCCGCCGCTTGAAAACGCAGAACAGAACATCGCCGAAATCATCAAGAGACGCCTCGGCGAAAACGAACTGCCCACTTACGGTTTTGAGCGTGAGCTTGTCGACTGGGAACGCGAACATAAGTTCAGTTTCGACCCTACGCAACGCGAAGCGATCCGCCTCGCCACCGCCCACAAGATTTGCATCATTACCGGCGGCCCCGGCACCGGAAAGACGACAATCCTCAAGGGAATCATCCACCTATCGCGTAAGATGGGCGAAAACATCCTACTCGCCGCCCCTACAGGCCGCGCCGCCAAGCGCATGGGCGATTGCTGCGGCGAAAAGGCATATACAATCCACCGACTTTTGGAAGTCGACCCCGTCACCAAGAAATTCAACAAGAACGATTTCAACAAGCTCGACTGCAACTTACTGATTGTCGATGAATTCAGTATGGTGGACACCTGGCTTGCCTCTTCGCTCCTAGAAGCCGTTCCTGATTCAGCGAGAATCGTATTCGTCGGCGACGCCGATCAGCTCCCGAGCGTAGGCCCCGGCAACGTACTCAACGACTTGCTCCAATGTCCGCGCATCCCGAGCGTACGCCTGCAGCACATCTTTAGGCAAAGCGGCGGTAACGACATCGCCGACAAGGCCGCAAAAATCAATCAGGGAATCACGCCCGCCCCACTCGAAGGCTCGAATTTCCACTTCGTTCCGTTCGAGACACCCGAAGAGGCCAAACTCCACTTGCAGCAACTGATTGCGACGGGCGTTCGTAGCAAAATCGATATCGACCTCAAGACCGACTTGCAGATTCTCGTTCCCATGCGCAAAGGTCCCCTCGGCATCATCGAACTGAACCCGTTCCTGCAAGACCTGCTGAATCCAGGCGTTCCGCGCCACAAGATGGTCGGCATCGGCTGGAGCGTGGGCGACCGCGTGATGCAAATCAAGAACAATTACGACAAGAACGTGTTCAACGGCGACGTCGGAATCGTCTACAGCATCTACAAGGAAAAGCGGAAAATCGCCGTTTTCTTCGACGACAAGCTCATCACCTACCAAGATGACGAACTCGACGAATTGCAACTCGCCTACGCCTGCACCATCCACAAGAGCCAGGGCAGCGAATACCCCGCCGTCATCGTGATTCTCGATTCTAGCCACTACGTGATGCTGCAGCGCAACTTAATCTACACCGCCATCACCCGCGCGAAAGGCCACGTGTGGATTCTATCTGCCCCCGGCGCCTTCCACCAAGCCGTCCGCAACAACCGCAGCACCCGCCGCTACACGCGCCTAAAGGAACGACTTAACTAGACGCCCCACGTCATCCTCGACCGAGTACCACGAGGGAGGGGATCCATAAAAAAAGTCCCGCAGCAAATGCCACGGGATAAATTCATGGATTCCGTCGGTCGTCCTTTCGGACTCCCTCCAGAATGACGTCTTCTAATTGACTACTACACATCAACCACTTCAGTCCAGCCGAACGGGTCTTCCGCTTCACCGAACTGGATAGCGGTGTACTTGGTGAAGAGTTCCGTGCAAACCGGGCCCGGATTCTTGCCGTCACCGTAGGTGAATTCCTTGCCGGCGACCGGATCCACAATCTTCTTGATCGGGGTAATCACGGCAGCGGTACCGCATTCGGCGGTTTCGGAGAATTCAGCGAGTTCTTCGAACGGAACCTGGCGGCGTTCCACGGTGTAACCGAGGTATTCAGCCAGCTGCTGCAAGCTCTTGTTCGTAATAGACGGCAGAATGGATTCGGACTTCGGGGTCACGTAGGTCTTGCCCTTGATACCGAAGAAGTTTGCCGGACCGCATTCGTCGATGTACTTCTTTTCCTTTGCATCAAGGTAAATGGTGCTAGAGTAGCCGAGCTTCTTGGCTTCGGCGAGGGAAAGCAAGCTGGCAGCGTAGTTACCGCCGACCTTCACCGTACCCGTACCCTGCGGAGCGGCGCGGTCGAAGTTGCGGCTAATCATCATATCGACCGGCTTGAACCCGTCCTTAAAGTACGGACCCACCGGAGTCACGAACATCATGAGCAGGTATTCGTCAGCGGGCTTCACACCGACTTCCGGGCTCATACCGATGAGGAGCGGACGGATGTAAAGCGTTGCACCGTAGCCATACGGCGGAACAAAGCGCTTGTTGGCCTTCACCACGGTGTGAACCATTTCGCGGAACAGTTCAACGGGCGGCACAGCCATGAGCACGCGGTTAGCGGTGTTCTGCATGCGCTTGGCGTTTTCGTCGACACGGAAGATACGGACCTTGCCGTCCTTGCCCGTGTAAGCCTTGAGGCCTTCAAAACCTTCCTGGCCGTAATGCAAGCAAGTAGCGGCCATGTGGATGCTGATGTCCTTGGAAGAAGACAGTTCGATCTTGCCCCACTGACCATTGCGGTAGTAGCAGCGTACATTGTAATCGGTGTCATAATAACCGAAGGGGAGCGTCTTCCAATCGACAGTGTTCAAATCAACTTGCATAGTATTCACCTTTTTTTGCAGTTTGTGCATTTTTAAAGGTATCATTCGGTACCGCACAGAAAAATACAATTCTAAACGCCGTTTTGGCTCGCCTTCTGTACAAAAAAAGAGCAAAAGAGAGTCCGTTTACTATATTTTACACCATGGAACAAGAAAACGTCAATCCGGCAATCGGCTCGATTCTGGACGAACAGAAGCTTAAGAACATTGTCTACCCGGCAAGGCTTTTTAGGGCACGCCTGAACGAAGAATTCTTGCGAGCAAACCGCACGCGCAAGCCTTTCCTGTATATCAAGATTTATGCCCATCAGTACGACTTTTTCGGCTGGGGCAGCCCCGACAAGACCGTCGAGAATACCTGGCGTATCAGTATTCTCACCATGTTCTCGCATCTGCGTTTTATCGACGTCCTCGGTTACCTGTCCGACGGAAGCGGTCTCGGCATCATTCTTTTGAATTCCGACCTTTCGACCCTTGAGTCCATCCGCAAGGAAATCCTGCACAAGCTCAACGACGCAGGCCTCATCCAGACGCTCCGCATCAAGCCCAAGCGTCCCATTTTCGAGGCGTTTATCTACACCGGCCTCCAGGAAAAAGATAACCTGGAACTCGCCGACAAGCTTAAAGATTTCAACAGCACGAACGGTAGCTTTTTCTCACTTTCGCGCCTGAACCTGGACCACATCTGGGAACATCCGCACACCATCCGCTATCGTCACCTCGTCAAGCGCATCGTCGACGTCACCTGCACAAGCTTTGCTATTCTTCTCTGCTCACCCCTGCTGCTATTCTGCGCCCTGGCAGTCAAGATTAGCGACCCGAAGGGTCCCATCATCTTCAAGCAGACGCGCGTCGGCAAGAACGGCAAGCTGTTCACCATGTACAAGTTCCGCAGCATGTACGTAGACGCCGAAGAACGCAAGAAAGAGCTTATGGCCCAGAACGAAACGGGCGGCAAGACCTTCAAGATGAAGAACGACCCGCGAATCTATCCGTTCGGTCACGTACTCCGCAAGTTTAGCCTCGACGAACTTCCGCAGTTCTTCAACATCATCAAGGGAGACATGTCTATCGTGGGTCCGCGTCCTCCGATTCCATCTGAAGTGGCGGAATACGAACCATGGCACCGCATGCGCCTTTCCGTGACGCCGGGCCTTACCTGCATCTGGCAGGTGAGCGGCCGTAGCAACATCAGTTTCGAAGGGCAGATGCGCCTGGACAACGACTACATCAAGCGCAACGGCAAGCTGAGCGACGACTTCTCCCTGATCCTGAAGACCTTCAAGGTCGTGTTCAAGGGCGAAGGCGCTTACTAGCCTCTAAAACAAATCATCTATTTTCGTATTGGCAAGCACGCGATTATAAATAATCCGCTTGCCTTTTTTTCCATCTGTGGCGCACACGTGATCCGTGGGCGGTTTCAGGATAGAAGTCACCAGATGGGCGGCAACGGTTTCCGCATGCACCGGACGCACATACGCAGGGATCCATTCGGGGTGAGCACCGATGGTTTTCTGCAGCAGTTCCTCGCCAAAGCGACGATCCTTGTGCTTGCCCAGCAGAAGCGACGGGCGAACGAGCGTAAGTGTCTCAAAGCCCATCATATCAAGGCCTTCTTCAAGTTGGCCCTTCAGATGGTTATAGAAGTACGGTGAATGACTATCGGCACCCATCGCACTCACGCACAGGAAGTTTTTCACTCCCGCCTTCTTGGCAATGGCGGCAAGTTTGAGCGGAAGCCTCAAGTCTATCTTTTCTTGGGCAGCCTTGCCCCCCGCCTGTTTCCTTGTCGTACCGAGGCAGCAGACGACAGCATCGCAGCCGACAAAGCCTGCATAGAAGAACATCCGCATCGCATCGTTATCTTGTTCAAAATCAGCCTGCTTGAAGTCCAATTTTGAAGAGCCTTCTAGAATTCCAAGATCGTTCAAATCAGGAATGTTCCTTACAGGGCAAAAAACGTGCACCACTTGTGGGAGGCGCACGAGCAATTTCAAGACATTCTTTCCGACTAGACCGGTCGAACCAAGAACTGCAACTTTCATACTTCTGCGTTATTCAGCAGGATCAACGACGATAGCTCCATCATCTGTCCTAACGACAACCTTCTTCTGCGTCATGTAACCGATATCGGTTCCACGGACAGGATAAAGTTCCACCTGATTTTCCGCATTGAGAACGACAGCGACGCCGGTCAGGTAATTTACCCAGCGGCCGCTTCTATAGAAGTTCACGTCCACAGTCCTGTTGCTCGCATAGACAACCAGCGGTTCCAACAGAACATCGTGAGAGACCAGGATGCTGACGCGTTTCCACTTCGACATGTTCGCAACGATATTTTCCATCACGAACTGGTTCCCCCTTTCAAAGAGATCGTAGAAATGCAGCTGAACCTGGTCTGCATAGTAGTCTTCGCCATACGCATAGACCGAGATAATTTTCCAGCCACCGCCTTTCTTCTTGGCAAAGGCATCCAAGCTATCCGAAGGAACCGTCAAGAAGTAGCTTCCGTTCAGCAGTTCAGCCTGGGTTTCCGTGACATTGGCCGTTTCGCCGCGGCCCTTTGCAATGTTGTTGCAGGTTTCACGGGTACGGATAAAATCAGTCGATGCGTAGTAGAAAGATTCGTCGCCACCGGAGAGTTTTTCACCGACAGCCAACGCCTGCGCAACACCCACTTCGGTCAACGGAGATTCCTGACCCAGTCCCGATTCACGTTCTGCATGGCGCAACACATAGGCGATTCTGTAGGTTTCAGGAGCAGCCTTGTAGATATCGCCCACATCGTAGAAACCGTTTGTATCAGGAATTACAGACAAAGTTTTAGCAGCGGCAAACGTGGCAGTAATCGGCGGAACATCGCCACCCTGGTTCGCCGCAGAAGAAACACCTTCGCCAGAGTTTCCGCCATTGTCCGGTGCCGAAGCCGAGGATGCAGGAGGAACCTCTGAACAATTTGGCAAGTTAGGATCGGCAACGCATTCATCCACAGGAGCAGCCGCATCAGAACTATTCACCACAGCAGCCGAAGATGTGGGATTCGTGACTGCGGGAGTCGTCGGAGTAGACGAATCATCGCCACAACCGGCAATCAAGGCCGTCATGCAGGCGGCGCAAACCATGGGCAATGCACGGACTACCAATTTCTTTATGTTCATAAAAGATTCCTCTAAATTACTATTCGATGTTAATTTAATTATTTATGCCAAGACAGGTTATTTGCGAATCATTTTTCTAGTTCATCATGCACAGAACCCGTAAAAATTTCTAAACTTATATCGAAAAATTTTAACCCTAAACCCATAGGACCCTCTTATGGCAAAATCATTCAAGAAAGCAGAAGAAGTGACCGTACTCGGTACCGATGCGGAATCGTTCCGCAAAGCATTTACCGACCACATCCACCACACGCTCGCCCGTAACAGCGCGACCGTGACCGACCACGAAAAGTTCCTCGCCGTTGCATACGCTGTACGCGACCGCCTCGTGGACCGCTGGATCAAGACCCAGGAAACCTACTACCAGAAAGACGTGAAGCGCGTCTACTATCTGTCCCTCGAATTTTTGATTGGCCGTACCCTCGGCAACTCCGTTCTGAACCTTGACGTCGAAAGCGCCGTGACCGAAGCTCTTGACGAACTCGGCATGACTCTCGAAGAACTCCGCGAACAGGAAGTCGACGCCGGCCTCGGCAATGGTGGTCTCGGCCGCCTCGCCGCCTGCTTCCTCGACTCCATGGCTACGCTCGAACTCCCGGCCACCGGTATGGGCATCCGCTACGAATACGGTATGTTCAGCCAGAAGATCGTGAACGGCGAACAGGAAGAACAGCCGGATAACTGGCTGCGCCTCACCAACCCGTGGGAAATCGCCCGTCCGTCGAACGAAGTCAAAGTTCCGATGTACGGCTACGTCGTGAGCTGGATGGACGAAAAGGGCAGACTCCGCAACCGTTGGGAAACCAAGGACTACGTGCTCGCCCTCCCCTACGACACTCCGATTCCGGGTTACAAGAACAACACCGTGAACAACCTGCGCCTCTGGAGCGCCAAGTCCACCGACGACTTCGGCCTCAGCTACTTCAACAACGGTGACTACATCGCCGCCGTGCAGGACATGGAACTTTCCGAAACCATTTCCAAGGTGCTCTACCCGAACGACGCTTCCATGAACGGTAAGGAACTGCGCCTCAAGCAGCAGTACTTCCTCTGCTCTGCATCGCTGCAGGACATCATCCGCCGCTTCAAGAAACTCCACGAAGGCGAATGGAAGGTGTTCCCCGAAAAGGTCGCTATCCAGCTGAACGACACGCACCCGGCCATCTCTATCGCCGAAATGATGCGCATCCTCCTCGACGAAGAAAACCTGGAATGGGACGAAGCCTGGGAAATCGTGACGCACACGTTTGCCTACACGAACCACACCCTGATGCCCGAAGCTCTCGAAAAGTGGCCGGTCAGCCTCTTCGAAAAGCTGTTGCCGCGTCACCTCCAGATCATTTACGAAATCAACGCACGCTTCCTGCGTCAGGTGTCCCTCAAGTGGCCCGGCGACAACGCTCGCCTCGCCCGCATGAGCCTCATCGAAGAAGGCGGCTGCAAGATGGTCCGCATGGCATACCTCTCCATCGTGGGTTCGTTCGCCGTGAACGGTGTGGCTGCACTCCACTCCGACCTGTTGAAGACCACGCTCTTCAAGGACTTCTACGAACTGTGGCCTGAAAAGTTCAACAACAAGACGAACGGCGTGACGCCGCGTCGCTGGGTCCGCAAGGCTAACCCGGCTATGTCCGAACTCATTTCTTCCAAGATCGGCGAAGGCTGGGTCAAGGACCTCGACGAGCTCAAGAAGCTCGAAAAGTTTGCGAAGGACGCCAAGTTCCAGAAGGAATTCATGGCCGTCAAGAAGCAGAACAAGGAACGCCTCGCCAAGTACCTCAAGGCAACGCAGGGCGTGGATGTTGACGTGAATACGTTCTTCGACGTGCAGGTCAAGCGTATCCACGAATACAAGCGCCAGCTCCTGAACATTCTGCACGCCATTCACCTGTACATCCAGCTGAAGGACGGCAAGGAAATCATGCCGCGTACCATCATGATCGGTGGTAAGGCCGCTCCGGGTTACTGGATGGCCAAGCAGATCATCCGTCTTGCCAACGCCGTTGCCGCCATCATCGATGCCGACCCGGTTTGCAAGGGCAAGCTCAAGATGGTGTTCCTCGAGAACTACCGCGTGTCTTTCGCCGAAAAGATCATTCCGGCCGCAGACCTCTCCGAACAGATTTCCACCGCAGGCACCGAAGCTTCCGGTACCGGTAACATGAAGTTCGCCTTGAACGGCGCACTCACCATCGGTACGCTCGACGGCGCTAACGTTGAAATGAAGGAAGAAGTCGGCGACGACAATATCTTCATCTTCGGCCTCACTGTGGAAGAAGTGACCGACTTGCTCGCCAAGGGTTACCGTCCGCGCGACTTCTACGAACACGACGACGATCTGCGCCGCGTGATTGACCTGATCGCTTCCGGCTTCTTCAGCCCCGATCGTCCGGACCTGTTCAAGCACATTGCCGACAAGCTCCTCACCAACGACAACTACCTGCTCTGCGCAGACTTCCGCAGCTACGTGGACATGCAGAAGAAGGTCGCCGAGGAATACCAGGACAAGAAGACCTGGGCAGAAAAGGCCATCCTGAACGTCGCTCGCATGGGCAAGTTCAGCTCCGACCGTACCATCAAGCAGTACGCCGAAGAAATCTGGAACGCCAAGCCCTGCAGCATCAAGCTGTAAAATAATTCGAAATTCAGATTTCGGATTTCAGAATTAAAAAGAGAGTCTGCGAGAAGTCGCAGACTTTCTTTTTATATTTATCGCAGGAAACAAAAATGGAGATTCCCTGCCGGAGCCTGTCCTGAGCATGCCGAAGGGCGGGGAAGATTAGCAAAATGGAAATCAAGAAGACGAATGCGGCGAGAATTCTAGACCGCCAGAAAATTTCTTACGAACTCATCCCCTACAAGGTCGACGAAAACGACCTGGGTGCGCAACACGTGGCCGACAGCCTCGGCGAAGACATCAACCAAGTTTTCAAGACCATTCTTGTTCACGGCGACAAGATCGGCTACTTAATTTGTGTGGTACCGGGCAACCTCGAAGTGGACCTGAAGGGGGCCGCCAAGGTGAGCAGCAACAAGAAAATCGACACCGTCCCGCTCAAGGATTTGACGCCGCTCACCGGCTACATTCGCGGCGGTTGCAGCCCGCTCGGCCTCAAGAAGAATTTTCCGATTTTCATTCACGAAACCGCGATGAATTTTCCTTACATCTATGTAAGTGCAGGTGAACGCGGATTGCAACTGAAAGTTGCACCCGCCGACCTCGTCAAGGCTACCCGCGCAACCGTCGGCGTGATTGCGCGAGTTCCGCCCGAAGCACCCGAGGATTAAGAGGTCCCCATGCGTCACAAGATGTTCCGAGCCATTTTCAACATAACGGCAACAGCGACAATCGTCGCCACAGGGATTCTTGCGGCATGCACCTCCGATTCGAGCAGTTCCGGCCCCGTTGAGGAACCTCCCGCATGCAGTTCCTCTTACATGGACTCCCCCGCTGGACCTGAATCGTCCAGCAGCGCCACCGAGCCCAAATTTAGCAGCGTCACACTGCAATCGAGCAGTAGCGACAAGGTCACTGAGGCTGCCGAAGTGACTTCCAGCAGCAGTTCTTCCCCTTACCTCTGGCACGACGAATTTGACTCCATTGACACAACCCAATGGTCGTTCGAAACAGGAGCATCCGGCTGGGGCAACAACGAATGGCAATATTATACTAATCGCAGCGAAAACGCTTTCGTGCAAGACGGCATTCTCCACATCCGCGCAAGCAAGGAAGATTACGAGGGTGCGGAATACACTTCTGCCCGCATGATTACCAAAGGGAAATTCAGTTTCACCTACGGCACCATCGAGGCACGCATCGCACTCCCTATGGGCAAAGGCATCTGGCCCGCCTTCTGGCTACTCGGCGAAAACATCGACGCAGTCTCCTGGCCCGCCTGTGGCGAAATCGACATTATTGAATCGGTAAACGAAGAAAGCATCGTCTACGGAACCAACCACTGGTCAAGCGAAGGCTCGTACGCCCAATACGGCAACAGCACCAAGGATTACTATGGTACAAGCAAGGTTCTTGACATCACTCAGTTCCATAACTACAAGATGGTCTGGAACGAAAAGCTCATCGCGATGTATGTCGACGATTTCAAGTACCACGAAATCAGCATCGAACTAGACGCCAACGGAAAAAGCGCCGGCGGAACCGACGCTTTCCATAAGCCATTCTTCTTTATCTTGAACGTCGCCGTCGCGGGCAACTGGCCCGGTTTCGATGTGGACGACTCGCAATTTCCGAATGAGATGCTAGTCGACTACATCCGTGTTTTAAAATAAAAGTTTTAATGAAACGCCGTCGCAAAAAACACGCTCCTATGAACCGTTCGCAGATGATGCAATCGGTTCATTCCGAAGATACGAAACCAGAAATTTTGGTCCGTAGAGCGCTATTCCAAGCAGGATTTCGTTACAAGCTCCATCGTCACGATTTGCCGGGCTCGCCAGATCTTTTCATTCTCAAATACGGAGTGGTCATTTTCGTGAACGGGTGCTTTTGGCACCAGCACGGTTGCAAGTTTACAAGCAAGCCCAAAAGCAATCCCGAATTCTGGAACGAAAAATTCACGAACAATGTCGTTCGCGACATCAAGACCAACTGGAAGCTTTCGCTACAAGGCTACCGCGTCGCGACCGTTTGGGAATGTTCCATCAAGAACGACTTTGACCGTACCATCGAGCGCCTCAAGGCCTTTATTGCAAGCGATGAAGAAAGCATAGAGATTTGAACCACGGGTCGGAAAAAGACTATCTTTCTTTTTGATTTTGAAAGGTTTAAAAATGCAAGTTCTTGAAAAAATCAGTGATTTTATTGGCAAGTGGATGGCGGTTGTGGTTTTAGCAATCGCGGCGCTCTCGCTGTTCCTGCCGAAATCCACGCTTTGGATTGAACTCAGTTGGGTGAATTACCTCTTGATGGTCGTGATGTTCGGCATGGGGCTCACGCTCAAGCTGAACGACTTCAAGCTCGTGTTTACGCGTCCGAAAGAAATCATTATTGGATGCGCGTCGCAGTTTGTCGTGATGCCTGCTCTTGCGTTTTTGCTTTCCAAGATTTTCGGGTTCGATGCCGCCCTCATGGCGGGCGTGGTTCTTGTTGGAACTTGCCCCGGCGGGACTTCCAGCAACGTCATCACCTACCTCTCGAAAGGCGACGTGGCGCTTTCCGTGGGCATGACCAGCGTGAACACGCTGCTCGCTCCCGTGCTGACTCCGGCGATTACCTATTTGCTGCTCCGAACAACGGTCAATGTCGATGTGATGGCGATGTTCCTTTCCATCGTGAAGGTCGTCATCGTGCCGATTGCACTCGGGTTTATCATCAACAAGTTCTTCGGTAAATGGACTGCGCGTGCCGTGAAGGTCTTGCCGCTCGTCTCGGTGATTGCAATCGCGATGATTGTGGCCGCAGTCGTCTCGCACAATGCATCGAAGATTCTCTCCACGGGTGCCATCGTGTTTGCCGTGGTGATTCTCCACAACCTGCTGGGCTACGGATGCGGTTTCGGCCTTGGAAAATTGCTGAAATTCTCGACGCCCAAGACGAAAGCGCTTTCCATCGAAATTGGCATGCAGAATTCAGGGCTTGCCACAAGTCTTGCAGCGACAGCATTCTCATCGCTTGCGATGGCAACCGTCCCCGGCGCCATCTTCTCCGTATGGCACAACATCTCCGGCGCGATTTTGGCGAATGTTTATCGCCGGAAAGAATAGCAGGCTTTAAAAAGGCTATCTTTCTAGCAGCTTTTAGGAGTTTATATGAAAATGAATTATGCCGAATGGGTTTGCCCGGAATGCAAGACCAAGAACCGCGAAACTTGCAACATGTGGATGTACGGCAGTCCGATTCGCGAATGCAAGGCCTGCCGCAGCGAATACCTGGACAGGCGCTGGCGCGAGGTGGCGATTGACGGATTTGATCCGCGTAGCAAGAATGCAAAATTCTACGCAAAAGGAGCCGCATTCCTTTTGTCAATGGCAATAATCTGCGGGGTATTACTTCAAACTTCGTTCGTACATGGAAACAATTTCACAAAGCTTACCCTGGCGTGCATCCTATGCTCGCTATTCGGCGTCGTTAGCGGATTCATCGCGCTCCGGATCAAGCTCGGCTTTGCAGCCAAGGACAACGATAAGTTTATGGCCGAATCCAAGGCGCGCCTAGGCGACCCGAAATACGTCGAAAAATTACGAAAGTCTGGATACAAAATTTAAATTACCTTCTCGTGCGCCCCGAATATCAAGGCCAAAGCATTGGCAGGGAACTCGTGGAACGCGTCAAGGAAATCTACAAGGATTACCAGCTTGTGGACGTAGGTTTCTTTTTCACCCAACGCCCATTTTTCGACGCCCCTTCCCAAGCGTAACCAAGTTTTTTGAGGTCTCGTCTAACAGTTATTCTAGCTGCATTCAGGCGTTCTGCGATTGCGTTTGTACTAATACTTTCGTTTTCAGCAATGAGACTCTCAATAGTTAAGGCTCGTTTTTGAGGCTCATTTTGGTGCTCATTTTGAGGTTCATTTTGAGGGTCATTTGGGGGAACAATCCTACCGTTCAGTTTGTTCATCGGGAACGTCACCACGGTATAGCCACCCTCTTCACTCCAAAAGGGTTGTGGAGAACCTTCAGCTTTGCAAGCATCCATTATGCGCTTTATTCCCGAGCCCCATTTTTCTAAGTATGTTATTTGATAGAGAACCGTCGCAACAATCTCGTTTCGTGGATACGACTTATGCGACCGCTTAATAGTTTTGGGAGTTAATTCGCGGGGTAACAAGCCCGGGCTTTCAATTTCTATACGGTCGTCATATATGGCAATGCCGATAGAGCACTGGTAAATGTCATAATCCCTATGGCAAAGGGCGTTTATTAGAACCTCACGCAAGGGATATATCTTACGCAAGTTTTTGATAAAAAATGGGCTGTTGGATTGATTTTTATTCCTTAATTTGCCTTGTCGAGCCCGACTCGGCATCTCCTTTTCTCTTCCAATTATTTATATTTCCTATTGACATAGCCCCGTACCGAATGGTTCGGAGCGACCGGAATTTTTGAGATTCGTCTCTTATTCTCATTGCTGAAACTACCACTTTCAATTGACTCGAGAATAGGACCGACGCTCACGCCTAATGGTGCGTGGGTCGTTTGTGCTTATTGAGTCAAGGGTGTGGTAGCCCGCAGCAATGGTAAGTGCATACGACACCACGCCTTTTTTATTCCTAAAAAAATGTGTGCGACAAAATGTCAAATGAGGACTGAATCCCCGATTCACAACTATAGGCCAGTTGTGAATATGGAAAATATGGCCTAAACAAGGACGATTTATGAAAATCATGAATCTATACGAACTCGCTCTCTTGTTGAGAGCCAAACTAAAAATGGCGAAATGGCCATTTAACCGATACGGTTTCCCCGTATTTCCCAGGGAGGTTATTCTTGAAGAACCGCCTACACTCATCGAACCCATTCAAAGGATTCATTGTTGCAAAAATCCTAGTGAAAACTTGCTGAGTTCTTTTGCTGATGATACGTTGATAAAAAGAAGACTTCGTTGCATTTTTGACGAAACTAATTTATATGGAAAATTTAAGGGATTCGGCGGATTTGACTTAAGCCCTAGAATAAGATGGCCGTTCCAGCGGCAAAAGTTCAATATATGGCTTTCTCAGTTGGCTACGGCATTTGTTGCCTTGTCGGGACAAAAGATTATCCCCAACTTTAGGATAGGAAACTTGCAAACTCTATTTGCACTGGAATCATATCCGAAAAATATTCCCTATGTCGTAGGGACGTTGGGATGCTCTAAAAAAATGCGACCTCTTCACGAATACATCTTCAAGACGAAACTTTTGATAGCAAGACCTTCACATTTAACAATCTACGGCCCGCTTAGAAAGGAATATGAACGACTGATGCTTGAACAAGGAGTAGAATACAATGTCGTTACAGATTTTCGAACCCGGAGTTACGCCCTGTCTGCACAAAGGAGGAAGAAATAATGGACTCAAAAGATGTGTACTCGTCGTCGGTTGATGCCCAGAAGGAATATGCAAAGCATGATTCTGAATTAATGGAAAAAATCATGCAGGGCAAGAAAAGGAACATTGCCCTTTCCGAGGAATGGACATCGGTAAACATCAACGAGATTATCAGTCAATTCGCACCCGATGCCCATGCAGAAGTTCATGGCAACAAAGTCGAGTGGTATAACGAAAAGACGAAAATTTCTGTAGTAGCCGATATCGGTGGAGGTTATCTGCGACTACAGGATAAAAGCGTTCCATATAATTTGTATCTTGACATACATGGTAAAGATGCGCGAAATTATATTGACGCGAATGGCAAACAGCATGGTCGGCCTAAATCCGAACGTGAAGCATTAACTCATTTCAAAATTAAATACAGGAGCGAAATGTAATGGAACGCTACGACGAAATCTTTATCCCAATTCACGACTTGAATGATGACTGGACCGTATATGTAAATACTGATCCGGAACATCGCCAGTTGCACCATTTTGTGCAGTTCAAAATGTTCGAAAGGGAAAACGAGACCTTATGGGACATCTATAGCGCTTTCAACGAGAAATTGGAAACACTTATTGACCGTTACGAAAACGAAGAGCTTCCTGCAGGCAAGGTCGACGCGGCTATCGCCATCGCCGAAAGTTTCCGGAACAGGAAAACCGGTGAACTGGAGAAGGCCGCGTTTGAAAAACTGATGCAGGCGTTACGCAAGGCAAAGGAAATGGGCAAACCAGTCTATTTCTGGTTCTAATCGCCTTATTCTTTGTTTTTTTTACTATCATTTTCCGTGACATAGCCCCGTACTGAATGGTGCGGAGCGACCGGAATTTTTGAGATTCGTCTCTTATTCTCGCAACTGAAACTACCACTTTCAAACCAATCGAGAGTAAGACGAACACTCACGTCCCATCTGGGGCGTGGGTCGTTTGTGCTTATTGATTGGTAGGGTGTGGTAGCCCTCAGTTGCGGTAAGCACGCAAGAACGACTCCACGCCTTTTTTGTTTTTCCAACGATTTTGGCCAGAGTTCCCTTTGTGCACTTGAACAAGAGCGGATTCAAACAACTCTTGATAAGGAACAAAATATGGTGGAACTAGAAACTAATGCCCTCAAGTCTAAGGTAGAAGAACTCCTCTCTTCTGTTCCTGAATTCGTTGACAGTGAAAAACACCTCAAAGTCAATGTGATAAAGGATTATGCCGAACGCGGCGATGTGAAGCTTATTGAGCTGCTCCTCAAAAACAAACAGACTAAAAAGACTTTCTTCACACCCATCTTGGATAGTTTTGTCTTTAATACCGCTCAATTTAAGGAATTTTTGGAATACAACTCAGGATGTAATTCTTACTCAAAGTATCTCGGTCAAATTGGTTTGTACTCTGGGGATATATCCCTTATTGATCGGGACGAAGTGGTGCTCAATTTTCCGTTTAAAGATTGTGTGTTAGAAGGCGGACAGCGCAAAGAAGATGGAGACGATACTTATTACGAGTTCGATGAAAAAAATGATAAATACATTGAGAGACAGGGCAAACGTCGTGAAGTTTTTTTCAACGAAGTTCTTGCACGTGACGAAATTGATAATCTTTTTTCACCCAAAGCATTTTGTAATGCAAAGCGTTTTGAACTAGGCAAAAATAAAAAAGCAAAAGAATCAGAATTTAATTCGTTTAACCGTGATGCAGAAGTAAACAAGAATCGCGGTCTTGCCGAGGATACGATTACAGATAATTTGATTGTTAAGGGCAACAACTTGCTTGCCCTACAATCACTCAAAGAAGAGTTTGCAGGGAAAGTGAAGTTGATTTACATAGATCCTCCTTATAATACGGGTAGCGATTCATTCTCATACAATGACAATTTTAATCGATCGTCATGGCTAACATTTATGAAAAATCGATTAGAAGCAGCAAGAGATTTGTTAAATGAAAATGGATGTATTTTTGTACAATGCAGTTTTCATCAATTTGCTTACTTGCGCGTGTTAATGGATGAAATTTTCAAAAAGCATTTATGTGACTTTAATATACAAGTACGCCATCCAGACAGGGCATTAACGGGAGACAAGGAATTTAATGACGTCATTGAATATATACTTATTTATTCAAATAACGTCCAAATGAAAATGCCGTATAAGGAAGAATTAAAAACTACCGACGATTATACGCTTAAAATAAAGATTTTTGATAAAGCAAAACCTAAAATAATTACATGCGGAAACAAAAAGGTTGAAGTTTATAAGCCATCAGATTATGAGGTGCAAACTGTTCCTCCAAGTAAAGAAGGACTCAAAAAAACGAGTATTCGTGGAAGTATCAGAGAAAAAAATAGCAGTGGAAGATTTTTTGTTAAATATCTAGAACCGCTAAAGCAATATTCCCCGGAAACATTGTTTAAAGTTCCTGATATGGGCGATGACGTACTGGGCTATAGGTATTTTTATTCGGCTCCTGAAGGAAATAAAAATGGCGGTTACTTTCAAGGGATGCCAACAAGTTCCGATGTAACAAAGAAACAGTATGCAAATTTCTACAATTTTGAAAAAGAATACAATAATGTTTCAAATCAAGGTGATGTTCTTTTTAGAAATGGGAAAAAACCAGAACAATTACTGTCTTTTTTACTAGATACATTTACGTCCAATTCGGAAATAGTTCTTGACTATCATTTAGGTTCTGGTACTACAGCTGCAGTTGCTCATAAAATGGGTCGCCAATACATTGGTGTAGAACAGCTAGATTACGGCGAAAATGACAGTGTCGTTAGATTGAAAAATGTTATTAATGGCGATCAGTCAGGTATTTCAGAGTCGGTAAACTGGCAAGGTGGAGGATCCTTTGTCTATCTTGAACTCGCCAAGAAAAACGAAATGGCGATGGAACAAATTTCCGCTTGCAAATCTTATGAAGAGTTGGTAAAGCTTTTCAAGTCGCTCTGCACCAAATATTTCTTACACTACAATGTCCGCGTAAAAGAATTCTGTAAAGAAATCGAAAGCGTCCATTTCCAAAAGCAACCGCTCAAGAAGCAGAAAGAGATGTTTGCGCGGATGTTAGATTTAAACCAACTCTATGTGAATGTCGATGATCGAAAGGACAAGAATAGTGGACTTTCCGCAAACGACATTGTCGTTACAGAGGATTTTTACCAACTTAAAAAAGGCGGTAAATAATGCTATTTGAAGACATTGAAAGTAAAAAAGAAATTCTTGACGAGAACCAATACAGTATACCTTCGTATATAACAGAAAATCTTCGTTATCCACTCTATGAATGGCAACGAAAGGCTCTTGAGAATTTCTTGGTAAACGAAATTACTCGCGAAAAGAAAAAGAGCAAGGGTGAAAAACAGAATCCGAATCACTTGATGTTCAATATGGCAACAGGGAGTGGCAAGACACTTGTTATGGCCGCTTTAATCCTGTATTATTACAAACAGGGATTTCGTAATTTCATCTTTTTCGTGAACCAAAACGCAATTCTCGGAAAAACCCAGGCAAATTTCATCAACGGTAGCCACAACAAATACTTGTTTAAAGAAAACATTGTAATTGAAGGCAAAAGAATCTGCATTCGCGAAGTCGACGTATTCTCAAATTCAAACGATGACATTCAGATTAAATTTACCACCATTCAAAAATTACACAACGATATTTACAAAGAAAGCGAAAATGCTTTACTTCTTTCGGACCTTCAAAAAAGAGACTTAATCCTTATTGGGGATGAAGCTCATCATCTTAACGCCAGTACCGCAAAGAAAAAGAAAGAACAAACAGAAATTCAGACGCCATCCTTTATAGGAGAATTAAAAGACACTGCTAAAGATGATGATATCGAAAAAACATGGGAAACAACCATTTGCAACTATATATTGGGAAAGAAAGGCAAAGATGGGGTTTCTTACGCTGCCGAGCAGAATAGGAACGCACTTCTAGAGTTTACCGCGACGATACCAAGAAATGATCTAATTCAAGAAAAATATGAAGACAAGATAATTACAAGGTTTGAGCTGAAAGACTTTGTAGAAGCTAAATGCACAAAGCATATTCGGCTAGTTCGCTCAAATCTTGAACAAAAGGAACGCGTTCTTCAAGCCCTTCTTTTGAATTGGTACAGATATCGAATCGGCATAGATTATGGCATTCCGAATTTCAAGCCTGTCATACTTTTCCGTAGCAAGGAAATTGAGAACTCAAAGGCGGATTATCAGTGGTTTCTCGACCTGTGCAAAAATGTAAAGGCGTCTGATTTTGAGTTCGTAAAAAAACTTTCAAAAATAAAAAATGTTAGCGAAAATCAAGCCGATAAGACTTATTCATTTGATGGCCGAATTTTTGAGAGAATACGTCTCTATATGGAAGAGCGAAGAATCTCTTTTGAAAACGTGGTTGCTTATATTCGTGAGAGTTTCCAAGAGCGAAATATAGTTATAACGAACTCAAAATCAAATAAAACGCAAAAAGAAAAAACAGATGGTGAAATAGATTATTTGTTGAACAGCCTTGAAGATCGTTCAAACCATATTCGTGCAATCTTTACTGTTCAACGTTTGACCGAAGGGTGGGATGTCCTAAATCTATACGACATAGTTCGTTTATACACTGGTCGCGACACTGATTACAAAAATAAAAAAGTCGGTTCGCATACGACAAGTGAAGTCCAGTTGATAGGTCGCGGCGTTCGTTATTACCCATTCGTATACAAGGACAAGGAAAAAGGTCGTCGAAAATTTGACGACGACCTACAAAATGAATTGAGAATTTTGGAGGAATTTTACTTTCATTCTGAAGACGAGGAAAAATACATTTCCGACCTTTCTAATGAGTTGAAAAATCGCGGTCTTATGCAAGATAAGCGAACGCAAAAAATTTTCAATGTCAAAGAAAAATATCAGAGTTTCTTGAATGGAATGTATTTCTTTGTCAACGAAAAAAAAGAAAATCCCAATAGGCGCTTAAAGACTTTACCAAAGGATTTCAAAAATCTCCCTGCATTTGAATGGAGTATAAAGGGATTATATTCTGAGGTGCAAGCAGTAAATCTATCTCAAAAAGAAGATACATTGTACATTAGTGACTCTGCGCCAACAAAAACAAAGGCTATCTCTTTTGCAGAAATTCCGCAACATATCAAGTACAAAGTCATTCACCGATTGAATGCAAATTCATCATCTTATTTCAACTATGAGAATGTTTGCAAAAGATTCAATGTTGATAGTATGGATGATTTTTTGAATTTTGTAAAGGATGCGAAAATCTGTATTTCGGCACCGATGAAATTTGAAGACATCCCAAATGCAGAGCTTCTGAAGATGTGTGAAGGATTTATGTTGTATTTGCAGCGTGAATTAGAATCTTATGATAAACCCTATATCGGCTCTGATTTTAAGTTGGTAAAATTTTCCGACATATTCTCTTTTGATGACGAGAAAGGAAAAATTGGTTTCAAAAAAGAGAAGATGATTCTTATAGATGATGAGAATGATGATGCTAAAGAAAACAAACGGCTTGAAAAGGAACTGAAAAATGAAGACTGGTATATGCTTGATTCCTTCTGGGGCTCAGAAGAGGAGCGAAAGCTAATTGAATATATCAAGTCACGCAAATCTAATATAGAAGACAAATACAAGTCTTTTCAACTTTTGCGAAACGAAGAAGTCTATAAGATTTTTGACTTTGAAACAGGGCAAGGCTTTCAACCTGATTTTCTGTTGTTGTTACAAGGAAGGAATGGCAATAACAATGCGTATTATCAAGTGTTTGTTGAACCCAAGGGCAAACATCTCGCAGGCGAAGATAATGATGGCTGGAAAGAGAAGTTTCTGCGAGAAATTTCAAAACGCTATGGATTGAGTAATATCGTTTTTGAAAAGTCTAAGGAATATATCCTCATCGGCCTTCCGTTCTTTAACGACACGGATAAAGAAATGAAGGAACGATTTGATGCGGAATTTAAGCAAACCTTAAAAATTTCTTGTTGATTATCAATTTGTTCTTTTTTGCTGGGGCTGCTAAACAGCCCCGTTTTTCACATCTTCAGCACAACTAGTTGCTGCTTCTTTCAATAAGCCTAGGGCGTTGCGGGCGTGGCGACTGAACGCCCGCTAGAAGGGGTAGCGGAAGACACGGCAAATGCGATTAGAGATTGCCGCGGCCCCTTACAGGGGCCTCGCAATGACAATATTGTGCCGTGACTGAAGCGAGGGGAAGGCTTTCCCCTTAAAAATTACCCCTTCAGCACAATCGACAGTTTAGTCCCATCGAACGGCTCGCCCCAGCCGTCTCTTTCGCTGAACTTGGAGAAGGCAATCAGTTGCGGGTCAGGCGGTTGAATATTATTCTTTTCAAGAATAGCAAGGATTTCGTCGATATATTCCAGGCTAATCTTTCCGTATTCAGGAATGCTTGAATAGGCGTATTCTTCTTCAATGTTACGGATTGTAAGCAGAATCTGGTTTAATGAATCGTCTACGCCTTTATAGATCTCGACAAGTTTCAGATACTTGTCCTTGTCGATGTATTCAAAATCCGCTGACTCGTAATCATTGAATTCAAATAGGTATTTGGGAATATATTCCATAACTTCCCATGACCAAACATCAAGAGCCTCACAGTTACAGGCTTTCCAGAAGGCTTCAAAAACGATTTTCCAATCCTTATTGGGATATTTTTCTACTGCAACTTTTTCCGCACACATTATAGCGTATGCGATACGCCCGAGAAGAGATACCTGTTTTAATTTTTCCGACTTCATCGTAAACCTCATAATTCTGTCCAACCAGTATGATTCTTCTTGATTCTATCCCTAAATGCGTAGGTGCAATTTTTGCACGCCGGTTTTGGAGAACCAAAACTTTTGGGCGTTGTATGCATAGTAAATATATAAAGATTTTCCATTTTAGCTCCTGAATTTAATGCCTTGTTTATTGCCTGAACTTCGGCACAATTGCCAAGATCATAACCATTAAGTGATTTCGACGGAAGAACACCGTCTTTCCCGAAAATCTGCGGATTTTTCACGTCCTTTTCCTGAAAGATTCCTCCATTTTTCCCATAAAAATATCGTCCCGTTTCATTGTCATAAACGATACTCGCTGTATTGAACATATCTTTCTTACGTTCGGAGATTTTCCCCAAACGCTCTTTTTCTCGCGCAGCCCACGTTTTTGCATTTGCCTGCATTTTCTCTGCACTGCGGTGGTAGGGACTGTTGACAGAACCTCTCGTACCACTGAATAATCCACTTGCATCTGAACCCATCTGAATTCCTCGTATCTAAATACGATGGAAAATTAAGAATGGTTCTGAAATACGGCATTTCTTGACGAGAAAATGAAAAATGGTGATTTTGAGTTAATTTGGACATGCCGTTGAAGTCAATTTTTGAATATTCCATTTAAAAGCCGACTACAGTTTCTCAATGAGAAATTTTTTTCTTGCTTTTATTAGATTTGTCTCTTGTTGCGCCCGCAAGAAGTCCGAAACCTTCTGCTTTTAACAATGCGTCTACTTCCTTTTTTGTCATTTTACCATGGTTTTCTAGTAAGAATTTAAATAGAACATGTTCCTTTGTGTCATTTAGAGAAAAACCTCCTTTTTGTAAGATTAGTATTGAACGTTCATAATCAATATTCAGTCCAATTTCTAAAGCAACTAGCGTGCGCAAATCTGGCTTATATTTTCCAGTTTTCATTTTTGAAAAAGTTGATATTGATACACCTGTGGTAAAGCTTAGATTTTTAATATCTTTTTCAAATCCTCTGAGTTTAATGTATTTCTGAATACATCCTACAGCGGTATCAGATGTGGATATCGGGCAGTTTTGCCTGTCAGACAACATCAAGGAATAGCGTTCATTGAACGACATCTCTTTTTTGGGTTCTGTTGTCCAAGGCTCAAGCATTAACACTTATTTTGCAAACAAAGGCAAATCGCTGATATCATTTTTAATGGTTATTCGGGATGATATTTTGTTGCCGCGAGTATTCACTTTATATTCGGCAACTTCAATATTCTTCATTTGGCAATATGCTTTCATTTCTTCGGGCATTTTTCCGAAGAACAAAATCGTTTTCGGGCGCAGTTTATCTATCATTTTTACAAGACCATCGTAAAAAATCTTTCTTGATTGTTCATCGTCTTGACATCCGTATGGGCTGACAAACAGGCTTTGGGGATTGCGAATTCCATCAAATAAAAACCGATAACTAAATTCGTCTTTATCGAATCGAACCAGAGGAACAACTGTCAATCCATTCTGTTGGCAAAAATAAGTCAAGGCCCTGGAATAGAATGTTTGCGAAGGCTTTAAGGCTCTTGGCAAGTCAAAATAGATACTTAAATCAGTCGCAACGATTCCGGCATATTTCTTCAGACGTTTAAGATATCGCTTTGGGTTTCGTGCGAAAGCTAAAAACTTATAGTCGTTTTCAAAAAAATGTACGAAGAGCCTTTCGGGATGCTTCGGCTTAAATTCTTTTGACATTGCAACAGAAAACGGCACCATCAATTCAGGTACTACGTTAGTATTCCCAACTAATGGAATCTCAAACTCGCCACAAAAGTTTGCGCCTTCGACAAGGTATGCTTGGAAAACATCAAGCCGTTTATCTCTTTTTAATTTTATTGGCATAGAGGACCTCCAACAATGACGATAATATGAATAAAATCCCGTAGGTCGTCTTTCCTACGAGAAGTTCCAGCCTTTTTGTGAAAAAAGGCGTGGAGTCGTATGCACCTACTCTTTTCGAGGCTCTGGTAAACCTATAACTAGCATAAGCACAAACGACCCACGCCCCAATAGTGCGCGAGTGTTCGTCTTATTCTCGCTAGTTCATGAAATTTACCAGATTTCGAAAAGAGAGAATAAGAGCTAAACTCAATTCTGCGATCGGTCATCATTGCACAAGTGACGACCGAACTATGTCGTTTGGAAATATAGTTTTATCGGAGGACAAATGCCGCCCAATATAATCGAAACACCCCAGAACAAGCCCAGGGCGTTGCGGTGGGGAGGCTCCCCCCCCCCCTCTTTCTATCCCCACTTTTCTAGCAGTCCATCCAGTCTGTCCGCCATAAACAGCGGGACGTT
>LVAE01000074.1 GCA_001603905.1 Fibrobacterales bacterium Fibro_02
ACCGGACTCATAACTCAGTTTTATCCTAACTTTAAACTGTCCAACTTTTTGGGTTCAGTTCATTAGCGGAGCTTTTCTGAAATCAAAAATGATTTATTTTCGCATTAGCGACGTCTTTCAGCCATCTCTTTCTTCAAGATGTCCATGACTGCACCGAGGTCTGCCGGAGCCTTGAACACGGGGTTCGCAAATTTTGAACAAATGTTCTCGAGCTTCTTTTCGTGGTAGCCGACCTTGAATTCGGTGAACTTGAGGCCGTGTGCCGTGCTGATGACGACCACGTTCTCTTCTTTGTCGATCTTGCCTGCGGCCACGAGTTTTTCGAGAGCGCCAAGGGCCACACCCGTATGCGGGCAGCAGTAGAGACCGATGCGGTCGCCGCGGTGGGCTGCATTGGCGAGTTCTTCTTCAGTGACACTTACGACCATGCCGTTCGTCTTCTGGATAGCGCGCACAGCCTTCGGGTAGCTGACCGGGTTACCGATCTGGATGGCAGAGGCGAGAGTCTTCTTGGCCTGCATCGGAACGAGCTTGTCGAAGCCGCGTTCGTAAGCCTGGAAGAACGGGTTGGCGTTTTCGGCCTGAGCCACGATAATACGAGGAATGCGGTCGATAAGGCCCATGGCCTTGCAGTCTTCGAAACCCTTGGCGAGAGCACTGACGTTACCGAGGTTTCCGCCCGGAATAATCACGGTGTCAGGTACCTTCCAGCCCATTTCCTGACAGATTTCCGGAGAAATCGTCTTCTGGCCTTCTACACGGAGGCTGTTCATGGAGTTGGCGAGGTAGATGCGGTTGTCGGCAGTAACCTGCTGAACAATCTTCATGCAACCGTCAAAGTCGGTGTCGAGGGCGAGCACGATGCTGCCGTTAGAAATCGGCTGGATCAGCTGGGCAACGCTGGTCTTCCCGGCGGGGAGGAACACGATGCTCGGGATGCCGGCCTTTGCGCAGTAGGCACTCAAGGCTGCGGAGGTATCGCCGGTAGAGGCGCAAGCCACGGCGTCGATTTCGTGAATCTTCTTTTTAATAATGTGGTTCACCTGGCTTACGAGAACCGTCATGCCGAGGTCCTTGAAGCTACCCGTGTGGGAGTTGCCGCAAAGCTTCACCTTCAGGCTCTTGATGCCCAGTTCCTTGGCCAAGGGAGCGGCGTCAAACAGCGGGCTCCAGCCTTCGCGCATCGTAACGATGTCTTCGATCGGCATGTCGGGGAGCACCATTTCGCGCTTGCTCCAGATGCCACTCATGTCGGCAGGTTCAAAGCTCATGCGGCGTTCGGCGAAGAGCTTCTTCCATTCGTCGGGGCTCTTGCTGGCGAGAGCTGCACGGTCATGTTCGACTTCGAGCAGGCTTCCGTCCACCTTGCTGCGGTAAATGACGTCGGTCAGCGGGTAGGTATCGTCCCCGTTGATGTTCCTAAAATGAGCGTTGAATTGAGACATAATATCCTCTAGATTTTTACGGCACAAATATAGGAAAATTCATATTTTGAAGGGAGTAGTTTTCTATATTATTCATGGAATTAGAAGAATATACTCGGAGTATTGAGTGAAAAATAAAAAGTTTGTTTTATTGGGTCTGGTCGCGTTTTTTGCGCTCGCCTTGACGGCCTGTATTTTCGAATCAGATGAGGATGGTTTGTCGAATTGGCTTTCTGATCAGGGAATGCCAAGTAGCTATAAGGTGCAGACTCTGAACATCCCTGATTTGTCGGTCGCCTCGGCGGAGGTGTTCCTGGATACGTTCCCGACCTCGGCGGATTATCAGGCGGTGCTTGGTCACGTGGCGAACTTGAGCCATGATTTGGTGCTGGATTTCGCCTTTATGCCGGATTCTGGCTTTATGAAGAGCCTTTCTGCATCGGATACGGCAGGGGCTTACCTTGCTTTGTTCTGGCTGCGCCCTCTTTATACATCCGATAAATATCCATCTGATTCCTTGCCGATTGAAGAAGAACTGAAGCTGAACCTCAGCTGGAAACTGGAAACGGGAACTGGTAAGAAGTACTTGGATAGCATTTCGAGAGTGAAGGACACGACTTGGTACCGGAGTCTTGAAAAGTGGGAGGCGGATGGTTCTGCCGATACGGTGTACACCGTAAAACATGTGGCGTCTGACACCTCTATCCGTATGGAAATGCCTGCGGCCCTGCTTGAAGATTTGAAGAAGGCCCGTGGGGCTATTCACCTGCAGCTCCGCCTTTCTGCTCCCGAGGCAAAGCATCTGCATCGCTTCTACGGTGACGCCAGCAACTATCCTCCTATTTTTGCCCCCTATGCAGATTCCCTGAATTTCCTGAATCCTGCTCCGACTCCGTACCGTATGGCGAATGTCCTGAAGAACGAGGAAGAATGCAAGGAATGCTTGGTGCTGCATGGCGGCGTGTTCGATTCCCTGGTGGTGGAACTTCCGTCGGAACCGATTTTGAAGGCCCTGTCTGAATTCTATGGGGATGAATTCCCTTATAATAATGGCGACAAGAACGATGTCCGTCAGACGGTCATCCTTGCGCAGTTGACGATGTCGCGCGACGATTCTCAGGGCGAAAGTGAATTGGGACTGCCGATTCAGGTTGTCGCTGGTTCCTATGTCGATAGCGCCGACAAGAAAATCAGAAGAATGGAAAGCTACCTGCTCAATAACGAGGTCATTCTGGAATCGGGACACCCGAACTTGATATTCCACGAAGGCGATTCCTTGACTCTGCAGTTGACCGAAGGTGCTCGTGACTTTATCAATAAGGCGAGCGATGGACGTTCCATGAAGTTCATTATGCGTATGGGGTATCCCTTCTTGCAGGAGAAGGATACGACTTATGCGACCTATAGGACCGCAGATGGCGATACGAGCTATCTTCGCCTGAATTATTTCGATTATGCCCGCTACGACTTTTCGAAGGCGATGGAAAATCCTGTGACGCTCAAGCTTTGGTTGGCGTCCAAGCGGGGGGATAAGTAATGAAAAAGTTTTTAGTTGCTTTGTGTGCTTTGGCTGGCTTCTCCTTTGGCTCGATGATTGGTATGGAAGCCCTGGGCGAAGAACAGGTGCAGGGCGGAACGGCTTCGGCTGCCGGTCGTGGCTTTGCGGGTAATGCAAAGACGGGCGATGCGGAAGGTCTTTCGGTGGTAAACCCGGCTCGTTTCGCCTTTGATACCAAGGTGGTTTTCAACTTGAACATTGCCATGGAAATGACCGAGGCCAGAAAGGACGGTTCGCACTATACGCTGAACAGCCTGTCCTTGCCCTCGTTCAACTTGTCTTTCCCGATGTCGGATTGGGGAACGATGGGTGTCTCCCTGTGGCAGCATTATGCTTCTTCCTTGAAGGAAGACTATTCCTCTAATGGTTCGAAGGTCGAAATCGAATACAAGGGGAGTGTCTACGAATTGGTTCCGACCTATGCTGTGCGCTTGCCGATCCTGCGCTCGTTCTCGTTGGGCGCTTCGGCCCACGTGGTTATGGGAAATACTTCTCGTTCTATGACTCTGGGTGCCGACAAGTCCAGCCTAGATGAAGGCGATGCCTGGGCGGGTGGAAACTACAGGATTTCGGATTATGTCGATGGAACCTGGGAAATCAAGGATCATCCGGCATACTACACGGGAGCTCTCCAGTACCGTGGCAAGCTCGCTTCGTTCTTCTTCTCCTATACGACGGGCTATACGCTAGAAAACACCTTGGATTACAACTTTAGGTTTAGCGAACTGGATACGTTGACCTCGACTCGCCGTACCCGTGAAATTGATGTGCCCGCCCTTCTTGCGACTGGTATCAACTATCGTCTGGCAAAGCGTCATAACGTGATGCTGGATTTGACCTGGCGCGTTTGGGACGATGATGTCGAGAACATCGCGGGTGGATGGAATATTCCCGAGGCGACCGAAACACAGAAGGATGTGACGGTCGCTGTAGGCTACCAGTTCGATGGTAGTCCGCTGTTCTACGATTCGTACTTGACTAGGATTAATTACCGCGTGGGTGCCTGGTTCCATAGTTGGTATATCAAGGATGTCTACGAGGTGGGTGGTTCTTTGGGTGGCGGCTTTCCGCTTGGACGCAAGGGGACATCTCTTGATGTTGCGATTCAGGGAGGAAAGCGTTTTGCAGATACCGATCATCAATGGGAAGAAATGTTCATTGGACTCAAGGTCGGTCTGACAGGTATCGCCACGTGGGGAATGGAGCGCAGGTAGTTTTTTAACGAAGGAGGCCTAGTATGGCTATAAAAAAAGAAACGGATGCAAAGTCCAAAATCAAAGAGGCTGTAAAGGAAATTGCTGAAAAAGCCGCGGATAAGGTCAAGAAGGTGACGAAGGTTGCCGAAAAGAAGACCGCATCGAAGTCTGCGACTCTCAAGACGATGAAAGATGCCGAAGAAAAGGCTATGAAGGCTGTTTCCAAGGTGAAGAAGGCTGCGGTTGCCAAGGCCTCCGCTACAGCCGACAAGGCCGCATCTGCAAAGAAGCGCGTCGTGGAAGGGGTTAAGGCGGTTGCCGCGAAGAAGACCGTGGCAAAGACTGCTACGAAGGCTCCTGCTACAAATACCGCTGCTACGAAGGTGGCAAAGACGGCCGCCCCGGCAGCCAAGGCTTCTGCAGCAACAAAGGCTTCCGAAAAGGAAGTCGCCAAGATGGCTCAGTCCTTTGATGCCGAGTACCTGGTGCTCATGCAGAAGGATCCGAACTGGATGCACGCCTTCTGGGAAGTGTCCGAAAACCGTATCAACGAAGCGAAGAAGGGTAAGGGGAAAATCGTTCTGCGCTTGTTCGATATCGCTGATGACCTTACGGTGCAGCGCAGCAAGAAGCGCAAGTTCCGCGACATCGAAGTGCCTGCCAATGCCCGTAGCTGGTATGTCGAAAATACCGCTGGTAAGTCTTGCGTTGCCGTTCTCGGTGCCGTATCCGGCAAGAACTTCAAGCCAATCGTGGAATCTACTCCGGTGATGACTTTTGACAAGTCTGCCGCCGCTCCTGCCGAAAACGATGCCTTTGCAAAGGCTTCTCTCGGTGGCAATACGCTCGGCAACTTCATGAGCTCCGGTTTCTCTAGCCAGACTGCTGAATCCTGGCTCAAGAGCCTCGGTGGTAACTTCGGTAGCTCTTCGGAATCGATGTTCTCGGGCGCCCTTTCGAGCGCAGCCCTCCAGTCGAACAACATCGAAGTCTCGAAGGATTCCGTGAACTACGGTAAGGATTTCTTCCTGTGGGTGAAGACTCGTCTGATCGTTTACGGTGGAACCCGCCCCGATGCACACCTCCAGGTGCGTGGCGAACCGTTCCCGCTGAACCCGGATGGCACCTTCAGCTTTGAAGAGGACCTGCCGGATTCTACGAAGATTATCCCTGTGTTCGCTACCGACAAGGATGGCGATTTCCCGACGACGATCGTGCCGATCGTGGTGAAGCGCACGGAGTAATAAGACTCGATGGGAGCTCCCGGAAAAATTCTATTCCTGATGCACGCACACTTGCCTTTTGTGCGGCATCCGGAATTTAAGCGCTTTTTCGAAGAGAATTGGCTGTTTGAAGCTATTGCCGAGACGTACCTGCCCTTGGTGCAGGCGATGCGGCGCCTTTTGGAAAAGGGCGTTCCTGGGACGCTCAACTTGAGTGTTTCTCCTCCGTTAATCGAGATGCTTTCGGACGAGAACTTGATTGAAAAGTTCTCGGAGCATTTAAAAAAGCAGCTTGAACTGATTGAAAAGGAAGTGGCTCGCAACGCCGGAACGGAGCTGGAGCAACTTTCCCGATTTTATCTTTCTCGCCAGCAGACGCTGATGGATTTGTGGGAAAACCGCATCCATCGCAACTTGCTCGCGGAATTTTTGGAACTTGAAAAGGCTGGCAAGCTGAACTTGCTGACCTGCGTAGGAACGCACCCGTTCCTGCCTGCTTACCAGAGCGATCCTGCGTCGATTCGGATGCAGCTCGATGTGACGGTGCGTTGCTTTGAACGTGCCTTTGGACGTAAGCCCATGGGCGTGTGGCTTCCCGAGTGTGGTTATTTCCCGGGGCTCGACAAGTACCTCGCCGAATTCGGCCTGCATTATTTCTTCCTCGAAACGCACGGGGTTCTCCTTGCGACACCTACGCCCAAGTACGGCGTGTTTACTCCGCTCAAGACCACGCAGGGACTTTACTGCATGGGCCGCGAACAGAAAAGCTCCATGGAAGTGTGGAGCCGCCGTACAGGTTATCCGGGCCACCCCGAGTACCGCGAATTTTTTACCGACATCGCAAAAGATCGCCCGCGCGATTACCTGGGCGAATACTTCTTCGCGGGCGATACGCCGATAGATTCTGGCTTTAAGTACAACCGCATTACCGGCGGCGAGAAAAAGGAACTGTACCGCCCCTGGAATGCGATGAAGCTCGCCGAAGATCATGCGCATCTGTTCGTGGTGAACCGCGAAGCGACGATTTCGGAACTGCTCGTGAACATGGATGGCAACAAGGCCGCGATGCTTTGCCCCTACGATGCAGAACTCTTTGGACACTGGTGGTTCGAAGGTCCCCTGTTCCTCGAGGCGATGCTGGAACGTGCCGCTTCTTCGTCGGTCATTGAATTTGCCGGTGCCGATGAGATCATGACTTCGTCGGCGGATCCCGATGCCCATGAACCTGCGTTCTCCAGCTGGGGCGAGGGCGGTTTCGGTTCCGTATGGATTAACGGCGAGACCGATAAGTATTATCCGCAGTCCTATCGCCTGCGTGCGATGATCGATCACTTGATTTCTATCCGCCAAAAGATGGGCGAAGGCTCGCCGCGCGGAAAGCTCTTGACCCGTTACATCAAGCAGATGGAAAGGGAACTGATGCTGTTCCAGTCTTCGGACTGGGCGTTCATGATTCACAACCATTCTGCGGACGGTTATGCGCGCCGTCGTCTGGACGACCATTACAATAATGGCCATACGCTCTTTGCCGAAGCTTGCAAGGCGATTCTGAAGAATACCGACAAGCCTGCAGCAAGTTCTATTTTGCCGAAGCTAGAGAAGACGAATAGTATATTCAGCTGGCTGTAATATTCCTGATTTTTTGGTCGTCAACTAGTAAATGACGATAAAGTCTTTCAGCTTGCCGCGATTGCCTGCCCTGAAACGGTAGATTCCTGGAACCATCAGTGATTTTACCTTGTCTTCGTCAAGGCAAAGCGTGTAGCTGTCGTACTTGATTTTTTCAACGAGGTTTCCACGGCGGTTGCGGATTTCGATGTATTCCTTGTCCTGCGGAAGCGGCGTAAAGCAAAGATGACCGTGACGCCATGGCGTAGGGAAGGCGCGTAGCGTGGAATCCTTGAAGACGGTGGGAATTCGGTCGGTCTCGGTGAACTTACTCAAGATCCAGACAATGGAATCGGAGGAATTGTCTGCTGATTCTATATAGACAGAATCGATGCTGTTTGTATTCTGCAGGAATCGGATGGAATAGCGGTCGTTCTTGATAGGAATGGCCGAGGCGCTTCCCGTAAATTTGGTAAGATCGGGTTTCCCGTTAGAATAGAATCGGTACGAGAGCTCGTTTAGCGAATAAGGCTCGAAATCACTTGTTTCTTCGACGGTCTTGAATTCGGGCCATTTCGGCTGGTCACTGTTAATCCAGAAACTGGAATCTACGAGTGCAGCGCGACTGCCTGTAAATGAAAGCTTCACGGCGAAGTTATGAAAAAGGGAATCTGCGGAAAGCTTTTGCTTTTTGGCGTATTTCGTGAGATGGTGCTGGAACGGCTTGGTGGGCTCGCTCGAAAAACTTTCCCAGATGGATTTGTCAAAGCCCTTGTCAACGAACTTGTAAAGGTACATGAAAAAGAGGCCTGGCCCGTAGTCACTGCTTAGATTGTCAAAAGAGATTCCGATGGAATTGGCAAAACCAGAAAGATAATTGAAGTAGTCATCGACATCGGGGGCGACCACATCTTCGATTCCCATTGCGGATGCTTCAAACCAGAAGGACGCCGTGTTGAGTTTATTGAAGTCAATGTACCGAAGCTGAATGGCATGATAGAGCTCGTGTGCGGCCGTAATGCGAAGCCCTTGGTTCCATTCGGTGGAGTAGGTGTAGCCGTGTGCTCGATTCGTTAATTCTTGTGTGGCTTCCTCGTAAAAGCATTCCTTGCCGTTGTAGTGAACAGAGGCGATGCTGGCATTGCTTTTCGGGGTGCTCCGAAAATCGTTGTCAATGATAAGGATACTTTGGGCGGAATCGAAGGGAAGGGTCAAGCCAAAGCAACCGTGGCATGCGCCTTTCTCGTTAAAGAGATCTCTGGCGTTACGGATGAGGTCTATTTCAATGACTTCGACGGGATAGAGTCCAGGAATAACATCCTGTTGGTAATGATGAGTCTTGCTAATTCCAAGGGGAGGCTTCATTCCCGAGTTCTTGACGTGGAAATTCCATGCGTATTCGAGATGCTTGGAAAGCGAATCAATGAAAGCCTGGGTGGTCTTGTGCGGCCCGTCGAGGGTGTAGAAAATCTGGAAGTGATCCGAGGCTTGCGTCAGGATTTCGTCGTAGTAATCTTCGATCGTGCAAGCTTCGCTGGAGGTTAACGCCAAGTGCGTCTTGGAGTCAAGTTTCTTGGTGGAAGAGCCTTTTTGCTCCAGGAGATTTCGGAAGATTTGCGCCGTGCCGCAGACATGCTGTGCAAAGGCGGTGGTGCAGGACAGTAATAGAAGAAGCGCGGGGAACCACTTTTTCATCGGTCCTCCGTAAGGATGTTTTCTTCTATAAGGATTTGCCTTGCACGGTTTCGGATATCATCGGAAAGGGTCAGCGCCTTTTGGTGGTGCGGCTTGATGCGGGCGTCGACAATCATCGGTGCGTCGCATCCCCAGTGCTTTTCGTGGGTGCGCTCATTGTAGCCGAATACATCCTTGGCAGGGTCCGAGCGCGTGAAGGTGAACCACAGGAAATCACGGAGGGTGTTTTGGGCGGCACCGCTTGGGAATGTGTCTGTTGCAGAATCGACCAGGGTAATCCACGGGTAGTTTTTGCGGAAAGGCCAGCGGCCGAGTGCTTCGTTGAGTTGGGCGATGAGGGCGTCGCGGCTAGATGCATCGTAGGCGGGCCCTTGCAGCATGATGACGCCTGGCATGGGGCTCGCCGCACCGGCGATTCCCACAGGTGAAAGTGCTTCGCAGAGGGCTTGGATGTCCTGCGGGTCGTGTCGCAGGTTTCTGCGTACAGGGCCCGCCGCGGCAATCGTGAGCTTGGAACCGTGATTGAGCCTGCCGCCGGTGTAGTCGAGCGTGTCGATGCTGGTGCAGGTTTCAAAATGCAGGTCGCGTGAAAAGTCGATGCGTTCCAGGATGTGCTTGAAGAATCCTTCCACGTCGCGCACGATAGCGGTTGGGGTGGCGGTCAGGGTGGTTTTTCCCTCGCTGTCGGCGAAATCTTCGGCGGCGGCAATCAGCAGGTACTTGGTGAGGCTCGCCTGGTTGAATCCTAGAATGGCATTTGCTGTTTTCAGCAGTTCAAGCGGCTCTCGTTCTTCGGGCTTAATGTATGGCTGGAAACGCTCGTGAGCCAGGGCGAGGCATAAGGGGTGTACTCCCGCTTCGTCGACGGCGTGAAGCGCCACGAGTCCAGGAATCGAGGCGGGAACCATCGGCTTGGTCACCTGGTGAATGAAATTGCCGAACAGGGTGTCTTCTTGCGGGGGGCGCCCGACAACCGTAAAGGGGTAAATCGCGTTCTTCTTGCAGAGAACTTTTTCCACCTTTAAGTAAGGGAAAAGATGCTTGTCCGAATAGTAGCCGATGTGGTCGCCGAAAGGTCCTTCCGGTTTCAAGTCGGATTGGACTTCGCCGAGAATACAAAAGTCCGCGTCGCTGGAAACGAGGTAACCGTTGTAGATAAAGTAGCGGAATCGGTGTCCGCCGAGCATTCCCGCGAAAAGGAGCTCGCTCAAGTTTTCGGGCATGGGCATGACCGCGGCAACCGTATGGGCCGGGGGTCCTCCGATAAAGATGCTTACCTTGAGGGGGCGACCTTCTTCGATCGCTTCCTGGTGGTGCCTTGCGATGTCCCGCTTGATTTGGTAATGCAGGCCGCATTCGTCCGAAGCATAGTCGTTCCCGGAAATCTGGATGCGGTACATTCCCAAGTTTGTGGTCATGACGCTTGCGTTTTCGGCAGGTCGCGTCGCCACTTGCGGCAGAGTAAGGAAGGCGCCTCCGTCATGGGGCCAACAGACAATCTGCGGCAGGTCCGAAAGCTTGCACTCCTTGAAGTCCTTGATGCTTCCACTTTTTTGGGGGAGCGAATGGATACCCGTAAGGGCCGCCTGGCAAAGGGCTTTCGGCCGGGCGTGTTTAAAAAATTCGACAGGATTTGACTTGAAAAGAACCGCCGTCTGGGTTCCCGCTAGGGTGTTGCGGAACAGGAAGTCTAGCCTTTCCTGCGTACCGAAGATATTGCATGTGGCACGGAAGGGGGACCCTTTGACATGCTCGAAAAGGAGGGCGGGGCCATGGTTTTCGAAGGTCTGTCGGGCAATTTCGGCCATTTCCAGGAACGGGTCCACTTCTTGGTAGACACGCTTGAGCATGCCTGCTTTTTCCAAGTCGAGCAGTGCCTGTTCCAGGTCTTTGTACATGGACAACCTTATCCGGCGGTTGCGGATTGATGAATGGCGGAAAATCCTTGTGTTTGCTTCTTGCTTTCGATGGAAAGAAGCATGTCGCGCGTATCCTTGCGGCTAGCAACGGCGTAAACGATGGAGGCGCTTGCCATTACCTTGGCAAACGTTTCTTCCGGGAAATCGCTGAATCCCTGGAAGGAGAATTCATCGTAGCAACCGGTCAGGTTGCCTTCGTCTGTAAATTCGTGGCTGGCATTGAATCCGCGGAAAGGTCCTTGGTCAAGTCTTACCAGGATTTTTCCATTGTTGATGGAGCTGATCTTTCCTGTCCAGCTGATTTTCCTGAATCCGACAACGACCGTGTAACGGACGATTTCACCTGCTTCAAGAGCCTTGGGCAGCGTGTAATGGATGACGGGATTCTTGTCGATAGTCACGTTCATGGGTGCGTATCGCATCGTCTCGAGCATGTTCGCTAGAGTGTATTCCTGCCATGAAGTCTGACTAAATTGAACCATATGCCGATAATTTAGAAAAAAAAGTATGGAATGGACAATAAAGCTGATTTTTTTGTGTTTTTTTGTTGAGGTATACTTCGAGTCGACCTCTAGGGGTGGTTGTGCTTTTCGGAACGAGAATTTCTAAATTTTAGACAAGTTTTGTAAAAAGAAGGAATCCTGTATGGTGAAGTTCTTGTATATTCTGGTGAGTAACGAGAAAGATATCTATTACGAACAAACTCTTGTTTCCGTATTGTCCCTTCGCCATTATAATCCCGATGCCTTCGTGACGCTTTTGGTCGATGACAAGACCGACAAAACCCTGGTCGGTTTCCGCGCTGGAATCAAGGACTTGGTAAACGAATATAAGGTGATCCCGTTTGACGATAAGATTGGGGGTCTAGCCCGCTCTCGTCTGCTAAAGACGAACATGAGAAACTTGCTCGAGGGGGACTTCCTTTATCTTGACGGTGATACCGCCTTCGTCGACAAGTTGGATGTCGTTGTCGATGACACCTGCGATGTCGGCGGCATTCCTGATTTGCATTCCCATAAAAACGACCCCTATCATATCAAGCATAAGGGCGATAACAGGAATAAGCGCCTCCTTGGTTTTAAGCTTTCGCTTGCGGAGGTGTTTTTCAATGGCGGTGTTATCTTTGCTCGCGACACGGCCAAGGCCAAGGAATTCTTTGACAAATGGTATGAGCTGTACCAGTATTGCAATACAAAGGGAGTCTTTACTGACCAGATTTCCCTTAATGAAACAAATCAGCTCCTTGGTTTCCCGCTGAAGGAACTGCCAGGAGAATGGAATTGCCAGGTTCGCGAGGCATATAACCATCTGCACCGAGTCAAGGACATTTACCCGATTCTCTGTACGGCAAAGATTGTTCATTTCTTCGGTTCGGGAATCGATGGCAAAAGGGAACCGCATCCGCTCATGAGAAAGGATTTCTTTGTGCAAATCAAGGAAGAACAGAAGGTGAGCGAAGAAAAGCTCCAGATTATCTATAACGCAAGGACTGCGTTTGTGGGGGCTCCGGAAACACTCAATGCTTCTGAAAAATTCCCGCTGTTCTTTATTTACCGCCAGTTCCCGCGCCTGTTTAAACTTCTTTATGGCCTGAAAAACGGTTTCTCCCGGAAAAAATAGATGCCCAAGTTGTCTATTCTTTATCGGTCGAAATTTCGGGCGGCCGCATTTGTCGTAGAAGGTGTAAACTTGCAGGATGTGCAGGTGATTGCTCTTGAGCTGAAAAAGGATCGCCTGAGCTATGCCCTGTATGGGATCTTTCTTGCGTTGCACCTTTATGGGCTGGCGTACTATTTCCGTTATACGGATAAAACCCGCGAAGCTTTAAGAAATTCTGCCGACAAGATTCTCTTCTGGGACTGTTGCTATTTTGAAGAATACCGCATGCTGAACCGTATGCTAGGAACGGAAAAGGCCAGAAATGTCTTTTTCTGGAATCCGCTTTCCCGCTGGAGTAGTGACCGCAAGTACCTGAAAAAGCAACTGGATTATTTGAAGGCTCGTGGCTTTGCCTTTTTCACGTTTGATCCTGCCGATGCTGAAAAATATGCGATATCGCGGATTCGGAATGTGAACCGCAAGTTGCCCGTCCAGGAAGATGTCAAGTGGGACTTTTATTTTATAGGAGCCCCGAAGGATCGGCGTGCGTTTATAGAGAATCTGGAAAAGCGCTTGAAGGCGAAAGGTTTCACTACCAATTTCAAGCTTGTCGAAAGTAAGGCGGATTACGTATCGAATTACGACAATATAAAGCTGTCTGCGCAATCGAAATGCATTGTAGATGTGATGTCGCCGGAACAGCAGGGACTGACGCTCAGACCGTTCGACGCCTTGTTCCTCGAAAAGAAACTGATTACGAATTGTGCTTCTGTCAAAAAATTTGATTTTTACGACCCCGCGAATATCTACGTGATTGAAGGGGATGACTTAATCGGATTGGACGAATTCATGGCGACTCCCTATAAAAAATTGGATGAAACGCTTGTTTGTCGGTACGAAGTAAACCAATGGATTCGTGAAAATTTTTTAAATTAGTATAATGCCTTCTAGTTCTATTCAAAACGACCAGAAATTTCTCGTAAAAAGCACAATCTTTACCATTGTCGGCACGCTCCTCAAGGTTGCCGGCCCCGTGTTGATGATTGTTGTTGCACGTGTTTTTGGAAAGGAAATTTTTGGAACTTACGTCTCTACACAACTTTTTGTACTGACTTTGTGTCGCGTTGCCGTTCTGGGCCTTGACAAGGGCCTGCATCGCTATCTGCCTCAAAATAATGTCTGTGGTCGCCCCCTGCACGAGGGGTTGGTGGAATCGTTCTGGGTGGCGGTTTTTATTGCAAGCCTCTTCTCGGTGGTGCTCTGGGTTGGTGCCTTTTTTAATCTCCAGACGATTTCCTCGGGACTTGCGATGCTCTCGTCTGCCGAAATATCGCTGTATGCACTTTCGGTAATTCCTTATACCATGCTCAATATGTTCGCTGGAGCATCCGAAGGCAATCGCCATCCGCAGTACAAGATTTTTATCAACGATTTTGCCATTATGGCCCTGGCGCCATTTATTGCCGTCGTCCTCTACTTTGCGGGCTTCCAGGATAAGTTTGCTCTGCCCGTCGGTTTCTTTGCTGCCAATTTGATGGGTGTTATTATTTATTTTGTCTTGATCAATAAGCAATTCCCTCAAATCCAGTGGTTTATCAAGAAACGTGTTCCTCGGGAACTGCTCTCGTTCTCGCTGCCGCTTGGTTTTTCGGAAGCTGTGTCCACCTTCCTGCTTCGCGTGGACTTGTGGATGGTGCTTGCCTTATTGGGACCCGAAACGGCAGGTATTTATGCGGTCATGGTGACCATTTCGAATGGATTGAAAACTATCAGGCAAAGTTATAATCCCATCTTGCAACCTGTCGTGGCGGGTATGTCGGGAGAACGCCTAAAGACAGACTTGAAACCTGTCTTTAGCTACTGCGTCTCGATGGTTACCTTGATCCAGCTGACCATCGGCTTTTTCATCGTACTGTTCCCCGAGCAGACCATGATGATTGCCGGTAAGTCTTTCGTGACGAAAGAAAATCCCGTGGCGACCCTTGGCATTTTGATTACTGGAAACCTGATAAACGGTTTCTTTGGCTTGTCGGGCTCCATTATCAACGGGCTTGGAAAAAGCAAGTTTATGTTGCTGATGAACATCTTTGCCCTGGCGATGGCTGTCGTGATGAACCGAATTTGCATTCCCATCTTCGGTATTGCGGGAGCGGCGTTATCTTCGATGTCGTATCAGATTATGCAGTGCATCTGGATGAACCTGTATTTGAAAAAAATGGGATATTGGCCTTATCAGAGAAACCTTTGCGTGCAGGGCGTTTGGATTCTGTTGCTGGTTGCCGTTAATTATGTAATTAATTTTGTTTATTTCCCGTCGTTACTTGCAAAAAGTATCTTTTATGTTGTTGTCTTGATGGGGCTCCTTTTGACTTTTTGGATGCAGGGGCTTATCGGGAAAAAAGAATCATGGAAGAAAAAATGACCAAATACCTTTTTGTTCTGACCAGTTCCCCGAAGGATTTTTTCTGCGAACAGACGCTGGTGGCAATCGCCTCGCTGCGTGTGCATAACCCTGGCGCGTTCGTGACGCTTTTGACCGACGACAAAACGGCGGAAACCTTGGTTGGCCCGCGCGCAGTTTTGAAGGACGCTGTGGATGAACTCAAGGTGTTGACTCTTGATGAAAAATTCACACCGATGTTGCGGTCGCGCTACCTGAAGACGGTGATGCGCAACGTGGTCGATGGAGACTTTCTGTATATGGATTCCGACATCGCGATTGTGGGAGACCTTTCGATTCCCGAAGAATGGAAGGGCGGCATTTACGCGGTGCTCGATTTCCACACTAACCTTTCGAAGGCCATCAACCGCAAGAAGATCTTGAATAACGCGAAGATGATGGGCTTCTCGCCGATTCTGAACGACGAAATCTTTAACGGGGGCGTGATGTTTGCGGCAGACACTCCCGAAGCCCGCAAGTTCTTCGAAACCTGGCACGAACTTTGGCTCTATTGCGTGTCCAAGAATTTCCCCTACGACATGGCGAGCCTCGCCGAGACGAACTTTAAGTTTAATTACATCACCAAGAAAATGCCTGGCGGCTGGAACTGCCAGCTGGCCTACGGTAACAGGTTCCTGCCGACGGCGAAGGTGTTGCATTTCTTCGGTTCGCGAATCATCGATACCCGCGGCCACAAGGTGCCTGCCAGCATGGACCTGTTCTTGCCGAAAATTTTGCGCAAGGACTTCTATACGAATCTTAAGAACATTCCGGTGAAGGTCAATGCCGACAAGAGCATTACCATCAACGAATACTATGACGACGTGATTGCCCATGCCAAGGAAGAATTCGAATTCCAGACCCGCAAGGTGGGTGCCGCAGGCGCCTACATTATCCGCAGCTACGCCTTCGCCAAGTCGCTTGCGTGGATTTACAAGAAGATGCCGTTCCTCGTGTTCCCGTTGAGAATTTTGGGAACGTTGCTGGGAAAGGATAAACGAGTCGTTCGCTAGTTTTATATTCAAGGAGTCTTTGTGCGTTTGCTGAAAAATCCTTATCTTGTTTTGGCGCTTGTCGCCCTGTTGGTGCAGAGCGTTCTGCTGGAATTATTCTACACCTTGCCCGACCCGCTCGGACTTTCGATGTCCGAAATGTTCGAAGGCAAAACCCTTTGGCAGATTTTCATGGCGTTTGGAGCCATCCTTGCCATGGCGGGCCTCTTTGGATTTGCCCGAGCGCCCCGCGGACTAGCTGTTTTCTATGCGCTGTATTTCTTCGTAGCGATTGTGGACTACGATGTATTTCGTTTTTCGCACCAGCGTCTTTCCTATTCGTTCTTGCGCACGTATTTCCATATTTCGAACATTACCGATGCCACCACGATTTCGACTCTGGGCGGTGATTTACTCGGAACGGTTCTTTGGTTGTCGATGGTCGGACTCTGTTTTGCCGGGGGAATTGCCTTTGTTGTTGCGTACACGCTTCGTCTGCGTGCGCGCCGTCGTACGCAAGTCCTCGACAATAGCAAGGGTCCCTGGAAACCGGAATCCCGAAAAATCCCCTGGATGATGTTCGCGGTCGGTATGGCGTTGTCGCTGACGCCCCTGGTGCTGTTCCTTACGGGTGCCCGTGGGTGGATTGAAATTCCGGTGACCCATACGAGGGTCGATATGCGTTTCACCCTGGGCAAGCATACGCTTACCGCTCCGATACTCCACATTGCGGCAGAGGAAACCTTTGAGTTCATTCATGACAATGCCAAAATCACCGATGAACTGGTTGGTGACCTGGATGCGTTTTTGTCAGAGGATTTTGTTGCAGGGCGCAAGAATGCCCTGGATTTCCCCATGTACCGTAGCGCTCCGACTCACGGATATAAGGCGAAAAAGCCGTACAATATCGTGTTCATCATGGGCGAGTCTCTCAAGGGCCGCGTCTTTAACAAGATGCTCGATGGGGACACGACCTTTGCACCCAACATATTTAAGCTGGCTAATGGCGGTTATTACGCCAAGGACTCTACAGGAAAAAGCCTCGGTGGGGGACTCTGGTTCAAGAACGCCTTTAGCGGCGGGTACCCTACGGTGCGAGGCACGATGGCGACCTATATGGGATTCCCCTCGCATCCGAATCGTGATGTCCCCAGCTTTTATGCGGCGAACAAGTTCAAGGGTTGGCCTGAATACCTAACGAATTATCAGAAGAAATACATGACGGTGTCGAACCCGATTTTCGACCATACGTTGCCTTTTATTGAAAAGTTCTTTGGCAAGAACTGGTTCCTGCCTGGAGAGGAGACTGTTCTAGGCACTATTGACAGTATGGGGGTTGATCGGGTGCTGGAATTGCTGAAAAGCCAGCCGACGGATAACCCGTGGCTTCTTGTCTTCAATACAATTTCTTCCCATATTCCTTTCCATAACTATCCGGAGGGCTTTGCGGACAAGCCCGATGACGCCATGGTGCGTTATCGTAATGCGGTTCGCTATACCGATAAGCAGTTGGGCCGTTTCTTTGATGCCCTTTCGGCTCGTCCTGATTTTGAAAATACGGTGGTGTTTATCCTGGGTGACCATGACACGCCCGTTGATTCGGTGGATTACCTGGTACCGCAACCGCTAGGCCTTTCGGCTTCCCAGATTTTTATCGGAATTTTCTCGGCGGATTCGGCTCTCTTTAACGGGCTTACGGTGCGTGAAGATGTGGCCTCGCAACTGGATTTGGGACCCACGATTTTTGACCTTGCGCAGGTACGCGAACCGAACCATTTTTGGGGGTATGACTTGCTGACTCAGGAACGCCCCGCAGGACAGCCTTCGGTATTCTTCTCCCAGAACTCCTACTACTTGGGATTCCGGGACCACGTGCTTGTCGGTGGCCTCGAAAACGAGGATGTTTACCGAGCCGTATCTGGTGGCGAAAGCCCTTATGCGATCACGACCGATGCCACCGACCTTGATTGGAAAAAGAAGGCCGTAGGGGCGGCAAAGGCCGTACGTTCCGTCCTCCGCAACGATATTATGATGCCGTAGAGTGGCGGCCTTGGGCGTTGATTTTCGTCCTTCGGAAACTATCCTTTTACGAATGGGCGCCTAAAGAAGTTGATTATGCCGGCAGCTACCTTGTAACGGTAGCCGCGACAATCGACGACCATGACGCCCTTGTACATGTTGAATGTATGGAACGCGACCTTCATTATGGGATGCGGAGATGACTTTCTCCACAATTCCTTGAATTCGAGACCGTCCGGTGTTTCCTCGATTTGCTGGAAGGATATGCCGTGACCGTATTCAGTATTGCTTTCCTGGGCGGGGCGGTATTTCCTTCCCTTGTACTCGAACCAATCGCCAGCATTTCTAGCAATGTTTTCAGGGAAACGATATTCCTTCATCTTGATATACTTCCCGGAGTCATCCTTTTCGTATACGCCCAAAGTGGAACCGTTGGGATCAGGAATTTCCGTAGAATAAATCTGCTTCTTGCCGAATAATTCCGTATAGATAGCATCTGTCAGGAGCGCATCGCTGATAGGCCTTGCGTTTACCAAGGCGGTTTTTTCTAGATCCAAGTCGTATAGTTTCAGACCACCACCCTTGAAATTTTCAGGGTAGACGAGGATCTTGCCGTCCCTGCGGATAATTGCCGGAAAGCTGAGATGCGAATCCAGCTCCAGGATCGTATCTACTTTAAGGAGCTTGTTGCTTGCTTTGTCGACCGTGAGCATCGCAAGGCGTCCCCGTTTATGGGGGTAGTAGTATTCTTCCACCAAGACGTATATCTTGTCGTCCGTAACATCGAGAATGAAGGGGTCGGCAAACCAGCGGTCCTTGCATTCATGTTTCAGCCACCTGATTTTCAAGGGCTCGCCGTCGATGACTCCATCCAAGGTGTTTTCGACAAAGCCGATGTTCCAGACACCTTGCATAATGCTACGGTATAGCTCGATGAATTTCACGCGACTACTCCTTCTTAAGGACCTTGCCGCACAGGAACATCGAGAATATAACGCTTGCAATGAGGAAAATGAAAATGCTCATGCAGGCAAGGTCTCCGATTCCCTTTAATCCTTTGTGGGTGGTAAAGAGGAATCCCACGAAACCGGCAATAGTCGTCAAGGAGCTGGCCATCACGTTTCGAGCCGTTGTATCCATTAAACGGCGAAGTGTCATGGTCTTGTCGGAATTCCAGGCGGTCACCAGGTGAATCGTGGCGTCGATACCGATACCCAATGTCATAGGAATCACAATCACGTTGTAGATGCTTATCTTGCCGTATTCGAACGTCCCGTTGAGGAACCCTAGCAATCCTAAGGTAAGGAGAATGCCCATGCCGAAGGGAATGCAACCCACAAGGAAAATCTTGGGCTTTCGGAACGATATGAGGAGTGTTCCGAAAATAACGAGAATGATTACGACCGCCAAGTTGAAACTGTCTTCTTTCACGGAAGAAATGACGTCGGAAAGAATGAACTGCGACGAGAAGGTGCGGAGTTTTTCGCCGTCAAAATTCCAGTGCCCGTAACGTTCCTGGAAACGGTGGAGCGCCTTTGCGTCCCAGCTGGGGAAGTCTCCGTAGATAAAGCCAATCTTGCCGTAGGATCCGTCCTTTTCGCGAACGATATCTAGAATCCAGCTGGGAAGATCTTCTGGCGCAAAGGTCCTTTCGACCTTGGCCAGTTTTCTTAAATTGGCAATGTTGACGGAATCTTCTCCTTCGGCTCGGTCAAATACGCGAGCCTCCACCAAGTCGCGGATTTCCTCGATGATTTCAAGACGCGCTTCCTGCGAATCCTTGGGCGGAATGAAACTCTTGAGTGTTATAAAGCTGCCCAGCATGGAATCCTTTTCCACATTGAGTCGATACATCAGCGTGTCGTAGAGGCGGTCTAGTTGCGAAATCTTGGAACCCATGACTGCGGCCGGCGTAGAGGTCTTGGCCTTGTAGCTTGCACGGGTCACTTTAGTGGAAATCTTGTTGTGCTGGACCGTCTTGACCGTAGAGGCGCGGCGAAGGTTCTTAAGGTCGTGCTCGAAATCCACTTGCGGGGCAAAATAGAGGGAAATGGCGCCAAGAACAAAGCCGATAATGGCGGCGACCTTGAAGAACTTGAAAATTTTGGCTTCTGTCCAGGCTTTCGGGAAGAAACTGTTGTCCGGAGCCTTGGGAATGCCACCCATGCACTTGATGAAAACAGGGAGCACCAAGACAGAGGTGAGCATACTGAAGAAAACACCTGCCGATGCTACAACGCCAAATTCGTAGAATCCCTTGAAATGAGCCGCGAGCAAAGTGAGGAATGCTGCGATAGTGGTGAAGCTTGCCAAGATGAACGGCTTGAGCATGCGCTTTTGGGCTTCCTCAAGGACATCTTCCAGGGACGCTTTCTCGCGCAGCAACTTTTGCGCGGTTCCTAACATGTGGATGGAATAGTCGATACCAATTCCCAGGATGATGGAGGCCACAAAGACCGTAAACGGATTCAGCTTGCCGTAGAACACGGCTGTGAAAGCGAATGTCGGAATGCAGGCGTACAGCACGGAGGCGGTTACAAGAATCGGCCCCTTGATTCCTCTAAAGAAATAGGATGTCAGAAGGATAATCAGAACCAGGCTGATTCCAAAGGAGAATATACTGTCGTTGGCGACTTCGTCAACTTCCTTAAGTCCTTCGTATGTACCGTCTACGGTAAAACGGGTGGGAACGGCGAATGTTTTTCCGTTGAAATGCTGGAGTAGGGAATCCGTGCGTGCAAGAATGTGGGTGACAAATTCGTAATCCGTAGATGGCTTGATGAGTTTTGCGTTCACAACGCCGTTGAACAGGATTTTTCCCGTGCTGTCTGGGTGCGGGCAACCGATGAGACGTGATTTCAGGTGGGCCGGTACAGGGTCTTTCGGATGCCATTCATCTTTCTGGTCCTGTGCGGAACCAAGCTTGGCTTTTTTAATGAAAGAGGCAAAAGCTCCAATGGCTTCGTCCGGAAGGCCGAGCTCCTGCGGCAGGTTTTCGTCGAACCAGATGCGTTCTTTCTTTTCGGTAGTTTCCGCAGGAGCGTCTCCTAACAAGTCCACAGCGAGTGGGCCGTTCTTTCGGCCGATTTCCAACTGAAGTTCTTCGAGATTGTTGCGGATGCGCTCCAAATGGAATACGGGCAGATAAAGAAGGGCGTTGTCCTTGAAGAATTGGTTGTCTTCGTCTTTTTGCGTCGAGACGAAGTCGCCTTGCCAACGGGAATGAATATAGTTCTCGATGGAATCCTGCATTGCCGCCACGATTTCAGGGTCTTCGCTCTGAATGGCGATTGTAAAGCGGTCTGTGCTACCAAAACGCTGGTAGGATTCTTGTAGGGCGAGGACGCTCGGTGTTTCGTCGGGCAGCAAGTGAGAAAGGTCTGCGTCCAATCGAAGGCCGGGTTTAACGAAGATGGGGAATGCACATAGTGCCGCAAGCAGGAAATAGAATGCTAGAGCTTTGAATTGATGTTTACAGATCAGCGGAATGTACCATGCTGAAAATTTTTCTTGCAAGGATTTCTTTGTAGTCATAAACAAAATATATAAAATATTGGCGTGGATACTCGTTTTTACTAGATTTACTTTTATGAAAATAATGATTGTTCTTAACCGAATCGCCCGTGGTGGCGGGGAAAATGTGGCGGTACAACTCGCTAATCAGTTTTGCCGAATGGGACACGAAATTTTTTTCGTAAGTAACAAAGAACGAAACAACATTTCCGATTTTTACCCCATCGAAGAGGGTGTTAAAATTCTCCCTTGTTTTCGTCATTATTTTCCCCTGAAAATTTTTAGCCTTCGTCGAGCCATAAAAAAGGAAAATCCCGATATCATTATCGGAATAATGCCGGATTCTACATTTTACACCTATCTGGCCGCCTTGGGACTCCATAAAATCATCATTTCGTCAGACCACAGTTCCTTTGAAAAGAATCCTTATTCCCAAAGGCATCTTTTCCCGTATCTTCTCAAGTTTTACTTCAACGCCGTTTACGATTGCGTTACTGTTTTGACAAAAACGGACTACGATATCGTCGTCAAGAAGTTCCGGAGAACGGAGGTGATGCCGAACCCCCTTTCGATGCAGCCTGCTGAATCGATCTGCGTCAACAGAAAAAAGCGAATTCTTGCCGCCGGACGGCTGAATATCTGGCACTGCAAGGGTTTTGACATTCTCATCAAGGCATGGGCGAAAGTCCAGGAAAAATATCCTGACTGGGTTGTAGAAATTGCCGGCGAAGGTGAAACCGGGCGCCAGTATTTGGAAGGTCTTATTGCCGAAAAACACTTAGAAAATAGAGTCGTCCTTTCCGGATTCCATCTGAATATCAAGGATTTCTTCAGTGATTCCGAGATATTCGTTCTCAGTAGCCGCTACGAAGGTTTCGGTATGGTTCTCATCGAAGCCATGTCGCAGGGGGCAGCCTGTATCGCCTGCGATTATAAGGGCCGTCAGAGGGAAATCATCCAGGACGATTCTCAAGGCTTATGTGTGGAGTGCGAGAACGAAGAGGCCCTGGCAAGTGCCCTTTCGAGAATGATCGAGGACGAAGGTTACCGCAGGCAAGTCCAAGAAAACGGGTGGAAGCGTTCCCATGATTTCACCCCGGATAAAATCGGGGAAAACTGGATGCGTCTTCTTGGCAATTTGCTGGAGCGGCAGAACCGCTCCTAGTATTTAAAGCCCGCGTTCGAGTGTGTAATTCGAAATTTTGAGCAAAGTATCAAGGGTCGCTCCTAAATAGGTTTCTATGGAGCGGCCTTCTTCGTCTTGTAATTTGCCGGTGAGTTCGTTTTCTTGGCGAAGGTCTCCGTCGGCAAAGAGATGTGTTTCTTGCATGGCGGGGAACCTTCCGATAAAGCGATAACCATTAAGTCCGATGGCCGCATAGCCGCCCGAGTAGGATCCGAGGGAAAGGCCGGTACTACTCCCTCTCAACAAATTGTGTCCCATGAAAATGTTCGGTACGGCAAGACCGGCAAGTTCAAGTACGGTGGGTGCGATGTCGATCTGCGCTGCGGTTGTCGTGTCGCGTACGGCTTCAAGTCCCTTTCCGTGAATAAAGAACGGGATCCAGGTGATGTTCGAATATCCGCCGCCATTCATTGTCGAGACTCCGTTTTCGCCCAGGGGAAATCCATGGTCGGCCATGACGATTACGTAGGTGTTCTTGTACCATTCCTCGTTTTCAACGGCGCGGATAAAGCGGGCGAGTTGCCTGTCGGCATAGCCCATGGTCACGTTGATGCGTTCCTGCAGCGGTCGGTTCTTCTGTTCGTCGGTCATGCCTGCCGCAAAGTTGAACGGGTAATGGTTGGAACGTGTCATGAGGGTCGCGAGGAAGGGTTTGCCTTCTTTTGCGAGAGTGTCGCGGACATATTCGATGGCGTTGTCCATGAAGGTGGAGTCGTCTTCGCGGTTGCGGTTGTAGTGCTGCGCGGTGTACCACTTTGCCATCCATACGCCCAAGTTATCCCAGGCGGGGTCCGCTGCCGACATGTAATGCGTGCTGTAGCCATTTTCGGTGAGAACAGAGACAAAGCTCGGTATGGTTACGTGCGCAAGGTCGGTGGCTTGCTGAAGACGGGAATGGTGGGGAAGGCCGACATGCGTTGAAAGGACTCCGCCTGTTGTGGGAACTCCGCTGGTATGCATGCGCATCCACACGTGAGAATGAGCAGCGAGCGAATCCATGAAGGGCGTGGGGGAGGGCTGAATTTGGGGATTCATGTAGCCCGTGTTCAGGCCTCGCTCCGATTCCATGAGCACCAGAATGAAGTTCGGCTTCATCTCGCGCTGTGCGGCCAGCTTTTCGCTGTTCACGAGTTCAGCGCTAGGAACACGGTAGAGCGGGAGAGAGTTTCCTTCCTTTGCGTCGGAGAATGTCCAGTCGGAATCACCTTCCACCTGTTGCCACAGGTTTTGGTAGGCGGTTCGGTAGGCGCCCAACTCGGCTTCGGTGAGACCGGAAGCTTTCTTTGCTCCGAACAGGTCATTGTATATCAGTGAAACGACCGGACGGAGTTTATCCATACGGGAGCTGCCTGTCCATATGAAGTAAACGTACGAGTAAGAAGCAGCATAGAATACGAGCATCGCGATGACGGATTTTTTGATGTAGAATCCGTCAGTAGGGCGGTACCACTTGCAAAGTAGCCTGTAGATTCCGTAGGTCAGCGGAAGCATAAGCGCAAGCACGACGAACTGCAAGTAGGGTACAGAGAGGTCGTTTGCCACGTAGTCGTAGAACACGATGATAGAAGAGGTGTCCTTGTAGGTGTCCACGAGACCGAATGTCAGGTGTCCGCCCAGGAAGCGTTGCGTCTCGTTGTCGAGCAGAGTCAGGAACAGGATGACGGTGTGAAAAACGGCGTAGAGAATGGTGGTAACTTTTGCGACCGTCTTTCCCTTTGTTCCGACAGCGCCATTACTCCCGAATCCCTTGGAGCCGTCCGCGATGCGCAAGGCGATTCCGCCTAGAATCAGGAAGATTACGAGCGCGTTCACAATCCACATGAAGTCGATGCATACTGCATGGAAAATGAACCAGTCCGGCTTCGATACAAACGGGAATCCGTAGGGATTATTTCGGAACAGGAGCATTACGCGGAGCAGAATGTGCGTAAACCATGCTGCAAGCGAAATAAGTACAAGGTTCTGCTGAGGTGCAAGACCCAGCCCAACGGCCTTCAGTAAATTTGCAATCGATTTCTTCATATGGATTTGTTTCTTACGACCGTCTACTAAAATTCAAAATCAACGGCGCGGCGCTCGGTCACGACCTTCTTGACGAAGGAAACGATAGCCAGGTGCTCGGGGTGATTCTGGTAGATGTCGAGGGCCGCCTTGGTGTGGAACGTGGTGTCGAGAGCGACATCGTATTCGATATCGCCGTTGCCTGTTTCGGCCTTGTTGAAATTCAGGCCCGATTCAATGCTCAACAGGCCAGGAATCTTTCCGGCGAGTGCGTGGAAGGCATCGACCATTTTCTGTCCATTTTCCTTGGCGGTTGCACCTTCGGCTTCAGCTTTCAATTTCCAGAATACGATATGACGAATCATTTTGTCCTCTTTTGGTTGTAAATGAGTTTGTAAAGTTCCAGCTGGCGCTTGAAACAATCGGCCCAGCTGAATTTTTCGGCATAGACGCGAGCTTTCTGTTTCATCGCGGCCATATCGGAGTGGTAAAGTTCAACGATGGCGTCGGCGAGCGCCTGCGGAGTGCGTTCCTTCAAGACAACTCCCGCTCCAGATTCGCGGATGTGTTCGGCCGCGGCTCCCGTCGAGGCTCCGATCTGCGCATTGCCACAGGCCATACTTTCGAGAATCGAAAGTCCGAAGGTCTCCCAGCCCGAAAGGGCTAGCCCCAGGTCTACGCTTGCGTAATGCCTCGCCATTTCGTCGATGGACGAAATGAATCCCGCGTACTTGATGTGCGGATATTTTTCAACGGCTTCCTGCACTTGTGGCAAGTACGGCCCCGTGCCTGCAAAGACGAGTGCCGGTTCGCAACCGAGTTTTTCGCAGAGAATGGGGTAGGCGCCGAGTAAAAGTTCAATTCCTTTTTCTTCGCAGAAGCGGTGCGGGAAGAAGATGGTAAGCCTGTCGGGTTTGCCGTCTTTCAGTTTCTGCACCAAGGACTCGTCACGCTTGGCGGGCGAGAACATCTGGATGTCGCAACCGAGCGGAATCCAGTGACTCGTCGGAAGCTTATGCCTGTCGAGTCGTCTTAAGACTTCGTTGCAGGAAACTTGGATGCCGTCGAAATGCCTGAATTCCTGACGAGCGTACCAGAAAGCGACGTTCTTGCTCAGATTGCCGAGTGCCTTGCCGAACTTATTTGCGACAGGGCGCTGCACATAGGTAATCGGAAAATCTGCATGCCAAAAACTTAACAGGACTGCTTCGGGGACAATCTTTTTGGCGGCCCTGCGAACCATGGTCGGAAGCAGGTACGGGGAACCGACCTCGATCACTTGCGGCTTGTACTTTGCAAGAACGGGCTCAATTTGCGACGGCTTCCAGAGGAACCGGTATTCCCACTTGCCCGGAAAACGAAATGCTTCGACATGTTCGATAATCAGACTGTCGTTTTTTTTCTCGGTAAAGGTCTTGGAATCCGGCATCACGAAAATGGAAAGAACTTGTTCGGATTCCGAAGAAAGTTTTTCGTAAAACGCCATCTTTTGTAGGTGGTAGCGTCGGACACCACCGCCGGAAGGGCTCCAGAAGTTGTTGAAATCGACGATAGTAAACATTACAGGCCGTTATTCTCGATGTTCCAGGGTTCTTCCTGCATCTTGTTCGAAAGCGGGTCGATGGAAAGTGTTCCCTGGTACAGCTGGTTGTTGCCGAGACGCTTGGAATCGACGGTGAGGAATAGATTCCCTCCCTTGGATTCAAGCCAGTAGATGGCATCGGAATCGCGGAGGTATGCGCGGGGACCGACAAGTCCCTGTTCCGAATCGATAAGTTCGCCACCGACAAAGATGGGGATGTCGAGAGCCTTGTAAAGATCGAGGACGACAGAGGAACGGCGTTCGTGAATGTCCGAAAGGTCCACATGGTCAGAGACTCTCAGATGGTCAATTCCATCGATGATGACGACTAGGTTCGGGTGTTCCCGGACTTCTTCTTTCAGGGTGTTCAGCAGTTCTTGGTTGTCGAACGCGGGCTGGTCTTCCCAGATTTCCAGCCGGTTGTTGCGTACGAATGCCATCAGGTCGCGGGTCGCTTCCAGAATCTTCTGGTTTACCGCTTCGTCTTCGCTTTGCTTGCGCACGGTTAGCACCGATTCGCCAATCAGCATGGCAACGAGCCTGTCGAAAATCTGGCGGCGCGGAGTTTCAAGTGCAACGTAGATCAGTTTCAGTTTCGGGTTGCTCTGGAGCAGGTCGAGAGCGAAACTGGAGAGTAGCGTTGTCTTGAGACCGAACGGCTTGGACGAAACGTAGAAACAGCCGGATTGGATACCGTCGATTTCCTGCGTGAGTTTCGGGAAAGTGTTGAGTGCGTATCCGACGCTGACGTCCGGAGGACATCCCATGGCGGTATCAAAGTTTTCCTTGATGTCCTGCAACAGCATAGAGCGACGGTGGGTATGCACCGTGTCTTCTTCGGTCTGGGCAACGAGCGAAATCAACTGGTCGGCACCGTTCTTGCGCACGACTTCGTCGACGGTTTCGCCCTTCGGAAGTACGATCGATTTGAAACGCAGATCCAGCTGTTCCGCCATTTTCAGGTACTTCTGGATGCGGAATTCCTGTTCTCTGCGGTCGAGTTCTCGACGGAGAATGACCGTGACCGATTCTGCACCGCAAGCCTTGAGCTTGTAAAGGTGGCTCAGCGAAAGTTCCTGGTACATGGTCGAAACCACTCCCGGAATACCGGCGAGGTCGGCGGTGAGTGCGTCGAAGAATCCTTCGACAATCACGGGTTTGCTGATGTCGGGCTGGATGTTGAAAGGAATGTCGCTGGGGCCCGATGCGTAGGAAATGTAACGGTGCGGACTGTCGGTATCGTCGAGGACGCGTCCGTAAACGGAGTGGATCAGCCCCTTGGAATTGCGCGCGGGAATGGTGATGCGCGGTTCGTGGTAGGCTTCAAGATTGTCCAGGTAGAAACTAATCTGGTGGCGTTCGATACCCGACATCATACAGTAGCTGATGAACGGTTCGGGGTCGCCGCTGTAATAGCCGAGGCCGTAGAGCTGTGCCTGTCCGATGTTCCATCCGCGTGCGGCGAGGAACTCTGCCGAAGATGGGCTCTTGCATGCGGCCCAGTGACAGTAACGTACGAAGTTTTCGAGGACCTTGGATTTTTCGCCGCCGATTTCCTTGATCCAGGGATGTTCTTCCTGCGTTTGCTTGTCGTGGTCGGATTCGAGGGTGCCGAGAAAGTCCACCGCTTCGGCGCGGGCGGCGGGTTCTTCCATACCGTTGAAACGGCTACGCATCACGAATTCAACAAGGTCGCCCTCGCTTCCGCATTGCAAGCAGCGGTAGCGCCAGTAACCGAGGGCGTCGTAAAAGAACAGGGAGGTTTCTTCCGGGGAATGGAAGGGACAGCAGGCAATCAGGTTTCTGCCCCAGCGGCTGAGAGGAATTCCCAGCTGACGGGGGTGGGTCTTTGCACGCATGATGATTCCGGCATGTTCTTGATCGATAAGCATAAGAAACCTCTTTTTTCAATTAGATAATCTAGTTTTTTTTTAATTTTAAGACTATGATTATTCTCGGGATAGACCCCGGTTCTATTACTACCGGCTATGCTTTTTTAGATACAGGATCGAAAAATTCCCGTGTGTTGGAATATGGCGTTCTTCACGCTCCTGCGGGGCACGCTCTCGAAGACCGTCTGTTGAAAATTGTCTCGGAACTAGAAACACTCTTGGACAAGTATCATCCCGAGGCATTGAGTATGGAAGGGGTGTTCTTTGCGAAGAATGCAAAGAGTGCTCTGGTGCTAGGGCATATCCGTGGAGCCATTCTTGTGGTCTGTCGCCGTCGGGGAATGAGCTTTAGCGAATATAGTCCCCGTGCGGTCAAGCTCGCTGTCACGGGCGATGGCGGGGCCGCCAAGGAACAGGTGGCGAATATGATTTTTGCACGTCTCGGGATCGAGGCGGGGGAACTTCCGCTGGATGCATCCGACGCTCTTGCAATTGCCTGGACTCATGCAAATCCTGCTCCGCTCCTATCGAACCTTTCGGCGGCCCTTCCTGCAGACTGCACCAAGAAGAAAATATCGAGCCGCAAGAAAAAGCCGACGGTCAAGCAGTGGGAAAACTTAATCCAGAAAATGGGAGGGAAGCTTCCGTGAACACTCAAGTTTGTTTTGGACTTCGCGATGCTAAATCGTCGGATTTCGTCAATGTCGAAGGGTATCCGCTGGATAAAGAAATCCTTCTGTTTTACAACAAATTAAGGGAATCGCTTGCGCGAGATGGCTTCAGGCTTCGGCTGGAATCTGCGTACCGCCCCTTTGAACGCCAGCTGTCTATCTGGAACCGTAAGGCGGCGGGAGAACTTAAGCTCCTCGATGCGGCGGGCAACCCCATGGAACGCCCCCGCGACGAGGAATCGCTGATGTATGCGATTCTCACCTGGTCGGCGCTTCCGGGCGCAAGTCGTCACCACCTGGGCACCGACCTCGACGTGGTCGACGGAAATGCCTGCCCCGAAGGTTACGAAGTGCAACTGACTCCCGCCGAGTGCGACGGGATGTTCGCTCCTTTCCATCAGCGGCTTACGGAATTGATGGAGTCTGGGGAATCCTTTGGCTTTGAACGTGTTTTCGTTCCTGGACGCGGCAAGATACAGCCCGAAAAATGGCATATTGCGCATTTGCCGACATCGCGGAAATACCTGGAAGATTTCTCTCTTGCGGAACTCCGCAAACGCTATGAAAAGACGGATATTGCCTGCAAGTCGGCACTCCTCGATAACTTGGAATCTCTCGCCAAAGATTTCATCTACCCGTACTTTGTTTAAGATGCGTTCCTCTCTCCTTCTTCCTTTCGCTGAATACGGTCACTCGGTCCTCGGAACGGCGCTTCGCTATATTCCTTGTGCAGGGGCTTGTCGGTTGCTTGTCGTTGCAGGAATCCACGGGGAGGAACCCGAGACGACGTTCCTTTTGAGTCGTGTACTCCGTGACTTTGAACGCCCCTTTGAAGACGTAGCGTTCGTGCTTTGCGCCAATCCCGACGGCATGACTCTTGGGACCCGCTGTAATGCGAACGGGGTCGACTTGAACCGCAACTTCCCGACCTCCAACTGGAGTGCCGAAGCTATTTACTGCAGGTCCGTTCTGGAAGCTCCTCGCGATACGGAGCTTTCTCCAGGTTCGGCTCCCGGCTGTGAATGCGAAACAAGGGCTCTTGTGGACCTAATTGAAAAGCTCTCTCCCGAAGCAATCCTTTCGATACATGCGCCCATTGCCTGCATCGATGCTCCCTCCAAGTCACCTTTGGTCGAACAGCTGTGTGCAGCGTTCAACTTGCCGTGGCGACCCGATATCGGCTATCCGACTCCGGGCAGTCTCGGGACCTGGTGCAAGGAAAGAAAAAGTCCAGAGTGTGTCACCCTGGAACTTCCTCGAATGTCTTTAGAGGCCTTGTACGACCGCTATGGCGAAAGCTTTAGCGCCTTTCTTCGATCTTATTCTTCTCGGCGTTAGCGATAATCTTCTTGCGCTGGACAAGGCCGAGACCGAAGCCGATAATCAGGTAGCTAGAGCAAAGGACTAGCAGGTATTCGGTAATGAACGGAATCTTGTCCGAGATGAACATGAATCCGCAGATATAGGTAATCACGATGAGGATCGCCTGGCCGATGTTCAGAAGCGGGTTCTTGCGCGGCTGGAGCTTGGGCAAGAACAGCGGGCAGACCATCAGGATTCCGGTCACCAGCATCACGAATACGGGCAAGAACATGTGGACACCGCTCTGGTCGGCGAAGAATCCGTGCGACTGGAGGTGAACAATCAGGATGGCGTTGATTGCACCTGCAAAGGTGGAGGGGAGTCCCGAAAAGTGATGGTGGTAGGTGTCGCTATCGCAGGCGTTGTACTTTGCGAGGCGCATGGCGGCGCAGAGCACATAGATAGAGAACGTGACGATCAGCAGGACGCCGTTTGCCTGGAACCAATCAGGAGCGATGGTCTTGTAGGCAAAGAAAATCGTAAAGGACGGTGCGAGACCAAAGGCAATCAGGTCGGCGAGGCTGTCGAACTGCGCACCGAACTCGGAGCTAGCGTTTACGAGTCGTGCGGCAAAACCGTCCAGCTTGTCCAGAAGAACACTCAAAAGAATGAAATAGGCTCCCGTGCGGATAGGATCTGCGCCAGTGAAAGAAGAAAAAGCTCCGGTCACCCAACAGATCGCAAAGACGCCCAGCAAAAAGTTCATGCTGGTAAATGCATTAGGCAAAATAAAACGAGATTTACCCATAAAAACCTCCACTAAAAAGTGTCGCGCTAAAAATAGATTATTTCTGGCTTCGAGGGGGTGGCTCTATAAATGAAAAATAAAAAATGAAGAATGAAATGCTCATTCTTCATCTTTCTTTGCGGGAAAAGCTTTATTTCGCGGGCTTGATGTACCAGAGAGCCTTCACACCGGCTGCGACGACCAGGCTCTGCGGAGGTGCATAGGGATTTTCTTCGGTGGGGAAGTTTTCCCAATGCCTGGTGGAGAACTGGTAATACTGCGTGGGGCGGTACATGACCGGGAGAACCGGAATCGTTTCCATAAAGATGCGGTTCAGGGCGCGGTAGGCTTCAGTCAGTTCCTTCTCGTCGGTGAGGGCGGGAATTTTCTGAATTAATTTGTCTGCATCATCGTTCTTGTAGCGGCCCTGGTTGGCAAAAGTCTCTTCACCGACGGGCTTGTACGAGGCCGAACCCATCACCTGCTCGAAACGGTTCCACGGCGATGCTGCGGAAAGCTCGGCGGTCTGCGTCTTCATGGCGAGGTCGAAGGTGCCCAGGCGCAGGTTCTTGTCCCAGACGCTGTAGTCGACGAACTTTTCCTCGGCTGCAAGTCCGATGTCGTGCAGGGATCCTACGATGACCTTGATGGCGTCTTCCCAGTCGGTCCAGCCCTGCGGACATTCGATGGTAAAGCTGCGGACGGGCTTGCCCTTCTTGTCAAGCAGATGGCCGCTTTCATCCCAGCTGTAGCCTGCATCGGACAAGATGGACTTGGCCTTCTCGATGTCGTAGACGTAGCCGTACTTTTCGGCGTCTTCCTTGTTGAAATACTTGGATTCGGTTCCGAAGGGGAGGATGAATCCCGGCTGGATCATGGGGGTGTAGTTAGATACGGCGCGCGATTTGATCTTCTCGAAGTTGATGGCGTGCATCATGGCGCGGCGTAGCGCTACATCGTTAAAGGGGGATTGCTGCTGGGCAATCAGCAGGGTCGTAATGGACCCCGGCTGGTGGTAGGGCTCGTTACGGCTCCAGGCGCGGATGCTGTCACGGGCCTTGTCCCAAATGCGCGGGAGGAATACGGACGAGATGTCGAGGTTCCCCTTGGTCATCGCGCTGTTGAAATGGTTGTTGCCGTTGTAAAGGGAATGGATGATGTATTTCGGTGCCGGCTTTTGACCTTTATACTTGACATTGCCCCAGTAGTTGTCGTTGCGTTCCAGGACAATCTGGTCGGGAGAATAGGTCTTCAGCGTGTATGGACCGGAGAACACGGGCATGGAATCGTTCTTGAACTCGGTAATCTTGTTCATGTTGTATCCCTTGCCGGACTTGGCCCCTTGGATGATCGGCTCGAATACGGCCTTGGGCAAGATGGATGTTTCGGCGAGGGCATTCAGGATGATGAGCGGGTTCTTGTTCTTGCCGAAATGGAAGGTGATGTTGTTGTTCCCGTCGTTGGTGACCTGGCTCAGGAAGTTCCAGTTGCCATGACGCGGAGTCGGCAGCAGGGAGTCAATCTTGAAGGTGTAAAGGACGTCGTCAACGGTGACGGGGTCGCCGTTGTTCCACTTGGCGCGTGGGTCCAGGTGGACGGTGATGCTGTTCTCGGAGCTGGTGTAGCTGTCGGCGAGCATCGGTTCGAGTTCGCCGTTCAGCTGGTTGTATGCCAGGAGCGCTTCGTAGGCGATTCTGCAGTTTCCGTCAATAGGAAAGTTCGGATCGTAGTCCAGGGGATTGAACGTCGATGGGGGTGCCCAGTCGAAGCCTCCGATATACAGCGTTTCGCTGCGGTCGTAGTCAGTGGCGGTCTTGCCCTCTGCAGCCTTGTTTTCTTCGTTACAAGCGGCAAGGGTGAGAACACCCGCCACAGCGAAGCTGGCTGCTGCGATCCGTGAAAAACGATTCATGTTTGTTACCAAATTCATCCTTGTCCTTCCCTTGGGGTACAACATCTAAATTTAGTGTGTTTTTAATAAAAAAACCACCAACAATTGTTTACAAGAGAGAAAAATGTACCGAAAAAAGGGGTGTTTGCGTGAATTTATAATGAAAATCCGTACAAAAGACGCTTGGGCGAGGCACTGTATAGAATTTTGTTCATAATGAACGGTGATCCTGCGCCGCCGGGAGTGCTGAACTTGCGTTCCACTTTTCCGCTTTTAAGGGAGATGGCGACAATTTCGTTCCCTTGGTCAAGCCATGCCAAATCGTCTTTGACGAAGGGCTTCATAAAAATGGAATTTGCTCCGTGGAATTTCCAGAGAGGTGCCCCTGATTCAGTATAAAGTAATACAGACTGGTTTGCAAGTCCAATCAGGAATTTCCTTTCGCCTTGATCGTTAATAAGCTGCAGTGAAGATATGGCGTCGTCCATTAGAATCTGGAGCGGGGGAGTGTCCTTGCTGTTGGGGTTTGTCAGGTAGAGACGGTTTCCGCTAGTGGCGACGGCGATGATGGAATCGCTGCTCAAGATATGCGTAATCTGTCCAGGAATCTTTCTTGTGGAACCTTCTTTAGTTTGCCCTGAATCGTCGTTCAGCGAAACGAGTTCCCCTTCCAGGTTGCAGACGTAAAGCTCCTTGGAGTTGGTGGCAAGCAGGAAAGGTACGGCGAAAATCTTTCGGGACCAGGCAAGCTTATTATCGGACTTCAGAATCTTCAGTAGGAATCCGTTCCAGGTTGAGACGTAGATGGCCTTGTCGGTTACCTTCGTTTCGAAAGCCTTGCCCGGAAGCTGGAGTGTGAGTACGGCGTTTTCGTGAGCTAGGTCGTATACGGACATATTGTAGCCCGAAGCGACTGCAAGCGTGTTTTCGTCGTTGTCAATCGCGTGGCTGTTGTTCAGGTTTCCGATGTTCCTGGACCAACGGAGATCCCCGTTTTCGGCGTTGAAGCAGAATAGCTTTTCGGCGGCAGGGTCAATCGTGTAGATGTATTTCTTGCTGCTGAAGAACTGGGGGTATAGCGTCTTGGGCGAAATGGGAAGCTGGTTGACGAACTTTGCGCCGATGGCCTTGCTGTAGCGGTTGAGGATGAGTCGCGTGACCTGTGGGCTGCTCGCCGAGAGACGGACCGCTTCGGACCAGGCCTTTTGCTTGTCGCGGTTGTTGCCGTTCTGGTTCTCGAGATACAGGGCCTTGAAAAACCATCCTTCAGCGTTGCCGGGTTCCTGCTTGAATAGGGTGGTCAGGAGAGGCTGCAGTTCTTCCCAGTTCTCTTCCTCGACGAGCTTGGCGGCCTGCCTTGCCGTGAGTTCCGATTGAAGGATCTTCTTGCCGTAATAGTGGGGAGAAAGGGCGGTCAGCTTGTGGTCACCGAAATCCAGATAGATGTTTCCGTTGGTGTGAATGGGCGCATGCTCGATAGGCTTGGTGAAGTTGAAATGCCATAGGGGAACAAGCATCGTATCGACAGCGATAATCGTTCCTTCGCTTGAAAATAGTCCCAGGGTTCCCTTGGCGAGTGTATAGATGGCCGTAGCGTCGCTCTGTGCGGACACCTGCGGGAAACCGTTCTTCTTGCTAATGAAGGTAATCTTGCCCGAAGCCTCGAGGATGGCGATGTTCTTTTCGAAGGGGACAATGCTTTCAACGTTGTTGATGGAAACTTTCCATAGCGGGGATGTCCTTTGCTTGGGATTGTATCCGTAGAGGTAGTTTCCCGAGACTAGGTAGATCAGCGATTTGTCAATAAGGACTTTCTTGATGACATCGAACTGGGCAATGGTCTTGCGGTCGGAACCGTCTTCGGGAGAAATGAAATGGAGGGCATTGTCGGTGCAGTTGAGTACGAACTCGGCGGTCGGGCCGTAGAACCCTTCGGGAACGCAACCGCTGTACTTCTCCGAAATTTGCGCCTTGATTCCCTTGCTGTTCAGGAGTGTGAGCTGGTTGTTCCCCTGGGCGATGGCCTTGTCTTCGTGGACGAGGAACTGGTTAATTCCAGCGAGGTTGTATTTGCGGTCGGGCCTATTCGCGTAGAAGGACTTGAAAACGAGACTGTCGTTTTCGGGGGACTGGTACCAGACACCCTGCTGCGTTACCGTCAGAACTTGAGCGTTTGCGGGGAGGTCCTGGGACATCTGGACTAATTTATCGTCTTCAATCTTGTGGATGGTCCCGTCGCGCAGCTGGAGGAATGTCGGAGATTCGCCGAAGGTTCTGCTGATGGGAGTCTTTAAAGAAATCGGGGAGCGCAACAGGTTTTCGGCTTGGCTGCTGGTGGCGCTTTCGCGTTCCGATAGCCAGTAGGCCTTGCCTGTTTCGGCGGTGCGGTTCAGACTCTGGTTGTAGTAGAAGTTGGCGGACGCTTTGTTGCCCGAAAGTTCCTGGATTTTTCCGAGATAGAAGTAGGCCTTTTCCTTGTCGTCTTCGTCACCGTTGTTGGCCGCGTCTTCGAGCAGCTTGATTGCCGTCGAGGATTCCCCCTTCATCTCAAAGATGTAGATGGCTTCCTGGATGGTGGTTTCCATCTTCTCGGCGTTCGCGGTGGATACAAGGCCGCATAACCACACGAGTGCAATCACCGTGTGCCATGAAAAAAGCCTATGGAAAAACTTAAGCGTCAAACTTGTATCCTGCTCCTCTGACAGAAATGATGATTTTCGGATCGGCGAGGTCGTCTTCGATTTTACGACGCAGATTCGCGATATGGTTGTCTACGGTGCGGGTCGAGGGCATATTCTCGTCGGTGTATCCCCAGATTTCCTTGAGGATGTCTTCGCGCAAGACGACTTCGCCACGGTGCGCCCAGAAATACTTGAGAATCAGGTATTCACGGGTCGTGAGGTCGAGCGGTACTCCGCCCTTGGTCGCTTCGAACTTCTTGACGTCGACCTTTATGTTCGCAAATTCCAGAATGTCGGGAACCGTGGCTGTGTTTGCGCTGGTCTGCGGCTCGATACGGCGCTTGAACGCTTTCACGCGGGCGAGCAGTTCCAGGATAGAGAACGGCTTGGTCACGTAGTCGTCGGCACCCATTTCAAGACCAGCCACCTTGCTCGTTTCTTCGGTCTTTGCCGTGAGCATGATGATGTACGTTTCGGGATGCTTGTTCCTGATATAGCGGCAGACTTCGAATCCGCTCTTCTTCGGAATCATCAGGTCCAGAAGCACTAGGTGCGGCTGGTAGGAGTCGGATTTCGCAATGGCTTCTTCGCCGTCGCAGGCCGTTTCCACTTCGTAGCCTTCCATTTCGAAGTTGTCCTGGAGGCCAAGGCGGATGATTTCTTCATCCTCTACAATCAGTATCTTGAAGTTCTGTGCCATGAGTTATTCTGCCCTTTTAAACTTGACGGTGAATGTTGATCCTTTTCCTGGTTTGCTGACAAGCGAAATCGTCGCCTTATGCGTCTCTGCAACTCTCTTGACGGTGGCAAGTCCGAGCCCGGATCCCTTGGTGCTTCGGGTCATTTCGTCACCGACTCTATAAAAATCATTAAATATATTTTTTTGTTCCGAAGAGGCAATGCCGATGCCGGTATCGGCGACAGAGAAAACGATCCAATCGTCTTCGCTCTTGACATTGACGGTGATATCGCCCGGGGCTTCGGTGTATTTGATGGCGTTGTCGATCAGGTTCTGGACAAGGCTGTAAAGGGCTGTATAGTCGCCCATCACGAAAACGTTCGGCTCAAAATGCGTGTAGAAGGTGAGTCCCTTCTCGACACCGATGTCTTCAACCGCGTCGAAAACTTTCTTGGCGCAAATGGAAAAATCCAGTCGTTCCCACTTGAAGGCTCCCGTTCCGTGTTCCATACGCGTGTAGTTGAGAATGGCGCCGATCAGGTTTTCAAGTCTCGATGCTTCCTTGCCGATGAGAGTCGAGTATTCTTGGACCTTTTCCGCTTTCTGGAGCCTTCCGCGGGCCATCATTTCGGCGAACATCTTGATGGAGGTCAGGGGAGTCTTCAGCTCGTGCGACACACTCGACAGGAAGTTCGCTTTCATGGCGAGCAGCTTGCGTTCCTGTGTGATGAATCGGAACATGAAGAAAGATCCGAAAATGACGGTGATGAGTGCGAACAGCATCAGTCCGTACATCAGGAACATCCGGTGGCGAGTCTCCTTGCGAATGTCCTGCATGTCCTTTTCGTACAAGGTAAATTCCCAGTCAAGGGCTTCCGCAATTTCGTGCTGGCCGATAATGGGGGCGTCCTTCGGGATGCTCCCTAGAATAAGGCTGTCGTTCTTCTCGGTGATGGAGAAGGGAATGTTCTTGAAACTTTGGGTGACGGTCTTAAGACGGTTCAGGAGGCGTGCCCTGTAGGCGTTACGGTCCAGCTTCGCGATAACGACCTGGTCGCCGGACAGGTAGGGATACGACATCTTGAAGAGGGTCGCGTCATCGGTGTTGCGGTAGAGGATGCCTTCCTTGGAAGAGACGACATCGTCCAGAATTTCCTGGAACAATTCCTTATGGTGGTGCAGGATGTCCATGTAGCCCAGCTGGCGGTTGAAGTTCTCGCGCAGGTTCCAGAAGGCTTCGCGCTTGTCCTGGGCCAGTTTTTCAAAGGAGAGAATTTGCGTAAAGGCGGTCTCGAAGAAGAACTTGGAAGAAGAAATGTCGTCGATGTCCTGTTTCTCCAGGAACTGGACCAGCACAGAAAGACAGTAGTCCTGCGCTTCCTGGTGCTTGCGTTGCTTTACGAGAATTTCAAAGTGGAGCAGGTTGACCGCTCGGGTCAGGTCTGCGTGGAGGTAGCCCTGCTGGTGGGGCGACTCTTCGAGAAACGACAGAAGCTTCAGTGCTTCGTCATAGTTCTTCTGCTTGTAGTAGAAGCGGATGAGCCCTAGCAGGTTCTGAATCTGATCATCATGGGATTCAAAAAAGAAACTGGTGGGCTTCAGGCTCTTGGATCGCTTGGCGAGGTAAATCCTCTGGGAGAGGCTGTCCTTGAAACCGGCTGTTTCTTCCTGGTAGAGGCTGATGGATTGCGGGGTTGCTACGCTGCTCGAAAAATCGGGGGACTTGAAGAAGTTCCTCGACGAAAGGTCGGGGTAAACGAGGGAACCCTTGTTGAAAAGGAAAATGGCTTCGATTCCTTCGACGGACTTGAACTCGGTGGCATGCCCGAAGTCGAGCAGACCCTGCGGTTGCTCGTACAGGAAAAGGGAGGCCGCCTTCGTTTCCTGGTAGATCTTGGCCTGTTCCTTGTCGATGGCTTCTTCGACTTCATTCTGAAATGCGGAGAGCGTTTCGTCGAAGTTTTTCTGGGCCAGGTAGACTTCGTTCTGGATATTCCTGAAACTCAGGTAAGACAAAATAGCGGTGGGTAGAATGATACCCCCCGCAAATAATAGGACGAACAGCAGATTATTTCGTGAAACCTGCATTGCCGGTCCGTTTGCCTACTTTACGATTTGGGCTCGGTGGGTGACCGACACCTTGTGACCGATTTCGATATGGCGGCTGTTGGAGTAAAGCTCGCGAATCAAGACGGACGATTCGTTCTTGGATGCCCTGACGATCAGGCCGCGTCCGAGGAGACGAGGCGGAAGGGTCGCGTCGGAGTGGTCTTCTTCCCAAATGGCGACACCGTCACCGGTGTTGTAGGCCTGGGCAGAACCCTTGTCGATCAGGACATAGGAGTAGGCTCCGATCAGCAACATGGGATCCATGGCGTAACGGATTCTGGCGAGCGAATCCATCCGGGCCACGCTGTCGGGGGTGTATCCCGAAACATTGATGGCCTGCAGAGGCTGCTTCATTCTCGCCTTGGACTGGTTAATCTTGATTTCGCGGAAGGTCGTTACGATCTTGGCGCGAGAAAGCGTGTCACCGATAGCGGTAATCTTGGCGATGCCACTCAAACGGAGCAGGGCGTACTTGGCAAACTCGGTACCCTTTGTTGCAGGAACGTCGATGGGCTTGGCGTCGATAATCTCGACGAGGTCGCCTCTCTTGAGCTTTGCGTTGGTCTTTTTACCCACGCCGACTACGACTTCGTTTTCGGGCATGTGGAGAATGGGTTCCTTCTTTTCGCCAGAGCGGATCGAAATGAAGCGCTTGTCGTTCTTGAGAGAATCCAGCGTGTAGATTTCGGGAGCGTGCAACTGGTAGTAGCCGTTGAAAATCTTCGGAGCCGGACGCTGCTGGAAATAATAGGAGTCTTCCGCCTTGCGCTTCTTCTGGCCCTTCTTGTCCTTGTCGCGAAGGTTGCCGAGGAGGTTCTCGAATTCGGCGCTACGTTCATCGTTCTCGTCGCAACCGGCGTTCTTCACGTAGTAGCCCTTGCCCTTGGGGAGCGCAGAATCCGAAATGGCTGCGTTGCAGGGGTACTTGGTCTTTTCGACGGCAATAACATTCTCTTCCTGGATGCTGTCACCCAGATAGATCGAATCGCCCGGATAAATCCAATGCGGGTCCTGGATGTGGCGGTTGTTTTCCCAAAGGTCCGGCCAGGCAAAGGGGTCCTTGAGGAATTCGTCACTCAGGTCCCAGAGGGTATCACCTTCCTTGACGATGTAGGCGGATGCCAACAAGGCGGAAAGTCCAAGACAGATGGATGCACACTTTAAAAATCGCATAATAATCCTTTACAGGCTGATTACGCCAATAATTTAACCTTTTCTTTGCTTAAAAGTCGGGCTACCCTGGCTAAAATGCGGAATTTCGCTTGTTTTTTGCCTAGAAATGCGCTCCTGGGGGCGCTGGACGTTGCGGGAACGCGACTTCTGGACAGGATTCTGTCCTAAAATGCCTGCGCGGTCGGGCACGAACAGGAAAAGCACTTCGAACTTGCCGCTACCGGGTTCAAGGTACAGCGGGATGCTCTTGCGGAGCATGTAGCTTTCGTTGCGGAATTGCTTGATGGTGCGTGCAGCGATATCGAGGTTGGAGGTCTGCAGCAGGATTCTTTCGGGTCTCGAAAGTGCTGCGGCCTGCGCGACTCCCTGGGCGAGCGGTTCGTCGCCCGGCAGGTTGAAATAGAATGTCCAGCGGCCTTCGTTTTCGTCCTTGCCGAAGAACTTGCCGAAGAATTCCTGGTCCACATGGCTGCGGATGAATTTCATGTTTTCGTCGATGGCGTTACGGGCGTTCAGTCGCGAAGACTGCATGGCGTATTCGCGGCAGTCCATCGATACGACTCTTTTGAACAAATTAGCGAGTGAGGCGCTGACGAAGGAGCTACCGGAGTAGAACTCAAAGAAACTGTCTTCGCGGTTGGGGTGGATGGCCTTTTCGATGCGTACGGGAAGTCCAATCCAGGAATCGCGCATACGGGGAGCCCAGTCCAAAACGTGCATGCTGATGCCGGAATCACCGATCGGCATAAAGTCGCTACCGAAGGCGCATTTCGCCTCGACCTTCATAGGGGTCGTTCCAGCGGGGTCGAACGGCAGGTCCGGCAGACACTGGATGTGGTGGCAACTGATGACTTCGGGGAAGTTTCTCTGGATAAACTCGACGAAGGTCTTGTAGCCGTGAGCGGAAAATTTTCCCTTGAGGTTCACCTGGACTAGCAGGGCGTAGTTGCCGTCGCCTACGGCGCGGAACCAAATTTGACGGAGCGCCTTGCTAAAGATATGCAGGTGTTCTTTCTTGAGCTGCTCGAAGACGCGGGTAACCAGCTCCGGCGCCTTCATGTCGCGGGCGGGGGCGTCAATCGTGAGCGATTCCTGCTTGCCACGGTAGGTCTTGATAATGCGCCAATCCGAGTGCTCGGGAAGCGATTCGGCCGTGTACCAGGCCTGGATCTTTCCCGGAATGCGGTTTGTTTCTGCCCAGGCTTCAAGTTGCTTCTTGATGTCCTCGAAAGTCGGAATCGTGCGTACGACCGGTTTTGCCGGCTTTTCTGCCTTCGGAGCTTCTGCTTGCGGCTTGCCCTGACGCATATTGTTTATGCGCGGACTGTTACTTCTTTTTCTATAATCGTTTCTCATTTTAATTCTTCATCCAACTACACAAGGAATCTCGGGTAGATCCACGAGCATTCGCGTGCGAGTGTTTTCGGGAACTCGCGGAAGTTTCCGTTAATCTGGTACAGGTTCAGGCTACCTTCGACAGGCAACAGCTTGATGACGGAGTCCGCTCGCGATTCCAGGTAGGGGTATTCGTCGAGGTTACAGGACGATACGACCGCGCAGCCTGTCAAGGCGATAATGGTATCGATCATCTGCATCAAGATTTGGTGCGGGGCTCCGTTCAGTCTGGTGGACTTCGGGTTATGAAGCACGGCGGAAATCGGGTCAATGACAACGACACGGTAGTCATGGTTTTCAAGTCGCTTGGCGCCTTGAATACGCTTTGCAATCAGCTGTGCGGTTTCAATCGGCGAAAGTGCCGTTCCGCGCAGGTTCAGGAAGCCGAACTTGGGGGTGCTCGCGTTCAGGTTGCGCTTGGCGCCCAGCAGGTAAAGGCGGTTCAGGAATACGGACTTGGTGAGTTCGAAATTGATGAACAGCACATCGCTCGAAGAAGTGGCGTTGCCGAACCAGTCCTCGCCATAGCAGATAGAAAGGCCGAGGTCCATGAGGGCAAGGGACTTTCCGCTTTTCGGGGGAGCCGTGAACAGGAAGAATTCGCCCGCACGGAGCATGTTCTCGACGATGGTCTGGTCTTTCTTGGGGGCTTCTTCGGTATCGCTTGCAAGCTCAATGAGCGGCTTGCCGTCCAAAGAGTATTCCACCCATTCCTGCCATTCCTTGAAGTTCTTGGCGCCTTGTTCAAGGCCAATCAGGTACTGCTGTTTTCCGCCACGGAGAACGCCGGGCATACGCACCATCATGTGGGCGTTTCGGTTGCTCGGGTCGACCTTGAATCCCTGGGAGTCTAGGGTCTTGAAAAGGAAGTCTACGCGTTCGTTGTATTCCTCTTCGTCGCTTGCAAAAATCTTGACCCACGCCTGCACGGAGTTCGCGCCCGTGTTCACGAGGGCGGCGCAGGGGAGGTTAAGAGCCTTGTAGTAGGCGAGCTGCTTGGCCAAGGACATCTTGGGATTGTCTACCACCACGTAGCGGTAGTGCCAGGATTCGTCCGAGGCGTCTTCGCCGCCCTTGACGGCGTTGATGCAGAGAAGGGCGCCTTCGGGGCTGTCGAGGCTCTTCATGATTTTCTTGATGGAGTCGTCCTGCCCGATGATGTTCGAGACGAGTTCCTCGCTGCTTTCGGGGGTATTCGATACCTTGAAGGCAATCGTCTCGTCGGGATCGAAGGTGGCTTCCAAAAGTTTGGCGAGGTCCTTGCGCCAGTCTGCGGCGGGCCATGGAATGGAGAGAGCTTCAGGGTCAATCTTGAAGTTCTGCAACAGTTCCAGGGACTGTGTGTCCAGTCCCATGGCAAGCATCTGCTCCATGGAAATCATACCGGCCGAAAGCGGGGTGATGATCGGCATGGCCACCGTCTGCGGAGTGGCGGTGGGCTGGGGCTGTGCAGGGTACCCCTCCGCAGACGGTGCCGCGTTCTGCGCCGCCGGTGCGGGTTTTTCTTCGGGGCGTTCCGAGGTGCGCTTTTCGGCGGAGAACGCGCGGCGAAGAATCTGTTCGACTTCTTCGCCGTCCATGCCGTCGTCGCGGGCCTTGCCGCCTAGCTGGAAACTGGCGTCCATGAAGGTCCAGCCCTCTTCCATAGCGGCGACACCCGCCTTGTAGAGTTCGGCCTTGAGTTCGTTCGGACTATACTTGTTCTTCAGGAACAGGTTGATGGTCTTTTTTGCGTTTTCCATAAGCGCCTCGAATGCTTTATCGTATTGAATGTAGCTTTTTAAATTAAAAGTGAACAAATAAAAATGAAAAATTGTAAAAAATACGCGATAAATATGGAAAAACACCCCGGAATCGCTCCGAGGTGTTGTTTTTTTTAATTTATTTGTAGTCGCAAGTTACTTGGAAGGATTGAAGCTGTCCTTCAGACCAACCGTTCTGTTGAACACCAAGTGACCCGGCTTGGAATCTTCGCTGTCGAGGCAGAAGTAGCCCTGACGCATGAACTGGAAGCGGTCTTCGAGCTTTGCGTTGGCGAGGCTCGGTTCCACCTTGGCCTGCTTGATGACCATGGATTCCGGGTTCAGGTAGTCGTGCCAGTCTTCGCCTTCGGGAACTGCCGAGGGGTCTTCGAGTGTGAAGAGGTTGTCGATCAGGCGTACTTCGGCGTCCACGGCGTGAGCGGCGGAAACCCAGTGGATGGTGCCCTTGACCTTGCGGCCATCGGGAGTTTCACCACCCTTGCTCTGCGGGTCATAGACGCAGTGAATGACCTTCACCTTGCCGTCGGCGTCCTTTTCGACACTCTTGCAAGTCACAAAGTAGGCGCCCTTCAGGCGGACTTCGCCTTCGGGTTTCAGGCGGAAGTACTTCTTCGGCGGTTCTTCCATAAAGTCGTCGGCTTCGATGTAGAGTTCGCCGCTGAACGGTACCTGGCGCGTGCCTGCGTTCGGGTCGTTCGGGTTATTTTCCACTTCGATCATTTCAACCCTGCCCGCTTCCCAGTTGTCAATCACGAGCTTGACCGGATCAATCACGGCCATCACGCGGTTAGCGGTCTGGTTCAATTCTTCGCGAATGCAGAAGTAGAGGAGGTTCACGTCGACCATGGAGTCGGCCTTGGAAACGCCGATACGGTCGCAGAATTCACGGATGGAACTCGGGGTAAAGCCGCGGCGGCGGTAACCGCAAACGGTCGGCATACGCGGGTCGTTCCAGCCCATCACGGCCTTCGTCTGCACCAGTTCGAGGAGCTTGCGCTTGCTCATCATGGTGTAGGTGAGGTTCAGACGTGCAAATTCAATCTGCTGCGGGCGGTTATCGAGGCCCAGTTCAATCAGGAACCAGTCGTACAGCGGACGGTGCGCTTCGAATTCCAGTGTACAGATGGAGTGCGTAATGCCTTCGATCCAGTCGGAAAGCGGGTGGGCAAAGTCGTACATCGGGTAGATGCACCACTTGTCACCGGTGCGGTGGTGGGTGCAGTGCTTGATGCGGTAGATGACCGGGTCGCGCATGTTCATGTTCGGGCTAGAAAGGCCCACCTTGGCACGGAGGCACTTTTCGCCGTCGGCATACTTGCCGTCGCGCATTTCGCGGAAGAGCTTCATGTTCTCTTCGACGCTGCGGTCGCGGTAGGGGCTCGGACGGCTGGGCTTACCGGCATCGTTGCCACGGTATTCCTGCATTTCGTCGCGGGTCAGGTCTTCCACGTAAGCCTTGCCCAATTCAATCAGCTTTTCGGCAAAGGCGTAAATCTGGTCGTAGTAGTCGCTTGCGAAATATTCGCCGCCCTTCCATTCAAAGCCGAGCCACTTCACGTCTTCGCGGATGGAGTCCACGTATTCCACGTCTTCTTTAGTGGGGTTCGTGTCGTCGAAGCGGAGGTTCGTGACGCCACCGAAGTCCTTGTACTTGTTTGCCGTACCGAAGTTCAGGCAGATAGACTTGGCGTGTCCGATGTGGATGTAGCCGTTCGGTTCAGGGGGAAAACGGGTGTGCACGTTCTTGCGCTTGCCCGTGGCGAGGTCGTTAACGATAATGTCCTGTACAAAATTCGAGGATTCGGGAATATCCATGGTTTTAACCCTTCTGTTTTACGGGGCTAAATGTAGAAAAAAATGTTTCTTTGCCAAGTTTTGGCTCACTTTTCTATCTTTGTGAGCATGGAATTTAAGCGTTTTGAGGCCTTGATCGAAATGTTCCCGCAGGTGCAGATTTTTAGCACCGAGGGCGAGGACCTGGACCGGGTCATTACCCATTTTTTGAACCAGCAGAAGAATGTTTCCACGATGTCGGAAGCCATGCAGCGTAAAATCCAGCATGCACTTGCTCCGTTTTTCCAGCAGCGCTTTATTAGCCTGCACGACGAAGAAGCTCCGCTGGTTCGCCATCTCCTGCTGAAGAAGAAATTCTTCTTGCAGACGGACCGCTATATCGACGACATGGCGTGGCCTGAAACGGATCCCGATAAATTGGATGAGGCGCTAAAGATTGCCGATTTGTCAGAAGAAGTTTTGGACCGAAAGCTTTTGAGCCTTTCGAACGGAGAACTCCGCCGTGTTCTGCTGGCGCGTATGTGGATGGAAAATCCGCAGTGGGTCTACTTTAACGACCTGTTTGGCGGACTTGATCCGGAATATCGTCGGCATCTGGCCTCGAGTGTAGTGCAGCTTTCGAAGCGTGACGGCCTGAAGGTGGCCGTGCGCCTCGCCCGCGAAGATGAACTGCTTCCCGAAATTCCTGCGTTCGTCTATGCAGACAAGACCTTTACGCAGTATGCGGGCGAACTCCCGAGCGAAATGGCGGCACCTAAATATTCCAAGAAGGAACTCAAGGACTACGAAATCGTCAATCTTGGCTCGCCCGATACTTCGGACCCGGAAATTCTCTTTGACCTCAAGAATATCAATGTGCAGTTTGGCGACACGGTTGTGCTCAAAAACTTGAACTGGACTGTCCGTAAGGGCGAACATTGGGCGGTCATGGGCGAGAACGGTGCCGGCAAGAGTACGCTCCTCGGTATGCTCACGGCGGACCATCCCCAGATTTACAAGAACGATATCACGCTTTTGGGCGAGCGCCCGGGGCATGGCCTGAATATCTGGGAACACAAGGCTAAACTCGGATTTTTCTCGCCTGAACTGGCGCTCCAGTATCGTGAAGACTTGAGCCTGTCCGAGGTGCTGTGTACGGGCTTTACGTCGAATCTCTGCAAGGCGGAAAATACCACCTGGGAAGAACGGGCGAAGGCGAAGGAATGGCTCAATTATCTTGGTTTCGATGATGTTGACGCTCGCTACCGTAGTTTGTCGCCGATAGACAAGCGTGTTGTTCTCATGGCGCGTGCGGCGATTCGGCCACCCAAGGTTCTATTGCTCGATGAACCGACGCAAGGTCTCAAGGGCGAATACCGCGAAAAGATCTTTAGCTTGCTCCAGTTACTTTCGAAGGAGACGACGATTATCCTGGTGAGCCACTACGAAGAGGAATGGCCGCCTTGCATGACGCATCTCCTCCGTATGCCGAAATTCTCGATGTAATTATTAAGCCTTAACCACCAACCGCTTCTTATTATTCTATGCAACTGAACGAACAAACTATTCTAAAAGCCCTGCAGGCGGTTCAAGACCCCGACCTGCACAAGAATATTGTCGAACTGAACTTTGTCCAGAATTTAAAGATCGATGGCGACAAGGTAAGTTTTGACTTGCGCCTTACAACTCCGGCTTGCCCGATTCGTGACAAGTTTAAGGACCAGTGTATCGCGATCGTAAAGTCGCTCGGCGCAAGCTCTGTTGAGGTGACGTTTACCGCGCAAGGTCGTGTGGATAACACCAATACGGCGGCGCAGGCACCGAAGGTTTCTTACATCGGCGACGTGGCGCATGTGGTGGCTGTTGCCAGTGGCAAGGGCGGTGTCGGCAAATCGACCGTGACGGCGAATCTTGCAATGGCGCTCAGTTTGTCCGGTGCCCGCGTGGGCATTCTGGATGCCGATATCTACGGTCCTTCCATGGGTCTCATGTTCGGTATCGACAAGGCTCCTGAAGTTTTCGAGGACAACACGATTGCCCCGGTCGAGGCGAAGGGCGGCATCAGCATCGTCAGTATGTGCATGTTCGCTGATAGCGACAAGGCGACCATCTGGCGCGGTCCGATGGTTTCGCAGATGATCCAACACTTTATTCATCATGTGCGCTGGGGAAAACTGGACTACCTGTTGGTAGACTTTCCTCCAGGAACGGGCGACATTCAGCTGACACTTACGCAGAACTGCCCGATGGCAGGTGCGGTGGTGGTGACGACTCCGCAGGAAGTGGCTCTCGCCGACTGCCGCAAGGGTCTTGCCATGTTTGATTCCGTAGGCGTACCCGTGGTGGGCGTCGTCGAAAACATGAGTTACTTTATTTGCGACCAGTGCGGCAAGGCGCATCACATTTTCCGTGAAGGTGGTGGAGACCGCATCGCGAAAAGCTGGGGTGTCCCGGTGATTGCGAAGGTGCCTCTCGAACCTGCCGTTGCCGATTGCGGTGACCAGGGAACACCTGCGGTACTCCGTTACCCGAATTCGGAATCGGCAAAATCGTTCATGCAGGCGGCCGACGCCATGGTGCGTACTCTCTCGGTATTCAAGACCGAAGGCGATGGAGTGCTCAAGACCTTCAACTATGAATTTGCAGAACTTCCCGAGGAGAATGTATGATCCAGCCGAAGAAAGTATTTAGGACAAAGGATGGCCGTCTCGGATTTGAGTGGAACGATGGTACGCGTGGTGCGTGCGCCATTCGCAACTTGAGACTTGCGTGCCCCTGTGCGTTGTGCGTCGATGAACATACGGGCGAAAAGTTGCTGGACGATTCTTCTGTATCGGCGGATATCAAGCTTGTCCGTGTGCAGTCTATCGGTCGTTATGCGGCGGGCCTTTCGTTTGATGACGGACACAATTCAGGAATTTACCCTTACGACAAGTTGTATAACTTGACGAAAACAAAGTAAAAAGACATATTTGGATTGTCTTCTTGGAAATGTTCCTTGAAGGATCGAAGGTATGTGTTTCTATGAGTGATGCAAACGAAGCGCTTTATTTCAGGGACCTGAACAGGTTTCCTACCCTGAGTCCTCAGGAAGAGGAGGCTCTTCTTGCGATTATCAAGAGTGAACAGTCGGAAGAGATTCGCAAGTCGGCCTTACAGCGCCTGATCCGCGGTAACCTCCGTTTTGTCGTGAGTGTTGCGCGTAAGTACCAGGGCCGTGGACTTTCCTTGTTGGATTTGATCAATGAAGGAAACATTGGCTTGTTCAAGGCGGCAAAACGCTTTGACATGGGTAAGGATGTCAAGTTTATCTCCTATGCCGTGTGGTGGATTCGTCAGTCCATCCAGAAGGCTCTGTTTGAACAGGTAGGGGCGGTCCGGATTCCTCCGAACAAGCTTGCCCTGGTCAATCGCTTCAAGCGCGCCTTGATGCAGAACGACGGTGACTACGATCGTACCATTGCGATGGACGAATTCGCTCCGTTCGAAAAGGACATTGTCGAGGTCATGGAAAAAATCGTGGACATTTCGCTCGACGCTCCCATTGGCGATGCGACGAATGTCTCTGGTAATGGCGATACGGTCAGCACCCTGATGGATGTTCTCGGTTCCGATGGAAACCAGGACGAGGACATGGAAAAGGATGAACGCCGTAAGCTCATCCAGGAAACCTTGTCGTCGCTTCCGCAGCGTGAAGAAGAAATCCTTCGCATGTTCTATGGACTGGATACCGTGGAAGACACCACGCTCAAGGACATTGGCGAAGACTTGAAACTCAGCCGTGAACGTGTGCGCCAGATCAAGAACAAGACGCTCCGCCGTTTGCAGAAGAGTAAAGAACATAAAGAAAAACTGGCTGATTTTTTGGAAAAATAATGACGAATTCGTCTTCGGCGGCCCGTAGGGCGGCATACCTCTTTTTGGCATTGTGTTGTGGGGCATTGCTTGCTTTTGTGGGCTTTCGCCTTTATGATGTTCACGGTCCCAACAAGATTGTAGTGGGGGGGGACCCTTATGGGCTTCCTGCCGGGTCTACGGTGGTTCGTGGCGATACTCCCGATATGACCGAGGCGCTGGCCAATGTGCCTGCCCAGGTGCAGACCGAACTTCGCCGTGCGATGGAACTTTTCCGTTCGGGCGCCTACAGTTCTGCCTACGATATCTACGATGGGATCGTGGTGCTGTATCCAGATTTGTTGCCTGCTCTGCTGGGACAGTTGAATACCTTGTTTGAACTGGATTCGCTTTCGAGCCTGCAGCAGGATCGTCTTTCGTTGCTCACCGAAAAAATTCAGGCGCGTTACCCCGGTTCGGGCTTGTCCGCCTATCTGGAAAGCCGCAAGATTTATAAGGCGGGTAACTCTACTGCCGCTTTGGAATTGGCCCGAGTCGCATCGGAAAAGGCTCCCGCCTTTTACCAGACGAGGTTATGGTATGGTCGCCTGCTCATGGAGGGCGGTCGGTCGATCCAGGCGACGAACGAACTGAAGACGGTCGTAAGCCTTTCGAACGGAGATGAACCGAGGGCCTATGAGTTGCTGGCGGAACTTTACCGCCGCGGTGGCCAGCTGGATAGTTGCTCTGCCCTGGTGGAATATGCCCTTTCGCAGTTCCCGGTCAATGCAAACCTGCTATTGTTGCAGGGATACCTGAATGAATACCAGGGACATTTCGATGCGGCGGAGAAACTTTACCAGCGCATTCTTGCGTTTAATCCCGATTTTGTCCAGGCTCGTGAAGCCATCTCGACTTTGGGGGAAAAGTCGCCTCCGGGTTCTGGCTCCGGCGTTGTCCTTTCTCCGCAGGACCGTGCGCAGACGGCTTGTGATATCCTGGAACCGCTTGTCGAAAAGTATCCTGATAACCTGCCTCTGAAGGAAGCCCTGGGACGCGCCTACTTGAAAGGCCGCCAGTTTGGCCGCGCCCGTTCCCAGTTCCAGGACATCCAGAAGGTGGATCCTGAATACCCGGATATCCAGCAGCGAATCCAGGAAGCGAGCGTCACAAGACCTGCTCCTATTTCTAAAGGGGACGGCCTGACGGCGAACCTGAACCGTGCGGTCGACAGTTTGCGTGAAACCATTGAGCCTGCGACGACACATGACTTTACGACGATGCTTGGACATTATGTTGTTCGTTATGGGGCGACTCCGCGTGAATTCTTCAAGAAGTATTCCATTGGCAATTTCAGGCCTGTTGCCAACAATGTCTGGCAGGAATCGTTCTACATCGCTCCTTACATGCATACCTACACGGTCATCTTTGATTCCCTCAGCCATTTCCGTGAAGTTCACGTAGTGGTTTACGATTCGGCCTCCTCGTCGAATCATATGGGAATGGCGCCTGAAATTTATACGAGGCTGCTCAAGCAGAATTCGAGAATTTCTGGTATCGGCAATAGTACGGGTGAAACGGATTGCGGCGACGGTATCGTTTTGGATGCGGCCGTTTGGGAAACCCAGGATAACTTCGAGATGCTTGCCCGCGTGGTCGGGAAGCCTGCCGAAGTGCGTATGGTGCGTTTCGACAAGAGCGTGCTTCCGCCTGGACTCAAACTTTGTGACTATACGAAGTACCTGAATCAATACTAGGGTTTAGACGAAAGAACGCTCAGACTTCGTCTTCGCTACAGACGAAAGACGAGAGTTTTTTCTGTAAATTCCATGTGATAAATTCTTTGTTTTTAAAATTAAGACTTTAGAATCTCTCGTCTGTAGGCGGGAACCGCCGTTCTCTCGTCTATTTTTGTATCTTTATACTCATGTTACGTATCCGCTATATGGCGCTTGCTGTGTTCGCCCTTCTGTTCGAGGGGTGTACTTGCTGTGCCTACCTGAACCACATGTTCAATGCGGAACGTCTGGATGAACAGGCCGGTGAAATGCGTGCCGCCCGACTGGACAGCATTCCCGATAGCGAAAATTCTCTGCCCGGTACTGAGGAACGCCAGAAATACGACAAGATTATCGAGAAGGGCTCCCGCGTCCTGGAACGTTTCCCCGACAACAAGAAACGTACGGCCGAAGCGGTCTTTTTGATTGGCGAATCGTTCCGCCACAAGCATGAGTGGAGCAAGGCGATTACCAAGTACGATGAATTCGAACGCTACTTTGCCGACCATGATTCGATGAAGGCCGTGGAATACCAGCGCGCCTATTGCCTGTACCGTAACCACGAGTATAACATTAGCCGATTTGCCCTGGAGCCGGTGGTGGCGTCCAAGGAACATCCCTATTATTTCCAGGGGCTGAACCTGCTCTCGCTTTTGGATGAGCAGTCCGAGGCGCCTGACCAGGCCATTGCTTCTTTGGAGGCGTTGCTTGCCGATACGTCGGGAACTCCCTTTATGCGTGGCAAGGCGCATTTCCGTTTGGCAGGACTCTATTATAAGAAAGAAGACTGGGACAAGTCTCGTGAGCATTATACGGCCAAGGAAATCAAGGAGCTGAATCCGCGTGAACAGCAGACGGCAGGGGAACAGGCTGCGGAATGCCTTGTGAACCGTAAGGAGTATCTGCAGGCGGCGGACGAATACAAGGAACTCTACAAGAATCCCGATTATGAATCCAAGCAGCCGGATTACCTGGTGCGTATCGGTGAACTGACCATGCTTGCAGGGCGACATGCCGACGCAATAGTCATCTTGCAGAAGGTGAATACGGAGTATCCGCGTACCGAAGTTGCGTCTCGAAGCTATTTCTGTCTGGGTGATTATGAACAGCACCAGAAAATTGATTACGACAAGGCCGTCGTCTATTACGATAGCAGCTTTATTTCGCGCACGATATGCAAGTGGGGCCAGGAAAGCCGCGAACGTCGCGATGCCTTGAAGCGTCTGATCTCCATGCGCAACCAGAATGACAAGGAACGCAAGGATTCCATTCCCAACGTCGATAACTTCTTCAGGTCCGAGTTCCTGATTGCGGAATTGTTCCTGTTCAAGCTCTCCGAGGTGGATAGCGCCATTGTGCGCCTAGATAACGTGATCAAGGATTCCGGGGATAGCGCCAAGATTTTGCGTGCTATTTACGCAAAGGCTTTCGTCTATGACGAGTACCTGCATGACCCCGATGCCGCCGAAGAAATCTACAAGGAAATTATCGAAAAGTACCCAGATACGGAATATGCCAAGCAGGCGCAGGCGAACCTCGGCATGCGGGTGACCTTGAAGACGCGCGAGGATGTCGCAAAGGACCGCTACATGGAGGCGGAAAGCCTTTGGACAATCGCCTCCGAAATGCCGCTAGACCAGATGGAACTGGTGGATTCTGCATATACGCACGCGTTCATGTTCTTCGACAGCTTGTATCGGGAATTCCCAGAAACCCAGGCGGGTGCCCAGGCCCTGTACATGAAGGCGATTTACTTCCAGATGAACCCGGAACGTGTCGATAGCACGATGGCCACCTATAAGTTGCTCCGTGACCAGTACGGTCAGACTCCGTGGGGAAAGCAGGCGGCGAAAATGATGAATTCTCGCCTGTCGATGTCGGATAAGGATCTGGAACGCTTGCGGAAACGAGTCAAGACGAGCGAGGAGCATATCAACAAGCAGTCGGCTCAGTACTATGAGGCGCTGAACAAGGCTCCTGAAGAAAAACAGGCTGAAGTCAAGAGCAAGGAAGATGAAATCCTTGAAAATACCTACAACAGCATGTATGATTTTGAGTAAGGGCAAGTTTGCCGTTGTGGCGGTGTTGTCTGCCGCCTTGCTGTTGTCTGGATGTGCCGCTGCAAATGCAAAGATCGCTTCGCGCAAGGGATATGTGCGTTTTCCGGGCAAGCATTATGCTTCGGGAGAAAAAGCTGAAATAGGGACTAAAATCGAGGGCGAGGCGAGCTACTATGGCCCCGGTTTCGATGGCAAGCAGACCGCCAGTGGTGAAATTTTTGACCAGGACGATTATACCTGCGCCCACAAGACGCTCCCGTTCGGCACCAAGCTGAAGGTGGTCCGCAAGGACAATGGCGAAAGTGTAGAAGTCCGCGTGAATGACCGTGGCCCGTATGTAGGCGACCGAATCCTGGACTTGAGTGTTGCTGCCGGCAAGAAGATTGGTCTTGACAAGGTGGGGCATGCCACCGTGACGGCAACTGTCATAGAATAAAAATGTCATCTTTTGACATCTGAATATACCTATATTTGCTACTGAACAGAAAAGCACTTGTTTGTTTGTGTGCTTTTTTAGAAAAAGAGGTAAATATGTCGTATAAACATGAAATGAAGAACGCTGATTATGCGGTGGAACTGGGTGAACGCAATCTCTGGAATTCGGGATTTTCCTCGTTCAAGCGCCGTATCGATGAACAGCTCCAGCTGAATGGTTTTGATGGTTCGATGGTAGATGACGAAACGTTGTTGCCCTATTATCGTATGGGCGAAAGCGAAACGTATGTATTGAGTGCCCTTGGCTGTGCCGTGGGTATGTAGGAATGGGTGGAGCCGGTTGGCTTGTGGGTAGAAAAAAGAACTCATCTTTAGATGAGTTCTTTATACCCCCAAGCGGTTTCGAACCGCTGTTGCGGGAATGAAAATCCCGAGTCCTGGGCCACTAGACGATAGGGGCGATTTGTGAGACCAAATATAAGAAAGTTTTTGATTTAGTCAAGGGTATTTTTGAGAAAAAAAGTGAACGGTTGGCCAAATAAAAAAGTCCAGCTTTTGCTGAACTTTTTTATACCCTTTGACGCGGTTGGCTTGTGGGTAAAAAGAAAAGGAGAATATATGCTCCTATATACGGTTCAGTATTTAATGGACTTGGCATGAAACAGTATGATAAAGAGAATAAGTAATAAAAGCGCCGAAAGATCGGCGCTTGTCTTAATTTCCTCCTGAGAGGCCAACTATTAAAAGCACTATCCACACGGTAGCGCCAACTAGCTTTATCTCAAATTCGTCGCTCCATTTATTCATACTGGCCTCCGTTTCGATGTTCCTTCAATAAATATACACAAAAATTCCCGAAAGTGCAACACTTTTCGGTAACCTTTTGGTGTATGCAGACGTTTTTCAACCCGACAACACCGTTTTTCGATGCCGAGGGACACCCAACCTTTGATGCGGTTGGCTTGGGAGTATAAAAAAAGATGCTTCTAACGAAGCATCTTTTATACCCTTTGATGCGGTTGGCTTGTGGGTAAAAAAAGAACTCATCTTTAGATGAGTTCTTTATACCCCCAAGCGGTTTCGAACCGCTGTTG